>NZ_OX341517.1:990833-1356666 GCF_946995915.1 Aminobacter niigataensis
CGCGCCTTGCCGCTGATGGACGCCTTCGCCAGCGAGGCCGGGCAGTCCTGCCACCTCGTCGTTCCCGAAGGCGGCGCGGCACTCGTTGTCGCGCATGCCAGCTGTCCCGGCAATTGGGAGTTCGGCATCCGCATCGGCGCCCATATCGAGCTCTTGACCACCAGTTCCGGCCATATCCTGCTCGCCTTCCTCGACGAGCAGGCGCAGTCGGAGCTGGCGATGCGTTGGGAAGGCACGAAGCAGGCCGAGGCGCGGGACAGGCTGGAGCCGGTGCTGAAGGCCTATCGCGAGGCAGGGCACCGCGTCGGGCCGAGCCAGCAAATGCGCGCCATCGAGGATATCTCGGTGCCGATCCTGTCGCCCGACGGCTACGCGATCGCCGTGCTGACCTGCCCCTACATCCAAAGGCTCGACGACAAGCAGGCCGACATCGACCAGACGCTGTTGTTGCTCAAGGATGTCGCGGCGAAGCTGTCGCTGTCGTAGGCGGGCTGAATACTCTTTGCTCTAACTCTTTCTATTGGGCAGCTCAGCGCTGCCCCTCACCCTTGCCCTCTCCCCGCAAGCGGGGAGAGGGGGCGTCGACGTTTCCGCTGACCTCTTCTGTGTTGTGGAAGTGGGCGTAGTCGTCGCAGCCGGCTTCCTTCGCCCCGTTCACGGGGAAAAGGTCCGGTAGGGGATGAGGGGCGGCTGTTCCCTTTCAAGAGAGGTGCCGACCCTTCGACAAACTCGCAGTTGGATGAGGGCAGGTTGGTCGGAGCGCCTCACTCCTCCGGCGGCACCACGCCCTTGCGCACGGCGAAGTCGGCGTAGAAGCGGCGTTCCTGGGTCTGGATGACGGCATAGGCCTTCCTGGCACGCTCGTAGAAGGCGAAGCGCTCGATGCCGACCATCTTCGTGCCGGTGCCCTCGATCAGCTTGCCGACCTCACGCTGGACGTCCGGGATCTCGTCCGGCTTGCCGACGACCTCCATGCGGCCGAAGGCATCGTCGACGAAGGTGTCGACGGGCATCACCGACAGCACCGCCTTCATCACGCTGACGATGTCGCCATCGATGCGCAGCGGCCGGCCGAACACCGTTTGCCTCGCCATCGCATCGGCCGGGAAGTTGGCGTCGGCGATGATCAGGTCGTCGCCATGGCCCATGGCGCGGAGCACGTAGAGCACGTCGGGGCCGAGCAGCGGGTCGATGCCAAGGAGCATTTTTGTCACCTGAGATGCGGGTTGCGGATTGGCTGTATCCAGAATTGCAGGCAAGTGCTTCGACGTGCAAGCCGCCAGGGCATTTTCGCGATTGTGGAACTGCCCTAGCCGCCGCGCACGAATCCTTCCGACGCCACCAGAAGGTTGCGCGTGTAGTCCTGGGCCACGTTGCGTGTGGCGAGGTCGTCGGCCTGCAGCCGCTCGACCTCCTCGCCGCTCTGCATGACCATCAGCCGCTCGCACATGTGGGTGATGACGCCGAGGTCGTGGCTGACCATGACGAAGGTCAGCTTGCGGTCGCGGCGCACCTGTTCGAGCAGGTTGAGCACCTCGGCCTGGACCGAAGCGTCGAGCGCCGAAGTCGGCTCGTCGAGCAAAAGGATCGACGGCTCGAGGATCAGTGCCCGGGCAATCGCCACGCGCTGGCGCTGGCCGCCCGACAACTGGTGCGAATAACGGAAGCGGAAGCCGGAACCGAGGCCGACCTCGTCGAGCGCGCGCTGGATGCGTTTTTCGGTGTCGGCGAAGCCGTGGATGTCGAGCGGTTCGAGCAGCAGGCGGTCGACGGTCTGGCGCGGATGCAGCGAACCGTAAGGGTCCTGGAACACCATCTGGACCTGGCGGTAGAACGCCTTGTCGCGGGTCTTGCCCAGGCGCTGGCCGGAAACGTCGATGGTGCCGGAGGTCACGGGCGCCAGACCGGCGACCGCGCGCAGCAGCGTTGACTTGCCGGAACCGGATTCGCCGACAAGGCCGAAGGATTCGCCCTGCGCGACGCTAAGGCTGACATCCTTCAACGCGATGAAGTCGTCATAGACGACGCGCAGTTTGTCTATCTTGAGGGCAGGGGTCACAGCAGCCACTCCGGCTGGCGGTCGAGCACGGGCAGCGGGTGCCGGCTCTCGCCGATCTTGGGCATGCAGTTGAGTAGGCCTTGCGTGTAGGGGTGCTTGGCCTGCGACAGTTCCGAAGCCTTCAACTCCTCGACGATCTTGCCGGCATACATGACGATGACCCGGTCGCAGAAGGTCGAGACCAGGCGCAAATCGTGGGAGATGAAGACCAGCCCCATGCCGCGGTCGATGACCAGCCGGTCCAGGATGCGCAAGATGTCGAGCTGGACGGTCACGTCGAGCGCCGAGGTCGGCTCGTCGGCGATCAAGAGTTCGGGGCCGGCGATCAGCATCATGGCGATCATGGCGCGCTGCCCCATGCCGCCCGAGACCTCGTGCGGGTAAAGGTCGTAGACGCGCTTGGGGTCGCGGATCTGAACGGCAGCAAGCATGTCGAGCGCGCGCTGGCGCGCCTCCGACTTGCCGACCTTCTCATGCGTGCGCAGCGTCTCGACGATCTGGCGGCCGATGGTCATGACCGGATCGAGCGAATATTTGGGATCCTGCAGGATCATGGCGATGCGGCTGCCGCGCAAGGCCCGCCGTTCGGCCGGCGACGCCTTCAAAAGCTCGATGCCGCTGAATTCGAGCCGCCTGGCCTTGATCTCGGCCTGCTGCGGCGTCAGCCCCATGATGGCTCGGCCGGTCTGCGACTTGCCGGAACCGCTTTCGCCGACGATGCCGAGCCGCTCCTGGCCGAGCGCGAAGGAGACGCCGCGCACCGCTTCGACCACGCCGGTGCGGGTGGGGAAGGAGACGCGCAGGTCTTCGACATGCAGCAGCGTGCTCATTGGCCACCGCTGCGGGTATCGAGCGCGTCGCGCAGGCCGTCGCCGAGCAGGTTGAAGCCGAGGCTGACGATGAGGATCGCCGCACCGGGTGCTGCGGCCACCCACCACTGGTCGAGGATGAAGCGGCGGCCGGAGGCGATCATGGCACCCCATTCGGGCAGCGGCGGCTGGGCGCCGAGGCCGAGGAAGCCGAGGCCGGCGGCGGTGAGGATGATGCCGGCCATGTCGAGCGTCACGCGCACGATCAGCGAGGAGATGCACAGCGGCATGATGTGTCGCAGCACGATGCGCATCGGCGACGCGCCCATCAGCTTGACCGCCGAGATGTAGTCGGAGTTGCGCACCGTCAGCGTTTCGGCGCGGGCGATGCGGGCATAGGGCGGCCACGATGTCAGGGCGATGGCGATGATGGCGTTTTCGATGCCGGGCCCGAGGGCGGCGACGAAGGCCAGTGCCAGCACCAGCTTGGGGAAGGCGAGGAAGATGTCGGTGATGCGCATCAGCACCGCATCGATCCAGCCGCCGGCATAGCCTGCGGCGGTGCCGACCAGAAGGCCGATGGGGGCGGCGATGATCGCCACCAGCACGATGACCTGCAAGGTCAGGCGCGAGCCGTAGATCAGGCGCGAGAGGATGTCGCGGCCCTGGTCGTCGGTGCCGAGCCAATAGGTGGAGCTGGGCGGCAGCAGGCGGGCGTTCCTGAGGTCGCCGATATAGGGCGAATGGGGCGCGAGCAGGGGTGCTGCTGCTGCTACGAACAGCAGCAGCAGGATGATGCCGAGGCCGATGACGGCGAGCTTGTTGGCGGTGAAGCGGCGCCAGGTCAGGTAGGTGCGGCCGAGCCGTGCCTGCATGCGTGATTGCGGCCGGTCGGTCAGCAGCCATTCGCGGCGGGTCATTGCTGTGTCGCTCATCTGATCCGCGTCCTTGGGTCGAGCAGGCGATAGAGCAGGTCGGAGAACAGGTTGAGCGCGATGAACACCGACCCGATGATGATCGTGCCGCCCAGCACCGCGTTCATGTCGGCGTTCTGCAGCGAGTTGGTGATGTAGAGGCCGAGCCCTGGCCAGGCGAAGACCGTCTCGGTCAGCACCGAGCCTTCGAGCAGGCCGGCATAAGACAGCGCGATCACGGTGACCAGCGGCACGGCGGCGTTGCGCAGCGCATGGCCCCAGATGATGCGGGTTTCCGACAGGCCCTTGGCGCGTGCGGCGACGATGTATTCCTGGCTGAGCTCGTTGAGCATGAAGGAACGGGTCATGCGGCTGATGTATGCGAGCGAGAAATAGCCGAGCAGCGATGCCGGCAGGATGATGTGGGCGAAGATGTCCTTGAAGGCAGCCCAGTCGCGGTTGAGGATCGCGTCGAGCAGGTAGAAGCCGGTGATCGGGGTGAAGGTGTATTCGAACACCACGTCGATGCGGCCGGGACCGGCGGTCCAGCCGAGGCGGGCATAGAAAACCAAGAGCGCCAGCAGCCCGAGCCAGAAGATCGGTACCGAATAGCCGATCAGGCCGATGATGCGCACGATCTGGTCGGCGAGGCTGCCGCGCTTGACGGCGGCAAGCACGCCAAGCGGGATGCCGAAGGCCGCCCCGATGATGGTGCCGACGGTGGCGAGTTCCATCGTCGCCGGAAAGACGCGGCGGATGTCGGCCATGACGGCATTGGTGGTCAGCACCGAGGTGCCGAAATCGCCCTGCAGCACGCCTTTCACATAGAGATAGAACTGCTGGTAGTAGGGCAGGTTGAAGCCCATTTGCTCGCGCGTGCGCTCGACGACATGGGCCGGCGCCCGGTCGCCGACGATGGCCAGCACAGGGTCGATGGGCACGACGCGGCCGATGAAGAAGGTGACGGCCAGCAGGCCGAGATAGGTCGTGGCCACGATCACCACGAAACTGGCGACCGCCTTGAGCATGGCGGAGGCGCGCCGGTTGGCGCGCCTCGCTTGCGTCTGGTTTTCCATGCTGCTCAAAGGTCTGATCCTATTGGATCATTCCTTGGTCACGGGGGCGACGAAGTTCGAATCGAAGTTCGGCCCGAGCTTGTAGTTCTTGACGTTGCCGCGCAGGCCGGCAACCTCGGTCTGCTGGAAGATCAGCACGAACGGGCTGGTGTCCAGTGCCGCCTGCTGCAGTTCCTTGTACATGGCGGCGCGCTTGTCGTTGTCACGCTCCAGCAAGGCAGCCTTGGTCTTTTCGGTCAGCTCCGGCACGTCCCAGGCGTTGCGCCAGGCCAGCGTCTTCACCGTGCCGTCGTCGGCGTTGTTCGGGTTGGAGGTGAAGGTCTCGGCGTTGGAGTTCGGATCCCAGTAGTCCATGCCCCACTGGCCGATATACATGTCGTGGTTGCGGGCGCGGTACTTGGTCAGCGTCTGCTTGCCGTCGCCGGGGATGATCTCGACCTTGACGCCGGCCTGGCCGACGGTCTGCTGGAACGATTCGGCGATGCCGGTGACAGGCTGGGTGTTGCGCACGTCCATGGTGACCGAGAAGCCGTCCTTCAGGCCTGCCTTCTCCAGAAGTTCCTTGGCCTTGGCGGGGTCGAAGGTGAACGGGTTCGAGTCGAGCGCGCCGAGCACGCCCTTGGCCTGGTAGGTCTGGCGGATTTCGCCGATGCCCTTGATCAGCGTGGCGCCGATGGCGTCGTAGTCGACCAGGTACTTGAGCGCCTGGCGCACTTCCGGCTTGGCCAGGTTCTCGTTCTTCTGGTTGAGGCTGATGTAATAGACCGTGCCCTTGGGCGCGCTGGTGGTGGTCAGCTCGGCGTTCTTCGAAACCGCTTCGAGGTCGCCCGGCTCAAGGTTGCGGGCGACATCGATGTCGCCGGCTTCGAGCATCAGGCGCTGGGTGGCGCTTTCCTTGACGTGGCGATAGATGACGCGGGCAAGCGCCGGCTTGTCGCCGTAGTAGTTGTCGTTGCGCTCGAGCACGAGAATCTCGTTAGCACGCCAGTCGCGGATCTTGAACGGTCCCGAGCCGGCATAGCCGGTCTTGAGCCAGCCATTGCCGAAGTCGTTGTCGAACTTGTAGTCGTCGGTCGGCGTGACCGGGGCGACATGCTCGAGCACCAGCTTGCTGTCCATCACCGCGCCGACGGTGGCGGTGAGGCAGTTGAGCACGAAGGACGGCGCATAGGACTTGTCGACGGTGAAGACGAAGGTGCTGTCGTCGGCGGCCTTGGCCTTCTCGGCGACGTTGTCCTTGGTCAGGCCGAACTGGGTGAGGATGAATGCCGGGCTCTTGTCGAGCTTGACGACGCGCTCGAACGACCAGGCGACGTCGGCGGCGGTGATCGGGTTGCCGGAGGCGAACTTCAGGCCGGGCTTGAGCTTGAAGGTATAGGTCAGGCCGTCGTCGGAAACGGTCCAGCTTTCGGCGACGCCGGGGCGCACCTTGGTGGTGTCGTTGATGTCGAGGCGCACCAGCATGTCATAGGCGTTGCCGAGGAATTCGGCCGGGCTGAGCTCGAAGGATTCGGCCGGGTCGAGCGTGATGGTGTCGTCGATGGCCCAGGCCTGGACCAGCGTGTCGGCCGGCGTCACCGCAAGCGCGGGTGCCGCAAAGACCATCGCCGAAAGGGCTGCGCCTGCAAGCAGCAGACGGAATTGTCCGTTCATTTTACCAAGCATCATTTTTCAGTTCCCCAAGTTGACGAATTATTTGTTGTTAGGCTGCCGCTTCGTGCCAGGCCGAGCGCAAGACCCTCAGCCAGTTGTCGCGGCAGATTTTCGCCAGATCGGCGTCACCATATCCAGCGTTCCGGAGGGCCGCAACGAGCTTCTGAAGCCCGGCGGCGTCGCCGATCTCGGCCGGGATCGTGGCGCCGTCGAAGTCGGATCCCAGCGCCACGCCGTCGATGCCGACATGCTCGACCATGTAGTCGATGTGCCGGACCATGTCCGACAGCGGGGTGTCGGCGCTCTTGGCGCCGTCCTCGCGCAGCATGGTGACGGCGAAGTTGAGCCCGACGAGGCCGTTGCTTTCCCTGACGGCGGCAAGCTGCTTGTCGGTCAGGTTGCGGCTGATCGGCGTGAGGGCGTGGGCGTTGGAATGGCTGACGATCAGCGGCTTGTCGCTGAGCTTCGCCACATCCCAGAAGCCCTTTTCGGTGATGTGGGCGAGATCGATGGCGATGCCGATGCGGTTGCACTCGCGGACCAGTCTTTTGCCGGCTTCAGTCAGGCCGGGGCCGGTGTCGGGGCTCGACGGGAAGGCGAAGGGCACGCCGTGGCCGAAGATGGTGTTGCGGCTCCACACCGGGCCGAGCGAACGCAGGCCGGCGGCGTAGAAGACCTCGAGCGCGGCGAGATCGGCGTCGATCGGCTCGCAGCCTTCCATGTGCAGCACTGCGGCAAACTTGCCTTCGGCCTCGGCGGCATCGATGTCGGCGCCGTTGCGGCAAATCTTCCAGCCGCCGGCACGCTCGATCCGGAAGGCGATCGACGCCATGTCGAGGGCGATGTCGAGCGACGGTGCGCGTTCAAGCGGGGCCGAGAGCGGAATGGCGTAGTGGCCGTTGCCGTCGCGGGCGTCGTCGCCAATGTCGCCGGAGGTGATGTAGATGGCGCAGAGGCCGCCGGCGAGGCCACCTTTCCTGGCGCGCGGCATGTCGATATGGCCCTGCCTGGTGCCTTCGATGAATTCGGCCACCGGGTCAGCACCCTTGGCGGCGTTGGTCCACAACCGGAACAGCACATCGTTGTGACCGTCGAAAACTGCCTGCATCATGCACTCCTGTCAGGGAGGCAGTTGAAGGACGCACGGCAGGCCGAGTCAATCTGCCGACGGCAAGCGCTTTTGCGCCCATCCCGCAGTTCCGCTTCGTAAGGTGCCGCCAGGACCAAAAGGAAGTTCGCGCTGGACCATTCGTCGCAGGCTTATGTGTTTCGGCGCTAAAACGAGGCAATTTGCCGCCATTGCAGGCACAGACGAAGTTCAGGCCTGACCTTGCGGCAGGTCTGCGACCTTGTTCGGCATTGAAATCTGGCAAAAATTTGGGCAGTCGGGCTGCCAGCGGCTATCCGCCGCTCTCCGAACTGCAAATCCGTTTATCACGACAGGAAATTTACATATGTCAGAAGGCAGTCTTCTCGATCATGCTCTCGTGCGCCTCGACGAGGCGGCAAAACACCTGACCGTCGACGCCGATGTGATCGAGAAACTGAAATTTGCCCGCGAGACCACCAAAGCCCGCCTGATGATCCGCATGGACGACGGCTCGCGCAAATCCTTCCTGGCATGGCGCTGCCGCTACGACGACACGCGCGGCCCGACCAAGGGCGGCATCCGTTTCCATCCTGAATCGACGGCCGACGAAGTCGAGATGTTGGCCTTCTGGATGACGTTCAAATGCGCCGTGATGAACCTGCCCTATGGCGGCGGCAAGGGTGCCGTGCAGGTCGATCCGCGCAAGCTTTCGAAGGCGGAACTGGAGCGCCTCTCTCGCGCCTACATTCAGGCCTTCGCCAGCATCATCGGGCCTGACCGCGACATTCCCGCGCCCGACGTCTACACCAACTCGATGATCATGGGCTGGATGGCCGATGAGTATTCGCAGATCGTCGGCCAGGCGTCGCCCGCCGTCATCACCGGCAAGCCGCTGGCGCTGGGCGGTTCGCTCGGCCGCGGCGACGCCACCGCGCGTGGCGGCTACTATCTGGTTCGCCATCTCGCAGACGAACTCGGTCTGAAGGGCAACCTGCGCATCGCCGTCCAGGGTTTCGGCAACGCCGGCCAGCACATTGCGCGCCTGCTTGCCGCCGATGGCCACACGATCGTTGCCGTTTCCGACTCGGAAGGCGCCGTCCAGGCCGCCAACGGGCTCGACCTCGGCCGCCTGCTGGCCGCCAAGGACAATGGCCGTTCGGTCACCTCGACGGCCGGAGAGGGCGGGCACGAGCTGCTCGACGGTAATGCGCTGGTCGGTGTCGATTGCGATATCCTGGTGCCGTCGGCGCTGGAGAACATGATCCGCATCGACAACGCAGACATCGTCAAGGCCCGCATCGTGCTCGAACTCGCCAACGGCCCGGTCACGTCGGAAGCCGACGAGGTGCTGGAGAAGAAGGGCATCGTCGTGCTGCCCGACATCCTGGCCAATGCCGGCGGCGTCACCGTCTCCTACTTCGAGTGGGTGCAGAACCGGCAGGGCTACTATTGGCCGATCGAGGAGATCCACGACCGCCTGCGCATCATCATGGAGCGCGAGGGCCGCGCCATCTGGGATGTCGCCAAGGCCAAGGATGTCTCGGTGCGCACCGCGGCCTATGTCCATGCGCTCGCACGCCTCGCCGAGGCGATCGAAGCGCACGGCACGCAGAACTACTTCGCAAGCTGAGCCAAACAGCTGCGCCGCCGGATCGAAACGGTCCGGCGGCGCTGCAGTGACTTGGGGCGCGCCCTGCGTCCATCCGGACGCATGGGCGCTCTGGCCTGTCATTTTCCTGTTGAAGCGCCGGGTTGGCGGGCGTAGGTCTGTGGGCGAAATCCCGACGGCCCCCCCTTCATCACGCCTCAAAGGCAAAACCCGGCAGCGCGACCATGTCCTTCATTCCCGATTGGGCGACCATCATCCAGTTTGCGATCGCCACCTTCATCATCGCGATCACGCCCGGCCCCGACATGACGCTGTTCGTCGGGCGGGCACTGTCCGAGGGCCGCAAGGCGGGTTTCGCCTGCATGGCCGGGGCGATGACGGGCATCGTCATCCACACCACGCTGGTGGCGCTCGGGCTGTCGGCGCTGATCGTCGCCTCGCCGCAGGCCTTCATGGTGCTCAAGATCGTCGGCGCCGGCTACCTGGTCTGGCTCGCCTTCCAGGCGGTGACCAAGGGCTCGGCGTTTTCTCCCGACACCGCCAAGCGCGAGCCGCGCTCGGTGTTCCAGAACTGGGCGACGGGCCTCGGCATCAACCTGCTCAACCCGAAGATCATCCTGTTCTTCATGACCTTCCTGCCGCAATTCGTGTCGGCCCACGACACCAATGCGCCGGGCAAGCTGTTCTTCCTCGGCGCGATGTTCATCGTGCTGTCGCTGCCGGTGACGGCGCCGATGGTGATCGCCGCCGACAAGTTCGCCGGCCTGCTCAAGAAGAGCCCGCGCGTCACCCGCATCGTCGATTATCTGTTTGCAGGTGTATTCTCGGCCTTCGCGCTGAAGATTCTTACGGCGCAGGCGAAGTAGGGTGTAGCGCACCGGCGAAACGGCCGGTGACGAACCAGTAGGCGATGCCGCCGATCAGGCCGCTGCCGATGATCGAAACCGGCAGCAGGGGGGCGCGATAGGCGAAGCCCGGGTCGCCGCCCTGGTAGGCAAAGCCGAGGAAGACCAGCGCGACGAAGCCGCCCGACAGCGCGTAGAACAGCCAGTCGCGCTTGCCGAGCAATTCGGCGAGCAGCATGACGACAAGCGCCGGCACGAAGGCGAAATAAGCGACGAACAGCGCGGTGAATGGGATGGTGAAGACCATCGACCCGGTCGCCACCTCAGGCGGCATGTCTGATGCCATGAGGCCGGCAGCACCAAGGAAGACCACGTTCAGGAAAGCGCCGGCGGCGAGCGACGCCGCGAGATAGCCCAGCACCATGTGGGCGAACTTGCCGAGATAGAGCAACACTCGACTCATGAACTCCGCTCCTGCGGTCCCTTTTCCAATCGGTACGCCACAAGCCAGAACGTCAATCCACCCAGAAAGCCGCCCGGCATGCAGTGCAAGGCGAAATTGATCGTTTCTGCCGTGTTCCCGAACAGCCTCCCGGAGAAGCTGAACAGCCAGATTGCCAGCATGACATTCACCAGGCCTGCAAGGGAAAAATACAACCAGTTCGGTTGCCACATCGCCGTACTAAACAAGAGTGCCAGAAGAAATCCGGGCAAGGCCGTAACAAATGTTACCATCAGGGCTGGGAGAAAAGTGAGCCGCCAGTCACTGGCGTGACGAACTGATACCACCGACCATGGCGAATCGAGCACCAACAGCGACACCCAAACTGCAATGAAAACAGCACAACAATAACCAAGGCCGACCACGATCACTCGAACGGCCCAGTCAATCATCAGTCGCCGTGTCCAGCGATCATCATCGCCTCGAGCGCCAGGCGCTCGCTCTTCTTCATGCGCTCGGATTCTGACTTGAGCTGGCCGCAGGCGGCGAGGATGTCGCGACCGCGCGGGGTGCGGATCGGCGAGGCGTAGCCGGCATTGTTGATGTAGTCGGCGAACTTCTCGATCGTCTCCCAGTCTGAGCACTGGTAGTTGGTGCCGGGCCAGGGGTTGAACGGGATCAAATTGATCTTGGCCGGCACGCCGCGCAGCAGCTTGACCAGTGCCTTGGCGTCTTCGAGGGAGTCGTTGACGTCCTTGAGCATCACATATTCGAAGGTGATGCGCCGCGCATTGGACAGGCCGGGATAGGCGCGGCAGGCCTCGATCAGATCCTTGAGCGGGTACTTCTTGTTGATCGGTACCAAAAGGTCGCGCAGATCGTCGTTGGTGGCATGCAGCGAGATCGCCAGCATGACGCCGATCTCCTCGCCGGTGCGGAATATCTCCGGCACGACGCCCGAGGTCGACAGCGTGATGCGACGCTTGGACAGTGCCAGGCCGTCGCCGTCGGAGGCGATCAGCAACGCCTTCTTCACCGCCTCGAAATTGTAGAGCGGCTCGCCCATGCCCATCATCACGATGTTGGAGATTTTCCGCCCCTCGGCCGGCACAATGGCTCCAGCGGGAGTGTTGCGGTCGGGGAAGTCGCCCAGCCGGTCGCGCGCCGTCATCAGCTGCGTCAGGATCTCTTCCGCCGTCAGGTTGCGCACCAGCTTCTGCGTGCCGGTGTGGCAGAAGGAGCATGTCAGCGTGCAGCCGACCTGGGACGAGATGCAGAGCGTGCCGCGGCCTTCCTCGGGAATGTAGACGGTTTCGATCTCGACCGGGCGGCCCGCGCCGCGCGGCGGGAAACGGAACAGCCACTTGCGCGTGCCGTCCGAGGAAATCTGCTCCTCGACGATCTCGGGGCGCGCAATCGTGAAGTGCTTGGCGAGTTCGGCGCGCAGGTCCTTGGAGATGTTGAACATGTCGGCGAAGTCGGAGACGCCGCGGACATAGAGCCAGTGCCAGAGCTGCTGGACGCGCATCTTGGCCTGGCGCTCGGGAACGATGCCCGAGGTTACAAGCGCTTCGGCGAGCTCTTCGCGGGTGAGGCCGATCAGCTCGCCCTTGACGGGCGCAGCCGCACGGGCGCGCAACGCATCGCGGGTAGCATCGGAGGTTAGGTCGAGCGAAAGGGTCATTCGGGCTCAGCTAGGTTGATATAGCGGCAAATGTAGGATTTTGGCGCGACATATCACAGGTCTGTCTCTGCGTCACGTTTTGGCGGCCATGCATTTGTGCCGCAGCTTTGCAGTCTGTTAGGCAATGGCTGGGATGCTGGCGCGATGAGCAACATCCTACACATCGTCCTGGTGGTGCTCGCCGTCAACTTTGCGGCGTTCGCTGCCTTCTGGCGCGACAAGCGCCTGGCCCGGTCCGGAGCGCGTCGTATCCCTGAGAAAACCCTGCTCTGGCTTGCTTTCGCCGGCGGCAGCCTTGGTGCGCTGTCGGCCCAGCACCTGTTCCGGCACAAGACGCGCAAGGAGCCGTTCCGCAGTAGGCTTTATGCGATCGTGGCGCTTCATGCGGTCGCCGTCGCCGTGCTGGCGCTCTGGCTGATCGCGCCGCAATGGGCATCCGGCCTGTTCAATGCGCTGAAAGGCTCTGTCGTTTCGTGAACCGTCGGCCTCAGCTTCCGGCGGCTGGATGGAGCGCCAGCTGGTAGCGTTGTTCCGCCCGCCCGCTGCGCGCATGCGGCACCGGGTCGCCCAGCTTGCGCCAGCCAAGGCGCTCGTAAAGCCTGACGGCGCGACCATTGTCGGCATAGACCGCGAGTTCGGCCGTATCGAAGCCGCGTTCGCGAAGCATTGCCGCAATGCCGGTCAACAGCTCGCCTGCCGCGCCCCGGCCCCAATGGTCGGGATCGACGCCGAAATAATGCAGCTCGGCGGTCGCGTTTGCACCCGGAACGGGCGCAATGGCGCCAAAGGCGACGGCAGTGCCGTCTTCGTTCACGGCGATCGCAAGCAGGGCATGCGGCGAGCTTTCGAGCACCCTCGAGATGACCGGTCGGGCTTCGGCGAGCGAGGCGACATCGTCGTCGCCGTCGCGCGCAGCGGTGGCCCGCGCCCAGATGGCCGCAGCTTCATCGATATGCGTTGAAGTTCCGTCGACGATGCTGAACATGGCTGGGCCTCAAACAAAAAGACCGGGCGATCGGATCGCCCGGTCTTTGTAGCTGCACCCGAAGAGCTTATTTGCAGGTGGCGATAGAGCTCAGCGCTGCCGAAATGCCCTTGAGTGAGAAGACGTAGTTGGTCGGGTTGCCGCGGCCGGACTTGGCCGTGACCTTCATGTCCGAGCCGCCGCGCATGGCGGCGATCAGCGCCGGTTCCTCGGCCGCATTCTCGACCCAGGCCGACTTGCCCTTGGTGAACATCGAGAACGACTTGTCGCCGATGGTGACCGCGACCTTGGAGTTTTCCTGGAAATTGTAGCCGGCAATGAACTGCGGCTCGAAGGAAACCTTCTGGCCCGGGCGCTGGCTGACGAAGAAGAACATGTCGCCGTGGTCGAGCGTCGGCGGCTGCTTGTCGGTCGGCACCGTCAGCACGTAGCAGACCTTGCCGTTCTGCGCCTGGTAACTGTAGGTGCCCCAGGCATTGTGCTGGCCGATCTTGGTCGCCGACTGGGCGAGCGCCGGCATTGCCGACGCTGCAAGCACCAGACCCGAAATTATAGCTATCAAACCGCGCATCGTTTTTCCTGTAGTTCAAATGGAGCGGGGCAGGCCGACTGCGCGCCCGCCCGTTGGCTTCATTTTGATTTAATCTGGGTTACCAAAGGGTGAATGGCCTTGCAGAAAGGACATTTGCCGCCTGGAACCCCGCCGTTCGGCCTGTCATGCACAGGCATCGTGTCCCTGTCGCGGTTGAACCCCGAGAAAACGGCAAGAGTTTGACTTTTGATGTCAGGCTGAAACAAGGCCGCCGCGCGTCAGGGCTCGCGCGACAGGCTTTCCTTCGCGGCAAGCCGGTGGGCCGGCGTCATGTGGGCGCGCACGGCGGTGATGGCCGCCGTCAGCACGGCGATGTCGTCGGTGAAGCCGAGGCCGAGGATGACGTCGGGAATGGTGTCCACCGGCAGGATGAAATAGCCCAGGGCGGCGAGAAGTATGCCCTTGGCCCGCAGCGGCGTGTCCTTGTCCATGGCGCAATAATAGGCCGCGACCACCTCCTCCATGAAGGGGACGTGGCGGGCGGCGCCTTTGGCTTTGCGCCAGAATTTTTCGCGCACTTCGCTCTCGCTCGCCGGCGCATCGTCGCCGCGGAAGCCGTCAAAGCCGGGGATTTTCACCATCCAGACAGTCTCCTTTGCCCGAATTCCTTTGCCGGAAATGTGGGAAGGAGCGTGCCTCGCTGCAAGATGTGGCCCTCAAGAGCCGAAATAGGCGTTCATGCGCTTGGCCAGCTTGACGTCGAGTTCGGTCAGCCCGCCGGCGTCATGCGTGTTCAGCTTGACGTCGACGGTCTTGTAGACGTTCGACCAGTCGGGATGGTGGTCCAGCTTCTCCGCCGCCAGGGCAACACGGGTCATGAAGGCGAAGGCCTCGCTGAAATTCCTGAACACGAAGCTGCGCGACATCGACAGCCCGTCGGCGGCTAGCGTCCAGCCGTCGAGCTCGGCAAGGGCCTGCGTCACTGCGGCAGGTTCAAGTTTCTCTCTGGCCATTTCATGCTCCCGTGCTATCGAGTTCTTTCCTCACCAGCATAGCGCGGGATCGATGGTCGAAAAGCAGGTAAAATCCATTCTCTTCGTCTGTCTCGGCAATATCTGCCGTTCGCCGCTGGCCGAAGGCGTGTTTCGCGCCGTGCTTGCCGAACGCGGACTGGACGGCGAATTCACCATCGACTCCGCTGGCACCGGCGGCTGGCATGCCGGCTCGGCGCCCGACCCGCGGTCGATCGCGGTGGCGGCGCAACACGGCATCGACATCGCCGCCCAGCAGGCCCGCAAGGTCGTGCCGGCCGATTTCGAGCGCTTCGACCTGATCCTCGCCATGGATCGCTCCAACGCCGACGACCTCAGGGCGCTTGCACCGCAGCAGGCCCAGGACCGCGTCGAGCTTTTCCTCGGCCATGTCACCGATCGGCCACAGGACGTGCCCGATCCCTATTATGGCGGGGAAGACGGGTTCCTGGTTGTCTACCGCATGATCCGCGAGGCTTCGGAAGCGCTTGCCGACCGGATCAGCGAACCGGCGTCCGAGCCATTGAGCGGCCACGCTTCCTCGACGATGTAGGGGCCGCCGCCGACCGAGTCGCGCGACGACATCAGCACGAAGCGGCCGACGCGGAAGGGCACAGTGGCGAAGTTGCCGCGTGCCGAAAGATAGTGCGCGACGTCGAGCGGGCTGGTGTTGCGGAGCCGTGCCAGCGTCACATGCGGGGTGAATTTGCGCGGGTCGGACGGGACGCCGAGGCGCTTGCAGATGCGTTCGATCTCAGCTTGCAGTGCGTTGAGTTCCGGCGAGGGCGTGACGCCGGCCCAGACCGCATGCGGCTTCTTCTGCCCGAAGGCGCCGACACCTGAAAGCGTCAGCGGAAAGCCTGGCCGGTCGACACGGTCGATGGCCTCGACGATCTCGTCGGCAACATGGCCTTCGACATCGCCGATGAAGCGCAAGGTGAGGTGGTAGTTTTCGACGTCGATCCAGCGGGCGCCCGACAGGCCGCCCCTGAGCAGGGAGAGCGACAACGCGGCATCACGCGGAATTTCGAGGGCGGTGAAAAGTCGCGGCATGGCCAGGCTCCCTTCCTCGAATCGCAATCCGTAACCTCAGCGAATCATCGATCGCAGCGCCGGGCAAGAGGTTTGTTTGCACGTTGCTGTTTAGGCAACGCTGCCGCCGGCGATGTGTTGCAACGTTGCATGACGAGGCTCATTTGCCGGCAATGGCCTTTTCCACCGTTGGCAGGGCGTTCTCGACCATACGGTCGATGCCCAGGGCATTCGGGTGCATGCCGTCCTCCAGCAACAGCTTGGCATCGCCGGCGACGCCATCGAGGAAGAACGGATAGAGCGTGGCGTCGTATTTTTCCGCCAGTTTCGGATAGATCGTCCCGAACTGTTCGCCGTAGGCGTGGCCGAGATTGGGCGCGGCGACCATGCCTGCCAGAAGCACCTCGATTTTGCGTTCCTTGAGCCGGGCAAGCATCTTGTCGAGGTTCTGCTCGACAAGCGCCGGGTCGATGCCGCGCAGCATGTCGTTGGCACCGAGCTCGAGGATCACCAGTTGCGTGCCGTCGGGTATCGACCAGTCGAGCCGCGACAGGCCGCCGCTCGTCGTATCGCCCGACACGCCTGCATTGGCGATCACCACATCGTGACCGCGGGCGCGTAGCGCGGCCTCGAGTTTTTCTGGAAAACCCTCGCCAGGGCCAAGGCCGTAGCCGGCCATCAGGCTGTCGCCGAAACCGACGATGCGGAAAGGCTCAGCCCAGGAGGGGGCTGCGGCCGCAAGCATCAGAAGGGCTGCGGCAACTAGTTGTTTGAAAGCCATAAAGTCAGACCCGATATGACGAAGACGATCCCCGCCCTTCAATTTCCATATAGGACGAATTTGCCGTGACAGAAGCCGTCATCGAACTGAGGGATGTATCGCTGACGCTGGGCCAGGGGGCTTCCTCGGTGCATGTGCTGAAGGGCGTGAGCCTCGATGTCGCGGCGGGCGAAGCAACAGGCATCGTCGGCCCCTCGGGTTCCGGCAAGTCGACGCTGCTGATGGTTCTGGCAGGATTGGAGCGGGTCGACGGCGGCACGGTGACGATTGCCGGCGAGCTGCTCAACGGCCGCAGCGAAGACCAGATCGCGGCTTTCCGCGGCCGCAACATCGGCATCGTGTTCCAGTCGTTTCACCTGATCCCCAATATGACGGCGCTGGAAAACGTCGCGGTGCCGCTGGAGCTGGCCGGCAAGCGCGATGCCTTTGCCATCGCCGCGCGCGAACTGGCGGCCGTCGGCCTTGCCGATCGCGTCACGCATTATCCGGGTGAGCTTTCGGGCGGCGAGCAGCAGCGCGTGGCGATCGCGCGTGCGCTGGCGCCGGAACCGCGCATCCTGATCGCCGACGAGCCGACCGGCAATCTCGACCAGGCGACCGGCCGCCAGATCGCCGACCTGCTGTTTGCCAAGGCTGCCGAACGGGCGATGACTTTGGTGCTCGTCACGCACGACCCAGCACTTGCCGCGCGCTGCGACCGCCAGGTGGCGATGCGCTCGGGGCGGATCGAGACCGCGACGATCGCGCCGGTTGCCGAGAAGGTGCGGGCATGAGGGTGCCCCTATGCTGAAGGACCTGCCTCTCGCCTTCCGCTTCGCATCGCGCGAGATGCGCGGCGGCCTGCGCGGCTTCCTGATCTTCCTGACCTGCATCGCACTTGGCGTGGCTGCCATCGGCGGGGTCAATTCGGTGGCCCGCGCCATCACCGCAGGCGTTGCCAGTGAAGGCCAGGCGCTGCTTGGCGGCGACATCCGCTTCCAGCTGATCCAGCGCGAGGCGACGGACAAGGAAAAGACCTTCCTCGAAGGGCTCGGCACGGTCTCGCACAATGCCGGCATGCGCTCGATGGCGCGGCTGGAGGACGGCTCCGACCAGTCACTGGTCGAGGCCAAGGCGGTCGATGCCGCCTACCCGCTCTATGGGACGCTGGTCACCGAACCGGCGCTGCCGCGCGACGAACTCTTTGCCGAAAAGTCGGGCGCTTATGGTGCTGCCGCGCCGGACCTGTTGTTCGAAAGGCTCGACCTCAAGCTCGGCGACAGGATCAGGCTCGGCGGCACGACCTTCGAACTGAGGGCCAAGCTGGTCAATGAACCCGACGCGGTTTCCGACGGTTTCGGTTTCGCCCCGCGCCTGCTGGTGTCGATGGAGGGCCTGAGCGCTTCCGGGCTGATCCAGCCGGGCAGCCTGGTCGAACACGCCTACAAGATCCGCATGCCGGTCGGCACCAGCGAGGCCGAGGTCACGGCCGTGCGCGAGCGGGCGAACGCGGAACTGCCCGAAGCCGGCTGGAGCATCCGCACCCGCAGCAATGCGGCGCCGGCGCTCTCGGCCAATATCGAGCGTTTCACGCAGTTCCTGACCCTGGTTGGGCTAACCTCGCTGGTGGTCGGCGGCGTTGGCGTGGCCAATGCCGTGCGCGCCTATCTCGACGGCAAGCGCGGCGTCATCGCCACCTTCAAGAGCCTCGGCGCCTCCGGCGGCTTCGTGCTGTCGGTTTATCTCAACCAGATACTGCTGATCGCCGGGTTCGGCATCGCCGTCGGCCTTGTGCTCGGCGCGCTGATGCCATTTGCGGCAAGTGCGGCGCTGCAGTCCGTCATTCCGGTCCCGGCCGAGGCGGGCGTCTATCCTGCCGCGCTTGGCATGGCTGCCCTGTTCGGCGTGCTGGTGACGCTTGCCTTTGCCATCCTGCCGCTGGGCCGCGCCCGCGACGTGCCGGCGACCGCGCTGTTCCGCGAGATGGGTTTCGAGGGGCGCGGCTTGCCGCGGCTGGTCTACATCGCGACAGCCGTGGGCATCGCGGCGGCGCTGGCATTGCTCGCCATCTGGTTCGCCGGCGACCGCCGCATCGCCACCATCTTCGTCGGCGCGACGGTGTTTTCGTTCCTGGTGCTGCGCGCGGTGGCTGTCGCCGTGCAGTGGCTGGCGCGCAAGAGCCCGCGCGTGCGCTCGACCGCCCTTCGCCTTGCCATCGGCAACATCCACCGGCCCGGCGCGCTGACGCCGTCGGTGGTGCTGTCGCTCGGACTGGGGCTGACGCTGCTGGTGACGCTGGCGCTGATCGACGGCAATCTGCGCCGCCAGATCGCCGGCAGCCTGCCGGAGCGGGCGCCGAACTTCTTCTTCGTCGACATCCAACCCGGCGAGGTCGAGGACTTCGCCAAACTGGTGCAGGCCGAAGCGCCCGGTGGCAAGCTGGTGCGCGTGCCGATGCTGCGGGGCCGGGTGATGGCGCTAAACGGCACCGACGTGCAGAAGCTCAACGTGCCGCCCGAGGGCGCCTGGGTGCTGCGCGGCGACCGCGGCCTGACCTATGCCAAGAACATCCCGGAAAACTCGACGCTGTCGCAAGGCGAGTGGTGGCCGGCGGACTATGCGGGCGAGCCGCTGGTATCGTTTTCGGCGCAAGAGGCTGGTGAACTCGGTCTCAAGCTTGGCGACATGGTGACGGTCAACGTGCTGGGCCGCAACGTGACGGCGAAGATCGCCAATTTCCGCGAAGTGCAGTGGGAATCGATGGGCATCAACTTCGTCATGGTATTTTCGCCCAACACATTCGCCGGCGCACCGCATAGCTGGCTTGCCACGCTGACCGAGGACAAGGCGTCGCCGATCCAGGAATCACGCATCCTCAATTCGGTGACGCGCAGCTATCCGGCCATCACCACGGTTCGCGTCAAGGATGCGCTCGACGTCGTCAACCGGCTCGTCGCCCAGCTTGGCACGGCGATCCGCGCGGCTGCCGGCGTGGCGCTGATCGCTTCAGTGCTGGTGCTGGCAGGGGCGCTCGCAGCGGGCAATCGCGCCCGGGTCCACGACGCGGTGATCCTGAAGACGCTGGGTGCCACCCGGCGGACGCTGATCTCGGCCTTTTCGCTCGAATACATGCTGATCGGCCTGGCCACGGCGGTGTTCGCGCTCGCTGCCGGCGGCGTCGCGGCCTGGTTCGTCGTTGCCCGAATCATGACGTTGCCGTCGTCCTTCCTGCCCGAGGTCGCGGTCGCGACGATCGTCTTCGCCCTGGTGCTGACGGTCGGCTTCGGCCTCATCGGCACATGGCGCGTGCTTGGCCACAAGGCAGCACCGGTGTTGCGCAGCGAGTAGCGAAATGGCGTTGAGGGGCTGGACTTCAACGACATTTGTATGAGAAATGGCCCTCACAGCGGGTTTCAGGCCGTAACGGGCCTTGTTCTGGCCTGAAAGAATCATCATATTTCGGCGGAGGCATGCTGGAGCCCCGCCAGCGGCGCCTGGGTTTCGGCCTGACACCCGACGGGGCAGAAGCAACAGAGGAAACCATGTCCGACTTCAGAAATTACCAGACGCGTACGGCGACGGCGGGCAGCCGCGTCGACGCGTCGATCGACGAGGGCCTGCGCGCCTACATGCTGAAGGTTTACAACCTGATGGCGCTTGGCCTCGCAATCACCGGCCTGGCCGCCTTCGGCACGATGATGCTGGCGACCACCAATGATCCGGCAACTGCCGTCGCCACGATGGGCAACGGCAAGATGCTGACCAGCCTTGGCGTCGCGCTCTATGGTTCGCCGCTGAAGTGGGTCGTCATGCTGGCTCCGCTCGGCATGGTGTTCTTCCTGAGCGCCCGCATCCAGTCGATGAGCACCTCGGGCGCGCAGACCGCGTTCTGGGTCTTCGCCGGCCTGATGGGCCTGTCGCTGTCGTCGATCTTCCTGGTCTACACCAGCGCCAGCATCGTGCAGACCTTCTTCGTGACCGCTGCCGCCTTCGGCGCGCTGTCGCTGTTTGGCTACACGACCAAGCGTGACCTGACGGCCATGGGCTCGTTCCTGATCATGGGCGTGTTCGGCATCCTGATCGCGATGGTGGTCAACATCTTCCTGCAGTCGTCGGCCCTGCAGTTCGCCATCTCGGCGATCGGCGTGCTGGTGTTCTCGGGCCTGACCGCCTACGACACGCAGAAGATCAAGGAGATGTATTTCGACGGCGACGACGCACTCGTCTCCGGCCGCAAGGCGATCATGGGCGCGCTCACGCTCTATCTCGACTTCATCAACCTGTTCTCGTTCCTGCTGTCGTTCTTGGGCAACCGCGAATAACGCATCGAGACTGGACCATCAGACTTTCGAAGGGCGGCCCAACGGCCGCCCTTTTCATTTGTGCCGAGCTTTGCTCTAATGGAGGCAACAATCTGGATTGCCTAAAAAATGAGCATGACTATACGGCACGCACTGCCAGACGACCTCGACCGGATTACCGAGATCTATACCGACGCGGTGCTCAACGGCACGGCAAGCTACGAGTTGGAACCGCCGACGCGTGCCGAAATGGGCGCGCGCTACGAGGCGCTGATGGAGGGCGGTTATCCCTATCTCGTCGCTGAACGGGACGGCATCATCCTGGGCTACGCCTATGCCGGTCCATTCCGGGCGCGCCCGGCCTATCGTTTCATCGTCGAGGATTCGATCTATATCGCGCCCGAGGCCAAGGGCACGGGCATCGGCAAGGCATTGATGCAGGCGCTGATCGACGAGGCAACCATCCTCGGCTTTCGCCAGATCATTGCGGTGATCGGCGACGGCCATGCCGATAGCGCGTCGGTTCGGCTGCATGAAAGGCTCGGCTTCCACCATACCGGACGGATGGAAGGCTCTGGCTACAAGCATGGCCGCTGGCTCGACACCGTGTTCATGCAGCTGGCGATGAATGGCGGCGCTACGCTTCCGCCCGACGCCAATTCGATGCCCGAGCGCCGCTTCGTGGCCAAGGGCGGCAAGGGCTAAGTCAGCCCGGACCTTCGATTAGCGGCACGAAACGCACGTCGACCAACGGCCGCTGGCTGTAGTCCTTGTCGCCGGTGCGCACGATCTTCATCAGTTTCTGGTCGCCGAGCGGCCCGAGCGGCAAGACGAGCCGGCCACCGATGGCCAGCTGTTCCTTCCAGGCCGCCGGCACCTTGCGGGTTCCCGCCGCTGAAAGAATGGCATCGAACGGTGCCTGGCCGGCGTACCCTGCCGTGCCGTCGCCCGATATGACTTCCACATTCGCATAGCCGAGCCGCTGCAGCCGGCTTGTCGCCAGCTCGGCCAGTGCCGCCACGCGCTCGATGGTGACGACGTGCCCGGCGATTTCAGCCATCACCGCCGCTGCGTAGCCCGAGCCGGCGCCGATCTCCAGTGCCTTGCCTGCTCCCGTCAGCTCGGCCGCCTGGGCCATCAACGCGACGATGTAGGGCTGGGAGATGGTCTGGCCGTGGGCGATCGGCAGTGCCGTATCCTCATAGGCGTAGTCGCGCAGCGCATCGGTGACGAACTCTTCGCGCGGCACCGCGGACAGCGCCTCGAGTACCGCCAGGTCGCGTATGCCGCGCCGGGCGATCTGGTATTCGACCATTCTGAGGCGCGCTGCCCTGTAGTCGATCATGGCCTTGCCTGCCGTTGCCAATTAACCGGCATGCGGGCACGAAGTTCCCCGCGTGCCGGACTTGCCGCAACGTCCGCCTGATGTTGCAGCGCGACGATCATGTTGCATTGCACAAAACGCAAAGCTCCTATGCAATATCAACACTTTAAAACCCGACCCGGCGGAGCTAGATGTAGGTCATCGAATTTGTCGGGCCTACCTCCTCCCAGGTTTCCGACGAATAGGTCAGCGCCTACCTCCTCCCAGACGCTGGCCACCAATACGACACCCGCCGGACCTCCTCCCCCGGCGGGTGTTGTTTTTTCAGCCTCCCCCACATCGACAACTTCTGTGCCCCGCCAATCGGGTTGCAAGCTGTGCTTTCCGCCGGGTTTTGTGGACCACGTCAGGCCAATTCGCCGGCCAGAGCCCGTGGCGCTGCGACTGGTGTGGTGTTTCGGTGCCCGATCAGGCTATAGGCAATGCCAAGCGTCTCCCGGCAAGGCCCGCGGAGATACCAAACGATGAAGCCCCGGCCGGCGACAAGCAAAAACAGACACGCAGATGGCCGCGGGTGGTGAGGAACGAGGAAAGGTAATCAGCATGAACGTGACCAGCGAAACCGCTGCCCTTCTCGAACGGCTGGGCGTTGCCAAGGCCGATTTCAGCGGTGGCGACCTGATCGTGCGCAGCCCGGTGACCGGCGAGCAGATCGGCGCGCTGACGTCGATCTCGCCTGCCGAGGCCGGCAAGGCCATCGAACGCGCCGACACGGCCTTCAAGGCCTGGCGCAACGTGCCGGCGCCGAAGCGCGGCGAGCTCGTCCGCCTGCTCGGCGAGGAACTGCGCGCCGCCAAGACCGACCTCGGCCGGCTGGTGTCGATCGAGGTGGGAAAGATCCCGTCGGAAGGCCTGGGCGAAGTCCAGGAGATGATCGACATCTGCGACTTCGCCGTCGGCCTGTCGCGCCAGCTCTACGGCCTGACAATTGCCACCGAGCGCCCCGGCCATCGCATGATGGAGACGTGGCACCCGCTCGGCGTGGTCGGCGTGATCTCCGCCTTCAATTTCCCCGTCGCGGTGTGGTCGTGGAATGCAGCACTCGCCTTCGTCTGCGGCAACGCGGTGGTGTGGAAGCCGTCGGAAAAGACGCCGCTGACCGCACTCGCCTGCGACGCGATCTTCAAGCGCGCCGCGGCCCGTTTCGGTGCCGATGCGCCCGAAAACCTGTCGCAGGTGCTGATCGGCGACCGCGCCGTCGGCGAGGTGCTCGTCGACCACCCCAAGGTGCCGCTGGTGTCGGCCACCGGCTCGACCCGCATGGGCCGCGATGTCGGCCCCCGGCTGGCCAAGCGTTTTGCCCGCGCCATCCTCGAGCTCGGCGGCAACAATGCCGGCATCGTCTGCCCCTCGGCCAATCTCGACATGGCGCTGCGCGCCATCGCCTTCGGCGCCATGGGCACCGCCGGCCAGCGCTGCACCACCATGCGCCGCCTGTTCGTGCATGACAGCGTCTACGACGCGCTCGTGCCGCGCCTGAAGAAGGCCTATGAGAGCGTTTCGGTCGGCAGCCCGCTGGAGACCTCGGCGCTGGTCGGCCCGCTGATCGACAAGGCCGCCTTCGACGGCATGCAGAAGGCGCTGAAGGAAGCAGCCGGACATGGCGGCAAGGTCACCGGCGGCACCCGCGTCGACAACGGCCATGACGGCGCCTTCTACGTCAAGCCGGCGCTGGTGGAGATGCCGGGCCAGGTCGGCCCGGTGCTCGAAGAGACCTTCGCGCCGATCCTCTATGTGATGAAGTATTCCGACTTCGACCAGGTGCTGGAACTGCACAACGCGGTCGGCGCCGGCCTGTCGTCGTCGATCTTCACGCTCGACCTGCAGGAGGCCGAGCGCTTCCTGTCGGTCGAGGGTTCGGACTGCGGCATCGCCAACGTCAACATCGGCACTTCGGGCGCGGAGATAGGCGGCGCGTTCGGCGGTGAAAAGGAGACCGGCGGCGGCCGCGAGAGCGGTTCGGACGCGTGGCGCGCCTACATGCGCCGCGCTACCAACACCGTGAACTATTCCAAGGCGCTGCCGCTGGCGCAGGGCGTGTCGTTCGACATCGAATAAGTTATCGGGTGAGCCAACAGGCCTGACCGAAACCAAAGCGTCGCCCGCGAAAGCAGGCGGCGCTTTTTGTTTGCTTCGGCTACGAAGCTTGACGGCGCGGCGGCGAAGCGGCTCAGATCGCGGCGGAAGCAGAACGGGGTGGACATGGTCGAACTCAGCATCAGCGGCGATGGCCGCTTGGACGGCACCATCGAGACGGTCGAGATGCACACGGGCGGCGAACCGGTGCGCATCGTCACCTCGGGCTATCCGCCGATCCCCGGCGCGACGATCCTGGACAAGCGCCGGCACGCCCGTGAAAACCTCGACCACCTGCGCAAGCTGATCATGTTCGAGCCGCGCGGCCATTACGACATGTACGGCGTGATCCCGGTGGAGCCCGACCTGCCCGGCGCCGACATGGCGGTGCTGTTCATCCACAATGAGGGTTACTCGACGATGTGCGGCCACGCCACCATCGCGCTCGGACGCTATGCGGTGGATCACGGCATCGTCGCGCCCCAGGTGCCGGTGACCGAGGTCAGGCTGCAGTGCCCGTGCGGGCTGGTCAACGTCAGGGTCGAGGTCGAAAGGACGGCGGATGGCTTCGCCACAGGTGCTGCGTCCTTCGAGAGCGTGGCGTCCTTCGCCTTTGCGCTCGACCAGAAGATCGACGTGCCGGGGCTGGGCGGCGTGACGTTCGATGTCGGTTATGGCGGCGCCTTCTACGCGCTGGTCGAGGCCGCCTCGATCGGGCTCGATCTCAAGGCAACGCCGCTCGACCGGCTGGTCGATGCCGCCGACCGCATCACCAAGGCGGTGGCGAAATGCCTGCCGCTCGAACATCCCGACGACCCAGATCTTGCCTTCCTCTACGGCACCATCCTGACCGACGGCGGCGAGGGGGCGCTGGATCCGACGCGCAATCTCTGCGTCTTTGCCGAGCGCGAGGTCGACCGCAGCCCGACAGGTTCCGGCGTGTCCGCGCGGATCGCGGTTGCCGTTGCCCGGGGAACACTTGGGTGGGGCGAACAGCGCCGCTTCGAGAGCGTCACCGGTGCGGTGTTTTCCGGCAAGGCGGTGCGCGCCGACAAGGTCGGGCGGTTCGATGCCGTTCGCGTCGAGGTCGGCGGGCGGGCGTTCTATTCGGGGCGTTCTAGCTTCTCGATTGAGGCGGGCGACGAACTTGGCCGCGGCTTCCTGCTGCGGTAATGCGCCAGATCAAAGAATATGTCGCAGTTTCCGGTAATTCTCCGGGCCTGCCGATGATGCTATCAATTCGGCATCGAAGCTGAGGATCGGGCCGCTTGGTCGTGTTTCGCCGCCAGGGATGGGGATTTGGGGTCGCGTTTGCCGCGGCGCTGATGCTCGTCCTGCAGACGGCGGCCGCAGCGCTGGCGATTGGGCAGGGCACGCCGCCGCTCGACATCTTCGGCAACCCGCTCTGCATTACATCAGCCACTGACCACACAGCGCCTGCCAAGAGCGATCATCCGAGCCTGCCGGAATGCTGCACGCTCGGCTGCAACATGTTCTCCACTGCAATGGCCATGCCGCCCGACGGCGTGGCATTGCCGGTCACGCTGCAGTTTCCAATGGCAGCCGCGTTCGTTCACGTGCGGCGCGATCCGCCTACGGCTGCGAAGCACGATCCGGGCAGTCCGCGCGCGCCGCCACCGGCCGCCTGAGATCACTTTCGCGCGCAAACGCCCGCGGCGTAGTGAAATTTCGCCTGAAAACGAACCTCGCGCCACGATGGCTGGCGCTTCCATTCCATATCGGAGTTCCCCATGACCAATTCCGCTCGCGCCTTTGCGCGCCCGCTCTTCCGCAGCTTCGAAGAACGTCTCGGCATCATCGTCTTTGCGGCGATGCTGCTGTTTGCCTCGACGCATGCTTTACTCGCCCACGGCTTCAAGGTCGGCGATCTCGAGATCGGCCACCCGTGGTCGCGCGCCACGCCAGCCGGGGCCAAGGTTGCCGCCGGCTATCTCACCGTCAAGAACACCGGCGCGGAAGCCGACCGGCTGGTTTCGATCCAGTCGGATGTCTCCGAAAAGGCCGAGATCCACGAGATGGCCGTCGACGCCAAGGGCGTGATGACCATGCGCCAGGTGGCCGAGGGCGTCGAAATCCCGGCCGGCGGCGAAGTCGCGCTCAAGCCGGGCGCCTATCACATCATGTTCATGGGCCTGAAGGCGCCGGTGAAGGAAGGCGAGAAGTTCTCTGGCACGCTGACCTTCGAAAAGGCAGGCACGGTGACGGTCGAGTTCCAGGCCGACAAGATGGGCGGCCAGAGCCAAGACCATTCCGGTCACTGACAGCATGGGCGCGCGCCATCTGCTCCGCACCAAGGGCGGCCTGCCGCCTGAAGGCGCGCGCCTCGCAGCCTTGCTCGCCCGGTTCCTGCTGGCCGCCGCAATCCTTGTCGGCGGTACTGCCATGGCCGCGGCCCATGCCTCGTTGCTGCGGGCGACGCCGGCCGAAGGTACGGTGGTCCAGACGTTGCCGCCGCAAGCGACGCTGACCTTCAGCGAGCCGGTGACACCTCTGGTCATCGAACTTCTGCGGCCGGACGGGGGTTCTGTCCGGCTCATCGGCGATGTCTCGGACGACAGCCTGAGCATCGCTTTGCCAGCAAATGATGCCGCCAGCGGCACTTACCTGCTGTCATGGCGCGTGGTTTCGACCGACGGCCATCCGGTCGCAGGCTATTCAACCTTTTCCGTCGGCAGCCCCAGCGCCACGCCGCCGGTGACGCCCGAGTTGAACGACCAGACGTTGCGGGCGACTCTCTGGGCGGCAAAACTCGCGCTTTATCTCGGTGTGTTCTTCGGCGCCGGCGGCGCGTTTGCACTGGCCTGGCTTGCACCCAAGAGCCGCCACGGCATGGCGACCGTCACCGCCTTCACCGCTCTCGGCCTGGTCGCAGCACCTGTCTCGTTCGGCCTGCAGGGGCTCGATGCGCTCGGCGCGCCGCTCGGGCTGCTTGGCCAGCCGGTCACCTGGCAGGCGGCGGCTGCGACCAGCTACGGTTTCACCGCGGCGATCGCCTTCATGGCGCTGGCGCTGGCGCTTCTGGCGCTGGCGAGCGAGGGCGCGCTGGCGCGTGGGCTGGCGCTGGCGGCACTCGTCGGCACAGGTGCTGCGCTCGCGGCAAGCGGGCACGCCAGCGCGGCCGCCCCGCAATGGCTGACGCGGCCGATGGTCTTCGTCCACGGCGCGGGCATCGCCTTCTGGGCCGGCGCGCTCGTGCCGCTCGGCCTGGCCTGCCGCCACCGTGCGCCCGATGCCGGCGAGGCGTTGCGCCGTTTCTCGACCGCGATCCCCTATGTGGTCGCAGCCCTGATTGCTGCCGGCGTGGTGCTGGCCGTCATCCAGGTGGAGAAGGTCCAAGCCCTATGGCAGACGGCCTATGGCCGGCTCCTGCTGATCAAGCTGGCGCTCGTCGTGCCGCTGCTGCTGCTTGCCGCCGTCAATCGATGGAAGCTGACCAAACCGTCACTGGTCGCGCAGCCGGATGCGCAGCGACGGCTTGCGCGCAATATCGTCCTCGAGACGCTGGTCATGGTGGCGATCCTTGCGGCCGTCGCCGGCTTCCGCTTCACGCCGCCGCCGCGCGTGCTGGCGATCGAGGCAGCCGAACCGGCGACATTCCATGTTCATACGCCGGAGGCGATGGCCGACGTCAGTCTCACGCCCGGACGCGCCGGCGCCGTAAGCGCCTCGATCGTGATCATGTCGGGCGATTTCGGCCCGCTCGACGCGCGCAGCGTGACGCTGCGAATGAACCATGCGGAAGCCAAGGTGGCGCCGATCAGCGTCAGCGCGCACAAGCCCGGCGACGGCACCTGGCGTATCGACGGCATGGAACTGCCTGTGCCGGGAACATGGACGGCGGCGATCGACGTCGAGATCTCTGCGACCGAACGCGTGACACTGACCAGCGAGATCACCATCCGCCCATAGAGTTGAGCGGACGGAGCCTAGCTGGCGGCACCTCCGTCAGGCGACGCCCGACTGGCGGCTGAGCGCCAGGCCCGAGGCCTCGATGCGGCGCACGCCCGAGGTCGACGCTTTCGGCGTCTCGGCCGGGCGGGTTTCGCGGCCGACGAGGCTTGCGATCTCCGATAGCGGCTGGGGCCGGCCAAACAGGAAGCCCTGCATTTCGGAGCAGCCCTCGGCGCGCAGGAACTCGAAGTTCTCCTGCTTTTCGACACCCTCGGCGAGCACCGGGATGCGGAGGTCGTTGGCCAGCAGGATGGTCGCCCGGACGATCGCAGCTGACGCGCTGTCATTGGCCACGTCCTCGACGAAGGAACGGTCGATCTTGACCCTGTCGAAGGGGAAGATCTGCAGCGTCGACAGCGACGAATAGCCGATGCCGTAGTCGTCCATGGCGATGGTGACGCCCAGCGCCTTGAGCTGGCGCACCACATGCAAGGCGCGCTCGCGGTCCTCGATGATGCTGGCCTCGGTGATCTCGAGCTCCAGCCGCGAGGCGGCGAGGCCGGTCGCCAGCAGCGTCTCGTGGACGACCCTAGGCAGGTCGGCCTGGGTGAGCTGGGCGGCGGCGATGTTGACGGCGATCTTGTAGGGCTTGCGCCACGTCGCCACTTCGGCGCAGGCGGTTCGCAGCACCCACTCGCCGATCGGGATGATCAGCCCGTTCTCCTCGGCGATCGGGATGAATTCTTCGGGGGCGACGAGACCGCGTTCGCGGTGATGCCAGCGCAGCAGCGCCTCAAAAGCGGTCACTTCGCCGCTCTTCATGTCGTGCTGCGGCTGGTAATAGAGCTCGAATTCGTCGCGATCCAGCGCATGGCGAAGCTCGATGGCGAGCGCACTGCGCTCGCGCCGGCCCTCGTCCATCGACCGGTCATAGTAGCAGATCTTGTCGGTCAGGGCGCGCTTGGCGCGATACATGGCAAGGTCGGCGGCACCGATCAGGTCGTCGGCGTCGCCCGCATGGTCGGGATAAAGACTGACGCCGACACTGGCGCCGACCGAAAGTGTCTTGGCCTTGTTGTGGATGGGATCGAGGACGCTGTCGACGAGGCGGCGGACAAAGCTGTCGACCTCTTGCCTGGAGCCGATGTCCTGCTTGACGGCGACGAATTCGTCGCCGCCGACGCGCGCCACCAACTCGCCCGGGCCGGTCAGCGCCTTCAGCCGGTTGGCAAGGGTCTGCAGCAGCAGGTCGCCCGCATTGTGGCCGTGGACGTCGTTGATTTCCTTGAAGCGGTCGAGGTCGACGACGATGACGGCTGCTTCCTTGCCGGCGGCGGCGCTACGCTCGAGCATCGCGGGCAGATTGTCGGAAAGGAATGCGCGGTTGGGCAGGCCGGTCAGCGGGTCGTGCTGCGCGGCATGGCGGAAGCTGTCGACCAGTTCGCGCTGCGACTTGGCATCCATTGCATAAAGCGTCAGGCCGGCGATGATCGCCATGGTGGCCAGCACCAGGACGGCCAGGAATTCGCTCGAAAATACCTTTGTCGGCACCGGCACCGAGGGATCGGGCACCAATGTTGCCGCACCCATGCCGGTGAAATGCATGGCGCAAATGGCGAGCACGAGCGCAACGACCGACAGGGGCTTGGCGAAGCGTATGCGCTGGCGGGCCGCCAGGTGCATCGCCAGCGCACCGAAGGCCACGGCAAACAGGATCGAGGCCTCGACCAGCCTGGCGTCCCATTCGATCCGGCCGGCGAACTCGTAGCCGCTCATGCCGGTGTAGTGCATGGCGACGATGCCGATACCGATCACCGCACCCCCGGTTTCGACCGGCATGCCGTTGGGCGGCGTTGCCGAGAGATGCAGTCCGGCAGCGGTGAAGGCGATGGCGATGAGCAGCGAGGCAATCGTCAAAAGAGGATTGAACGCGGCGTCGAAGGGCAGCTGGAAGCCAAGCATGGCGACAAAATGGGTGGTCCAGATGGCCGAGCCGCAGGCGACGCCCGAGAGCATGATCCAGGCGAAGCGGGCCTCGGGGGAGAGGCGCGCGGCGCGGTCGAAAAGCCGCATCGTCATGGCCGCACCGGCGACGCAGACGATCGCCGCAATGACCACGAATGAATAGTCATGCTCGTAAGCAAGACAGGAAATGACCTTGAACATCGCCACGCCTCAATTCCAGCCAGGACTTCCTGGCAGACCCCGGAACGAGTGTTCACAGCAAAGATGAAAGAATTCCCTAATGTAACAATGGTTTCGCTCGGGCTAGACGACTTCGGTGGCGAGGAATCGCCTGTGCAAGGTGTCGCCGGTGCGATATCCGGAGGGAGCGGCTACTGGCCAATCGCGAGCAATCGCCCTGGTTGCGAATCCGGAGCTTATCTCGCACAAATGGACGTCTCAGTTCAAAGGAGCAAGACATGGCCGAGACGAAGACCAAACGCTTCGAGGCAACACTGACGGCGCTGCGGGGCATCCTGATCGTTGCTGCGGCTCTGGTCGGGTTGTTCTATCCGGTGCAGGCGGTGAAGCTGCTGGTCATGGTCGGCGGCGGCCTGCTGCTTGTCGATGGCGTGCTCGGGCTGGCGACGATCGATCATGCGGCGGCGCGTACGACCGGCCACTGGCTGGCATTGGCGCGCAACGTCCTGTCGATCGCCGCCGGCGTGGTCGTGCTGGCCAGCGGCATCCTGGCCAATGTCTTCACCCTGTCCTTCATGGCCGGGCTGGTGGGCGTTCTTGCCCTGGTCGTCGGGCTGATCGAGATGGTGTCGAGCTTCATCGACAGCGAGCGCCAGACGCGGCTTTGGCCGACGCTGGTAGGTGGCGCGGTCTATGCCGCCTTCGGCCTGGCGCTGATGTTCGTGCCGCTGACCAGTGCGGCGACGCTGATGCGCATCGCCACGATCCTGATGCTGCTCTACGCATTGCTTCTGTTCTATCGCGCCTGGCGCATCCGCGCCGGGGCCTGATCCGGTCAGCGCGCGCCGGAGAAGCCGGTGAGGAAGGCGGTCAGGTTGTCGCCGAGCGCATCGCAGAGATAGCCGCCTTCCTGGACCATGACAGTGGGCAGGCCGAGGCGAGCGATCGCTTCGGCGATGCGCGAAAAGCCCGGCGTGGTGACCGACAGGCCGCCGAACGGGTCGCCCTCGAAGGCGTCGAGCCCGAGCGCGACGACGAGTGCATCGGGCGCGAAAGCCTGGATGCGGCGGCTGGCGTGATCCAGCGCGGCGAGAAACTCGGCGTCGCCCGATTTGCGTGGCAAAGGCAGGTTGAGATTGTAGCCGAGGCCGCCCGCTTCGCCGCGTTCGTCGGCATGGCCCCAGAAGAACGGGTAGAAGCGGCTCGGATCGGCATGCAGCGAAACCGTCAGCACATCGGACCTTGCGTAGAAGATGCCTTGGGTGCCGTTGCCGTGATGCAGGTCGACGTCGAGGATGGCGACGCGTGAGGCGGTCGCCCGCAGCCGCTGCGCGGCGATGGCCGAATTGTTGAAGAAGCAGAAGCCGCCGGCAACGTCGGCGAAGGCGTGGTGGCCCGGCGGCCGGCACAGTGCATAGGCGGCCGGCTCGCCGGACAGCACGGCGTCAGCGGTGGCCACCGCGCTCCAGGCGCTCCAGCAGGCACTGTCGAAAGTTTCGGCCGAGATCGGGCAGGCGGTGTCGGCCATGTGATAGCCGGCCTGGCCGGCAGCGCCTGCCGGATAGCTGCCGTTGCGGGCGAAGGGGTGGATGTTGGGGATCACCTCGGCCGACGCGCCTTCCATGCGTTGCCAGCGCTCGAAGATGTGGGCCAGGAACTCGATATATTCGGGCGTGTGGATGGCGGCGATGGGGCCTAGGCCGAAACTGGGTGGGCGGTGGATCGTCGAGCCTGCGGCGCGGGCGCCCGAAAGCAGGCGCTCGACGCGCTCGGGCTGTTCCGGATTGGGCTTTTGCATCCCCATCGACAGGAAAGCCTTGGGGGCGTGGTGCTTCTGCTCGTCGGCGTAGAAGGTCTTCATGTCTGCTCCCCGATGGCTCCGCTCAGACCGGCAAAAGCGTCGCCGCTGGCAAGGTAGGATCGCTGATCGCTCGTCCAAGCAAAACCGAGCCTGACATAGAAGGGGTGCGCCCGCGCGTTGTCGTCGTCGACCGCCAGGCGCATGTAGACGCCGCCTCTGTCGCGGCAAAGCCCGGCGACATGGCGCAAGAGCCGCTCGCCGATGCCGAGACTGCGGAAATGCTTGTCGACATAAAGGTCCTGGACGAACACGCCGGGGCGGCCGTACCAGCTCGAGAAAATCGGGAAGAACAGGCACATGCCGGCAAACGCGCCATCCACTTCCGCGATGACAGCCTCGAAGGCCGGGTTTTCGCCGAAACCGAAACGCCGCAGGTCCGCTTCGGTGCAAGCTACGCCGTCGGCCTCGCCGACATGCTCGGCCAGGCCGGTGATGGCCTGCATCAGCAGCGCCGCATCGTCCGATGTCGCCGGGCGAATGGTGACGGCGATTGGCCGCTTGGCTGTGATGCTCATTCGGTCGAACTCCCGCGCGGATGCGATCTTGATAGCATCCGGCGGAACCGTGGCGAGCAGGATTCGGTCGCTGGCTGCGAGGATCCGGCCGCCATGTCCCGATGCGCTCAGGCCTCGACGACCTTAAGCCGCTTGTCGAACACGCCGAGCACGCGAGCCAGTTCGTGGCCGCGCTTGAGGATCAGGCCGCCGGCGGCGATCACCGAGAAGGCACCTTGTTTGCGGGCGAGCCGGGGGTCCTTGACGATCTGGAACAGCGGGGTTTCGCTGGTGCGGCGGAAAACCGAGAAGACCGCGCGGTCGCTAAGATGGTCGATGGCGTAGTCGCGCCATTCATTGGCGGCAACCATGCGTCCGTAGAGCCTGAGGATCTGGTCGAGCTCCCGCCTCTCGAACGCGACCGGGAGGTCCGGGCGCTCCCGCCGGGCCTCATGAAGCGGGATCACTGTGGATGTCTCGCCATCCTCCGCTCCAGCACCGCGATCCGTCATCAATCGTTCCCTTGCAGAATACGACTACGGCTAAGAATCGCCCATTCGCGCCGGAATTGCAACCCGCGGCGGCGAATCAAACCATGCGGCGAACGATGCACATGGGGTTACCGCAACGGTAACGTTTACAAGACAGGCTGTTGGAATTGGTGATGACTCGCCACATTCCTGCCGTTTTTTATCCGCGCTGACGCCCCAATGTCCGACGAATTTAGCCCCGTTGCCTGAGACGGTTCGGTCCGGCACTGGCTCGTAAACCCCAAGCCCCCCGCCCACGGGCCCGAGTCGGATCGAACCAACCTCGGTTCTTACTGGAACCAGGTGCGACGATCCCAAAATCTGAAGCCGACGTCAGGCAGCAAGCTGGCGTCGGCTTTTTTGCATGCCGGTTCGGGTTCGTCCGGGACGCGTCTAGTTGACCGGCCTGCGCACCACCGCCGCGCCGAGGATCGGGCCGGGCAGGCCATCCTTGCCGACCGCCTGCAGCAGGACGGCGCAGCCGCCCTTCTTTTCCACTTCGCTCCTGGGCAGTTCGTAGCGCTGTGCCTTGCCGTGCCACATGCCAGCGGTATGCAGGTCGGTGACGGCATTCCAGTAGGTGACCTTGCGGCCCTTGTTCTCGCCCTTCTGGAGATCGACCTCCTGTGGCGCCTGGTAGTGGACGACCACCACATGGGCTGCACTGCTCGGCCCCTCGGCGGCTCCGACATCGATGGTGAAGGTGTCGGGGTTTTCCGTGATCTTGATGTCGATGTTCATCGCCTGGCCGGTCTTGGCGAGGTTGTCGAGCGCGCCGGTCACGTCTTCGCGCTTGGCACCGTTGACATGGGTGCGGCCATTGATGACGGCCTGGGGCGTGTAGACGGAGCGCGAGCCGAAGGCGCGCATGTAGGCATACTGGCGCTCGGTGTTGTCGTTGCTCGCCAGCTTGTCCTGCCAGCCGAGATAATCCCAATAGGTGACGTGGTAGGCAAGCGCCACCATGTCATCCTGGGCAGCGAACTCGGCGAACAGTTCGTCGGCGGGAGGACAGGAGTTGCAGCCTTGGCTGGTGAAAAGCTCGATCACGCCGAGCGGACGATCCTTCACCTGGGAATTGGCTGAACCGGCAAATCCGGTAAAGGCCAGCGCCACGGCTGCCAGCCGAAAATATCTTCGAAACTCCATGACCAATCCGGATCCTCAGCCGACGTCACCGGCTTTTCTTGTCGTTGGCGAAATATGTGGCAGATGCGCCATTCAACGGGAAGTCACGTTGCGGTGAAATTTTGGCAGCTATGCATTTCCGCTGCGTCACCTTCGGCGTGCGGAATTTCTTATCGAAAAATGCCCCTAGATGGGTAGGATCGGGTACCGGCGGGGGAAGCATCGATGCTGGAACAGCTAAGCCAACATGTCGATCTTTACTGCGAGCGGCTGGGCCCCGGCCTGTGGGCCGAACCGCTCAATGCGGTCAGCAACCTTGCCTTCTTCGCCGCCGGTTTCTGGGGCGTCTACGAGGCGCGGAGGCTGAAGGCGGGCGTCTTCGCAGAGGTGCTGGGCTGGTGGGTGGTGGCAATCGGCATCGGCTCGACGCTGTTCCATACCTTCGCCACCGAAGCCACTAAATGGGCCGACATCCTGCCCATTGCCGGCTTCACGCTCGCCTATACGCTGTTCAACCTCAGGCGTTTCGCCGGCATGGCCTGGCCGAAGGCGCTGGCCATCTTCCTTGGTTTCTACATCGCGGTCGGTCTGTTGACCTACATGGTGCCCGACTGGCTGCGCGCGGCCTCGAACGGCACCACCGGCTACCTGCCGCCATTCCTGGCGCTGATCTTCTTCGGCTGCGTGGTCATCGCCAAGGGCAGCGCGGCCGGTTGGTACAATCTCGCTGCTGCTGCGATCTTTCTCGGCTCCGTCACTTGCCGGGTCCTCGATCCGATGGTCTGCGATGCCATGCCGATCGGCACGCATTTCATGTGGCATGTGCTCAACGGGCTGATGCTCGGCGTGCTGATGGCCGCAACGACGCGCTACGCAAAGCCCCGGACGGAGCCTCAGTCGATGTCGGGAGCCGTCGGCGCATGGCAGTGAACAGGCGCGGGCATGGCCGCGCGCCATCGACAAGCCCGGTCGGTCAGGCAGAGACTGCCGGCTGAGCGTGCCGTTCGGCCCAGCGGTCGAGCCATTCGGCGCCCTGCATCTCGATGAGGCGTGACGACGTACGGTCGAACTCGAAGGCCTCATGGCCGCGCTTGCCGGCATAAAGTTTGTCGGGCGAGGCGGCGGCGCTGAGCACTAGCCGCACATTCTGGTCGTAGAGCGTGTCGATCAGCAGGATGAAACGCTTGGCTTCGTTGCGGTTGGCTTCGGCCATGACCGGCACGTGGTCGACGAAGATCGTCTGATAGTGCGCCGCAATGGCAAGATAGTCGCGTGCCGCCAGTGGCTTGTCGCAGAGATCGGCGAAGCCGAAGCGAGCGCAACCGTCGACCGCTGCCGGTACATGCACCTTGCGGCCCTTGACGGCGACGGTCGCCGGCTGTGCCGCGGCGCCATGGGTCACCGCCGCCCAGGCCTTGTCCATCGCCTGGTCGGCAGCTTCGCCGAGCGGGCTGAGATAGACCGGGACACGGTCGAGCTTCTCCAGCCGGTAATCGGTGTCGGCATCGAGGTTGAGCACCGCGGCGTTCTGTTCGAGCATGGCGATGAAGGGCAGGAACAGCTGGCGGTTCAGTCCGTCGCGGTAAAGGTCCTTCGGCGCCACGTTGGAGGTGGCGACGAGCACCACCCCGAGCCCGAACAGCGCCGAAAACAGCCGCGACAGGATCATCGCATCGGCGATGTCGGTGACCGAGAACTCGTCGAAGCACAGCACCCAGGCCTCTTCGGCAAGGGCTGCGGCGACCGGCGGGATCGGATCGTCGTCGCGCGACGTGCCGTTCTTGCGCGCCGCACGCTGCTTCTGGATACGGTCGTGAACGTCGGCCATGAAGTCGTTGAAATGGACGCGGCGCTTGTGCTTGACCGGCACGAGCTCATAGAACATGTCCATCAGCATGGTCTTGCCGCGGCCGACGCCGCCATAGACATAGAGCCCCTTCACAGGCTCGCGCTGGGGCTTGCGCTTGGCGAACAGCCAGCCGAGCGCGCTCGATTTGCGCGCCAGGCGCTTGTCGGAAATCTCGTCGATCAGCCTGTCGAGGGCCGCGATGATGGCTAGCTGCGCCGGATCGCGCCGGACATTGCCGAGCTCGACCAGATGGTCATAACGCTGCCTGACGGTCACATGGGTCTGTAGGCCGTCACGCAGGTGCATGGTTCACTCTGGCACGAATTCGAAATTTGCTCTTAGCGGTTGAGCGAGATCGGCAGGCCGTTCGAGGTCTGGCCGTCGAAGCGTCCGGCGCCCGACGAATAGAGCCTGGCCAGCGGCGAGCCGCCTTCATCATAGAGCGTCAGCTGCTTGCCGGCGACGTTCCACGACTTGACGCCGTCGACCGGTGCCGGGCAGCGCAGCGGGCCGGCGCGGAAGCCCTGGCCGAACTTGGTCTGCGGCGTCGCCACCTTGCAGCTCTGGCCTGAAACCGAAGCGCTCCACACACCAGCGACGCTTGCCGCGGTGAGGTCGGGCGCATTGGCGGCAGCGGCGCCACCGTCGGCGGGCAAAGCGGCGACCTGGGTCTGCTGCTGGGGTGCTGCAGGGAACTGCGAGGCGCTGGCTGCGCCGGGTGCTGCTGGCGGCGGCAGCTGGCCGCTGGTCACCGTGCCTGCAGGTGCCGCGGGCAGCGGTGCGGGCTGTGTGTCCATCGAGGAAAGGCGCGAACTGGTGCAGCCGGCGGCCGTCATCAGCGCTACCAGCGATGCGGCCAGTAGGCCGGTTTTCGAAAAAGCCATTGCAGTCCCTCCGTCGGGGCAGTTCTGGGGGCGCCCCCGCGCGATCGATAGCTCGCCTCTAAAGCGGCGAAGTTGGCAGAATTTCAACCCGATATGGTTAAAATAGGGTTTGCATATGAAATTGTTGCAAAATTGCCTCAATAGGCTGGCGCGCCGCGAGACTGGTAATTCGACGATGTTTCCGCCATATAGGCGCCGAACAGCCACGAGTAATGTCCGCCATGGCCAGTGAGGCCCCATTCGCCAAGATGAACGGGCTCGGCAACGAGATCATCGTTGCCGACATGCGCGGTCGCACGGACCGTGTTGCGCCCGCCGCGGCGATTGCGCTCGCCGCCGATCCGGCGACGAAGTTCGACCAGATCATGGCGATCCATGACCCGCGCACGCCGGGCACGGTCAACTACATCGAGATCATCAACGCCGACGGCAGCCATGCCCAGGCCTGCGGCAACGGCACGCGCTGCGTCGTCCAGGCGCTGGCCGCCGAAGCCGGGCAGAAGGTCTTCACCTTCGAGACCGTCGCCGGCATCCTCAACGCCGAAGAGCACGCGGACGGCTCCATTTCCGTCGACATGGGCGCCCCGCGCTTCGGCTGGCAGGACATTCCGCTGGCGGAAGAGTTCCGCGACACGCGCGCCATCGAGCTGCAGATCGGCCCGATCGACGCGCCGGTGCTGCACTCGCCGTCGGTCGCCTCGATGGGCAATCCGCACGCCATCTTCTGGGTCGACAACGACGTCTGGTCCTATGACCTCGACCGTTTCGGCCCCCTGCTGGAAAACCACCCGATCTTCCCCGAGCGCGCCAACATATCGATCGCGCAGGTGACGTCGCGCGAAACGCTGAACCTGCGCACCTGGGAGCGCGGCGCCGGCCTGACGCTGGCCTGCGGCTCGGCAACTTGCGCCGCTGCCGTCTCCGCCGCACGCACCGGCCGCACCGGCCGCACCGTCACGGTCACCGTGCCGAGCGGCGGCACTCTCCAGATCGACTGGCGCGCCGACGACCACGTGGTGATGACCGGTCCGGCCGAGTGGGAATTCTCCGGCAGTTTCGATCCGGCCACCGGCGACTGGACCCGCGACCGGCAGGACGTCGCCTGATGGCGGTGGATGTCGTCACCTTCGGCTGCCGCCTCAACACCTACGAATCCGAGGTGATGAAGCGCGAGGCCAAGGCCGCCGGGCTCGACGAGCTCAAGGGCGGCGCCGTCATCTTCAACACCTGCGCGGTCACCAGCGAAGCCGTGCGCCAGGCCAAGCAGTCGATCCGCAAGGCGCGGCGCGAGAACCCCGACGCGCGCATCATCGTCACCGGCTGCGCGGCGCAGACCGATCCGGCCGCCTTTGCCGACATGACCGAGGTCGACCTCGTGCTCGGGAACGAAGAAAAGCTCAAGGCGCACAACTATCGCGCGCTGCCAGATTTCGGCGTCAACGATTTCGAAAAGGCCCGCGTCAACGACATTTTTTCCGTGCGCGAGACGGCGGGCCACATGGTCGACGCCATCGAGGGACGCGCGCGGGCTTTTGTACAAGTCCAAAACGGCTGCGACCACCGCTGCACCTTCTGCATCATCCCCTACGGCCGCGGCAATTCGCGTTCGGTACCGATGGGGGCTGTGGTCGAGCAGATCAAGCGTCTCGCCGGCAACGGCTATGCCGAGGTGGTGCTGTCGGGCGTCGACATGACGAGCTACGGCGCCGACCTGCCGGGCGCGCCGCGCCTCGGCAAGCTGGTCAAGACCATCCTGCGCCAGGTGCCGGATGTGCGTCGCCTGCGCCTGTCCTCGATCGATTCGATCGAGGCCGACGAAGATCTGCTCGAGGCGGTCGCCACCGAGAAGCGTCTGATGCCGCATCTGCATTTGTCGCTGCAATCGGGCGACGACATGATCCTGAAGCGCATGAAGCGCCGCCACCTGCGCGACCAGTCGATTCAGTTTTGCCAGGACGTGCGGGCGCTGCGCCCCGACATCGTCTTCGGCGCCGACATCATCGCCGGCTTCCCGACCGAGACCGACGAGATGTTCGAGAACTCGATCCGCATCGTCGAGGAGTGCGGGCTGACCCATCTCCACGTCTTCCCGTTCAGCCCGCGCGAAGGCACGCCCGCCGCGCGCATGCCGCAGGTCAGGCGCGAGATCGTCAAGCAGCGTGCCGCGCGCCTGCGCGCCGCCGGCGAGGGGGCCTACCAGGGCCATCTCGCAAGCCTCGCGGGCACGCGCCAACAGGTGCTGGTCGAGCGCGAAGGTCTCGGCAGGACTGAAGGTTTCACGCTCGTCGCGCTCGATTGCGGCGAACCGGGCGAAATCGTCGAGGTCGACATCGCCGGGCATGACGGCGAGCGGCTGACAGCGGCACCGGCCGCCGCACGTGCGGCCTGACGAAAGCAACCGCATGGCATTCGGGTTCATCAAGAAAGTCTTTTCCTTCGGCAAGAAGGAAGCCGTCGAGCAGCCGGCCGAGGACGAGGTCCTGCCGCCGCTGAATTTCGACGCGCTGGAGGCGCTGAAGCCGACGGAAGAGACTCCGGTCGCTCCGGAAACGCCCGTTGCAGTGGAGACGCCGGCAGTCCCGGTCGAGGAGCCGAAGCCGGAACCTGCTCCTGAAAGGCCGTCGGCGCCGCCAGTTGTGCCCGAACCGAAGCCTGCCGAGCAGCCGGTACCGGTCGAGCCCGCGCCGCAGCCTGCCCCCGAGGAGGAGCCCAAGCCCGAACCCGCGCCGGAAGTTCCTGTTGTCGAGCCGGAAAAGCCCGCCGAGCAGCCTGCGCCTGCGCCGAGCCCGGTCGAACCGGAGCCAGCGCCGGCAGAAGTTCCGCTGCCGCCGGCGGAGCCGTCCACGCCCGAGCTGCCCGAGGAAGTCCCTGTCCAGCCCGCGCCTGTGCCAGCCGAACCGCCGCTCGAAGTGCCTGTTCGCGATGAGGTTGCGCCGCAGCCCGAAGTGGCCGCCGAAGCCGAGCCTGCGCCTGCGATTCCCCTCCCCCTCGAGGGGAGGGTGGCCGCGCAGCGGCCGAGAGGGGTCGTCGAATCGTCGGACGCGACACAATTCGAAGCTACGCAGGCGCCGAGCACTGCCGAGACAACCCCCTCTGGTCCTTCGGACCATCTCCCCCCCAAGGGGGGAGAGGACGCCCAGCCATCGCCTGTTGCCCAGAAACCCGCGGCCGGCAAGGTCACTGCCCAGAAGAAGGTCGAGCAGAAGGCTGAAATCGTCGAAGCTGCCGCGCCAGCGCCGCGGCAAAGCTGGTTCCAGCGCCTGCGCCAGGGCCTGTCGCGCTCGTCGAAGGAGCTGTCGGGCAACATCGCCGGCATCTTCACCAAGCGAAAGCTCGACGAAGACACGCTGCAGGACCTCGAGGACGTGCTGATCCGTGCCGACCTCGGCGTCGAAACCGCGCTGCGCGTCACCGATGCGCTGGCTGCCAGCCGCTACGGCAAGGACGTCTCCGACCATGAGGTCCGCTCGATCATGGCGGTCGAGGTCGAGAAGGTGCTGAAGCCGGTGGCGCTGCCGCTAGAGCTCGATCTTTCGCACAAGCCGCATGTCATCCTGGTCGTCGGCGTCAACGGCACCGGCAAGACCACCACCATCGGCAAGCTCGCGGCCAAGCTGACCGAAGGCGGGCTGTCGGTGATGCTCGCTGCCGGCGATACCTTCCGTGCTGCGGCCATCGAGCAGCTGAAGATCTGGGGCGAACGCACCAAGTCGCCGGTCATCGCCAGCAAGCTCGGCGCCGATGCCGCAGGCCTTGCCTACGACGCTTTCGAGAAGGCCAAGGAAGCTGGCTCGGACGTCCTGATCATCGACACCGCCGGAAGGCTGCAGAACAAGACCGAGCTGATGGCCGAACTGGAAAAGATCGTGCGTGTGCTCGGCAAGCTCGATCCCGAAGCGCCGCACACGGTGCTGCAGACGGTCGACGCCACAACCGGCCAGAACGCGCTCAATCAGGTCGAGATATTCCGCAATATCGCAGGTGTGAACGGCCTGGTGATGACAAAGCTCGACGGCACGGCGCGCGGCGGTATTTTGGTCGCAATCGCCGCCAAACATAAGCTGCCGGTCTATTTCATCGGTGTCGGCGAACAGGTCGACGATCTCGAACCCTTTTCGGCAAGCGATTTCGCCAAGGCGATCGCAGGAGTTGCCTGACCCATGAATGCACCGATCTTCGAACGCGACCCTTCGGATCCAACGACCAAGAAGGAAGAGGTCAGCCCGCTGCTCAAGCTGGTGCTGGAGCTTGGGCCGCTGGTCGTGTTTTTCTTCGCCAATGCGCGCGGCGAATGGCTGGCGTCGCAGTTTCCGACGCTGGCCGAGCTCGGCGGACCGATCTTCATCGCCACAGGCCTGTTCATGGCGGCCACGGCGGTGGCGCTGATCGCGTCGTGGCTTCTGACCCGTTCGCTGCCGATCATGCCGCTGGTCTCGGGCGTCGTAGTCTTCGTCTTCGGCGCGCTGACGCTCTATCTGCAGGACGACGTCTTCATCAAGATGAAGCCGACCATCGTCAACACCCTGTTCGGTGCGATCCTGCTTGGCGGGCTGCTGTTCGGAAAGTCGCTGCTCGGCTACGTCTTTGCCTCCGCCTTCCGGCTCGACGCCGAAGGCTGGCGCAAGCTGACCTTTCGCTGGGGGCTGTTCTTCCTGTTCCTGGCCGTGGTCAACGAGGTGGTCTGGCGTTCGTTCTCGACCGACACCTGGGTGGCGTTCAAGGTGTGGGGCATCATGCCGATCACACTTCTGTTCACCTTCAGCCAGATGCCGCTGATCATGCGCCATTCGCTGGAAGAGCACGCCGGCAAGTAGGCCGAACCACACCAATTCTTGACGCCTCGTTGGGTCGCCATGCGTGTCGCGCATTGCTGCATTGCAGCATCTTATTTTGCGGCGCAGCAGTTCCTATGTCATCGTCAGATTGATCAGGGAGGTCAAATCGCGCCGCCACCAGCGGCATGATGAAAAGGAACGCACCATGTTTTTCGACAGCCTTCTGACCCGTGCCCGTGAAAGCGCCTCCAAGCGCAAGCAGTACAAGCGCCTCGTTGCCGAGATCGACGGCTTCTCCGGTCGCGACCTGGCCGACATGCGCGCCGACCGCAGCGAAATGCTGTACCAGGCCTTCAAGCAGGTCTACGGCTAAGCTCCGGCTTACCCCAGCCATTCGATCCAGCGGCCGTGATAGTCGCAGCGGGCGAGCGCCCTGGTGGTGCCGCCCGGCCATGATGTCAGGCTGAGCGTTGCAAACGGGTCGCCCGCCACAAGCGGCTCCATCCTGAGCCAGTAGAGCGGCGACTGCCTTGTCGCTGCCGCGCCTGCCGCCTGAAGCAGCTGCAAGATTTCCGCCCGCGTCGTCTCAGGCATGTACCGCCACATGATCGAGTGGAACAGCACGAAGGCTGCATCCGGCTTTCGTCCGGCAAGGCAGCCTTCCACGAACTCCTCGGCACCTTGCCTGACCAGCATTGGCGGTGCCTGTTTGGCGAGGCCGATCGCGGCGTCGAGCCGCTCGAGCCGAAGCGCCTGGTCGGCCCAGACATAAGAACGCAACCTCAGCCTTTGCGCCTGGTCGGAGATCCGGATCGGCGCGATATCGCAGCCTGCCCGTGCGGCGACCTGCAGGTTGCCCGACAGCGGCGGTGCCTGGCCCCTGATGTCGGGCGCGAGCTGGACGGGCGATACCGTGCTGCCCCAGCCATTTTCCCCGTAGCGATAGCCGAAACTGTCGAACAAGAGGTTCAGCCCGGCGCTGGCACCGATCTCGGCCAGCTCCAAAGGCAGGCCGCTGTCCCTTGATATGGCCAGAAACCCCGGCAGCAGCATGCCCGAGCGGGCGATCTCGTTGGTTTGCGGCGCGCTTTCGAGCATGGCCAGTAGGTGAGCTTCGTTGCGTATCAGCGCGTCGGGAACAGCCAATGCGATAGCCTGGTCGTCGGCTGTCTCGGGCGGATAGATTTTTGCCAGTCCCGCGTCGGTATCGGACAGCACCAGCGCATGCAGTCCGCCGCACAGCCTTAGCGCCAGCGCGTCGGCGCGCGCATCGCCGGGCCAGCCCAGTAGCTTTCGCCCGACCGCCGTTCGGCCGTCGAGCACCGAAGCCAGCGCCCGGCACAGCCGTGCGGTGAAAGGCGAGCCGAGTTGGTCGCAGGCATCGGCCTGATTGTGGAAATGGGCGCGGATGCGAGAGGAAGGGTCGCCATCGGACATGGCGGAGACCCTAACCCGCACAGCTGCTTATTGGGAAGCGGCGGCAGCCTTTTCGATCTCGGGCATCAGTGTGGTTGCTACCGTCTCAGGCGACATCGGGCCGACATGCTTGAACGCGATCTTGCCATCCTTGCCGACGAGGAAGGTCTCCGGAATCCCGTAGACGCCCCAGTCGATCGCCGCGCGGCCGTTAGGGTCGACGCCAACCGCGTCGTAGGGATTGCCAAGATCGCCGAGGAACCGGCGCGCGTTTTCCGCCTTGTCCTTGTAGTTCAGCCCCACGATGGTCAGGCGGTCGTCCTTGGACAGGCTAACGATCACCGGGTGCTCGTCACGGCACGGCCCGCACCACGATGCCCAGACATTGACCAGCGTCACCTTGCCGATGAATTCAGCCGAGTTGAGACCGGGAAGCGAAATCCCTTCGAGCGGCGGCAATACGGTCTTGGGCGCGGCCTGGCCGATCAGCGCCGAGGGCACGACCGACAGATCGCGGCCGGACAAAAGCTGCATCAGGAAAACCGCTGCCAGTGCAAGAAACACCAGCAACGGCAGCAGCACGAACAGCTTGCGCGGGCGTGCCGGCTTTTCGGTTTCGATGGTCATGACGCGGTTCCACTGCGGTCGGAGCGGCGGCGATGGCCGGCTGCCTCGAGTTCGGCCATTTCGCGCTTGCGGGCGCGCTGGTCGGCGAGGATCCAGATGATCAGCCCGGCGATCGCCAGCGCCGAGACGCCGTAGGCTGCGGCGACATAGAGGGCGTGCGCGCTCATCGGGCACCCGTGCGCTGGCAAAAATCGATCATGTCGCTGTTTCCGGCCATGTCCTTCACTTAGCCGCGGGTGTGCCGCCGCGCAATCGGACGCCGCGCCGCACCGTGTGTCTTGAAGCGATCGTGATCAGTCGGTGCCCGAGCGCAGGGCGACCGCCGCCGCCAGCGGCCCGATCACGGCCAGGAACATGCTCAGCGCGCACAAGATCATGAAGGGTGGGGTGAACGGGTCTGGATCGTTGACCGCACCGTAGCTCGCGGTGACGCCGAAGATCAGCACCGGGATGACCAGTGGCAGCACCAGAACCGAGATCAGCAGTCCGCCACGCTGCAGGGCGACTGTCACCGCTGCGCCGGCGGCACCGATGAAGACGATGGCCGGGGTGCCGACGAGCAGCGTCAGCGCCGCAGCGCCAATACCTAGCAGCGACATGTTCATCAACAACCCGAGCAGCGGGGCGGCGATGACCAGCGGCAACACGCTCGCCGTCCAGTGCGCCAGGCATTTGACGAACACGGTCAGCGCCAGCATGTGCCGGTCGGAATTCAGCACCAGGAGGTCGAGCGAACCGTCCTCGCGGTCGGCCTGGAACAGGCGGTCGAGGCCGAGCAGGCTGGCGAGCAGCGCGCCGATCCAGAGAATCGCCGGGCCGATGCGGGCGAGCAAATTGAGGTCGGGGCCGACGCCGAAAGGGATGGTGACGATGACGGCCAAAAAGAACAGCACGCCCGTCAGCGCCCCGCCGCCGGCGCGGATGCCCATGCGCAGGTCACGGAGATAGAGGGCTAGCATGAGGGCTGCCTTTTCGTTCGCGCGCGGGCATTGAAAAGTTGGCGCTTCTTCACGCCCCCCTCTGTCCTGCCGGACATCTCCCCCACGAGGGGGGAGATCACGCCGTCATCGCTGCCCGCGCCAATCTCCGGCGCCGCAGGACTGGCGAAGCGGGTCGAGCTGCCAATCTTCCCCCTTGTGGGGGAGATGTCCGGCAGGACAGAGGGGGGCAACGTAGGGCGCTGATGCGGGCCGGATACGGCGCTAAACATGTACTCGCCCCATCTCCAGGGTCTTCACCCCCACCAGCCCAAGCGGCAGATGCGTCGCGGCGACGATGATGCCGCCGGCGGAGCAATGCGCCTTCATCAAGTCCGCGAAGCGCACATCGGACGCCTTGTCGAGGCCCGATGTAGGCTCGTCGAGCAGCCAGACCGGGCGGTGGCTGATGAGCAGTTTGGCGATGGCGGCGCGGCGTTTCTGGCCGGTGGAGAGGTAGCCGAAGGGCAGGTGGCCGAGGCCGCCGAGGCCTACCTCTTCGAGCGCATCTGCGATGCCGAGCTTTCCGTCGCCTGAGAAGTCACGCCAGAAGGCGAGGTTCTCGTTGACGGTGAGGGCTGCCTTCATCGCGTTCTGGTGGCCGAGATAGTGGCAGGCGGCGGCGACGGTCGAAAACTCCTCGCCCCCGCCCTCGACCATGATTCGTCCTGATGCATGCGGCAAAAGCCCGGCGATGACGCGCAAAAGCGTCGACTTGCCCGAGCCGTTGGGGCCGGTGACGACAAGGCTCTGGCCGTCCTCGAGCGCAAAGCCGATGCCGGTGAAGACAGCCTCGCCGCCGCGCTCTCCGCTGAGATTTTCGGCGATCAGCCGCATCCGTCCCCCATCGCCGAAGTCTTGTCGCCGCTGCCTTGCGTCACAGCAAAATAGGCGAATCTCCGTCTAGAACTATTCCAATTAATTCTCTATATGCCAGTTCGACCATGCCAGCGGTCGGCATGGAAAGCGAATATGCGCCGAACCAGCGCACGCGCCGCCTTGAACGGCTCGGGTTGCTTGGGGCCGGACAGCGGAAATGGCCGTACCCGCACCTTTGCGCGTGATTGCATGCCATCGGAGTCCGTTCCCGTGTAGGCTGAACAGACAAGGATGGATCGCACGTGTCCAAATCACTCGACAGTTTCAATTGCCGCCGCACGCTGACTGCTGCTGGCACCGACTATGTCTATTACAGCCTGATCGAGGCCGAAAAGAACGGCCTGACCGGCATCTCGCAGCTGCCTTATTCGATGAAGGTGCTGCTGGAAAACCTGTTGCGTAACGAAGACGGCCGCACCGTCACCAAGGAGGCGATCCAGGCGGTCGCCGGCTGGCTGACCGACAAGGGCACCGCCGGTGTCGAGATCGCCTACCGCCCGGCGCGTGTGCTGATGCAGGACTTCACCGGCGTCCCCGCCGTCGTCGACCTCGCCGCCATGCGTGACGGCCTTGCCTCGCTCGGCGGCGACCCGCAGAAGATCAACCCGCTGGTCCCGGTCGATCTGGTCATCGACCACTCGGTGATCGTCGACGAGTTCGGCACGCCGCTGGCGTTCGCCCGCAACGTCGAGCTCGAATACGAGCGCAACGAAGAGCGCTACAAGTTCCTGAAGTGGGGCCAGCAGGCGTTCCGCAACTTCCGCGTCGTGCCGCCCGGCACCGGCATCTGCCACCAGGTCAACCTCGAATACCTGGCACAGACGGTGTGGACCAACACCGAGGACGGCGAAACCACCGCTTATCCCGACACCTGCGTCGGCACCGATTCGCACACCACCATGGTCAACGGCCTTGGCGTGCTGGGCTGGGGCGTCGGCGGCATCGAGGCGGAAGCGGCGATGCTCGGCCAGCCGGTGTCGATGCTGCTGCCCGAGGTCATCGGCTTCCGCCTGACCGGCAAGCTGAAGGAAGGCGTCACCGCCACCGACCTGGTGCTGACCGTCACCCAGATGCTGCGCAAGAAGGGCGTCGTCGGCAAGTTCGTCGAGTTCTTCGGCCCGGGCCTGTCCAACATGACGCTGGCCGACCGCGCCACCATCGGCAACATGGCGCCCGAATATGGCGCGACCTGCGGCTTCTTCCCGGTCGATGCCGAGACCATCCGCTACCTCAACATGTCGGGCCGCGCCGAAAACCGCATCGCACTGGTCGAGGAATATTCCAAGGCGCAAGGCATGTGGCGCGACGCCTCGTCGGCCGATCCCGTCTTCACCGACCTGCTCGAGCTCGACCTCGAAACCGTCGTGCCGTCGATGGCCGGCCCGAAGCGTCCCGAGGGCCGCATTCCGCTCGAAGGCATCGCCGCGGGCTTTGCGACCGCGCTCGAAGCCGAATACAAGAAGACCGTCGACCAGTCGAAGCGCTATGCCGTCGAGGGCGAAAAGTTCGACCTCGGCCATGGCGACGTGGTGATCGCGGCGATCACGTCGTGCACCAACACCTCGAACCCGAGCGTGCTGATCGGTGCCGGGCTGCTCGCCCGCAACGCCAACCGCCTCGGCCTCAAGCAGAAGCCGTGGGTCAAGACCTCGCTGGCGCCCGGCAGCCAGGTGGTGGCCGAATATCTCGAGAAGGCCGGCCTGCAGAAGGAGCTCGACCAGATCGGCTTCAACCTCGTCGGCTTCGGCTGCACCACCTGCATCGGCAATTCCGGACCGCTGCCGGCCCCGATCTCCAAGACCATCAACGACAAGGGCCTGATCGGTGCGGCGGTGCTTTCGGGCAACCGCAACTTCGAAGGCCGCGTCTCGCCCGACGTGCAGGCCAACTACCTGGCCTCGCCGCCGCTGGTCGTCGCCTATGCGCTTGCCGGTTCGGTGACCAAGGACCTGACCACAGAGCCGCTCGGCGAGGACCGCGACGGCAAGCCGGTGTTCCTGAGGGATATCTGGCCGACCAATGTCGAGATCGACCAGTTCATCGCCGAAAACGTCACCCGCGAGCTGTTTGCGCGCAAATATGCCGACGTCTTCAAGGGCGACGAGAACTGGCAGAACGTCCAGGCGCCGGAAGGCCAGACCTATGCCTGGGACGACCAGTCGACCTATGTGCAGAACCCGCCCTACTTCGTCGGCATGGGCGCGCGCCCGGGTGCGATCGGCAAGATCGAGGGCGCACGCGTGCTCGGCCTGTTCGGCGACAAGATCACCACCGACCACATCTCGCCGGCCGGTTCGATCAAGGCGGCCTCGCCCGCCGGCAAGTACCTGACCGACAATGGCGTCGGCGTCGCCGACTTCAACCAGTACGGCACGCGCCGCGGCAACCATGAGGTGATGATGCGCGGCACCTTCGCCAACATCCGCATCCGCAACCACATGCTCGGCGAGAACGGCCGCGAGGGCGGCTACACCTTCCACTACCCGTCGAAGGAAGAGATGCCGATCTACGATGCGGCGATGCAGTACCGCAGCGAAGGCACACCGCTGGTGATCTTCGCCGGCGTCGAATACGGCAACGGCTCGTCGCGCGACTGGGCGGCCAAGGGCACCAACCTGCTCGGCGTGCGCGCGGTCATCGCCCAGAGCTTCGAGCGCATCCACCGCTCGAACCTGGTCGGCATGGGCGTCATCCCGTTCACCTTCGAGGACGGCACGTCGTGGAAGACGCTCGGCCTCAAGGGCGACGAACAGGTGACGATCGAGGGCCTGGAGACGATCAAGCCGCGCCAGAAGATGGTCGCCAAGGTCACCTTCGCCGACGGTTCGACCAAGGACGTGCCGATCCTGTGCCGCATCGATACGCTCGACGAACTCGACTACTTCAAGAACGGCGGCATCCTGCAATACGTCCTGCGCGATCTGGCTGCGTAAGTTCGACTGGCGATTCATGTGAAACAACCGCCGGGGCGCAAGCTCCGGCGGTTTTTTGTTTTGGGATCGCTACCGTCTCGCTCTACGTTGCCTCCCTCTGGCCTGCCGGCCATCTCCCCCACAGGTGGGGAGATCAGCTTTCAGTACGACTTTCGCAAACCAGCGACGTCCCAGACTGGGCGGAGCGAGCGGAGCTGCTAATCTCCCCACCTGTGGGGGAGATGGCCGGCAGGCCAGAGGGGGGCGCTAAGGAACTCGGCCCTTCTGGCCGACACACGTATCCACCGCCACGCTCGCTTTCGCGCCTGGCCATTGTCAAAGAGCGCTCCCGTTGCCGGGAGGTAGTTCGGGAAGCGGGGCGCGAGGCCGTGCCTTCCGATAGTCATTATGTGGCGCGACGTTCGCGCCCCGCCCGGTTGCTTGCCCCGCTCAGTCGCCTCGGCTTTCACCGCCAGCCGCCGCAAGGCCCGGACTTGGGGGCTCATCACCCAGCAGGAGATCCGACCTCCTGCCAGCCCGGCACCGGCGCTTCCCCCCGCTGCCCGGTGCGCACCGGGGTCCCGTGGAAGATCGCAAGGTGAATGATACGGGAGGTGGAGAGGGGGTGGAAAAACGGGGACGGTCTATCCACGCGGGCTGCTGACAGATGGTGACAGGCAGCATCGATATGTTTGGGGGCTATTGAACCGTAACGGCAGTTGCCATGCCGTGAGGCTGAGGGCCGATGCTAGCGGTGTAGAAGAACGATTTGCCGAAGCGTGGAGAAGTTATCCATGCCATTGCCCCGGCCGAGCCTGAGTTGGGTCCGGCCCTTGCCATGATGCGCGACCGCCGGTTGCCTGCGCCACAACCCGGCCATCATCACGGGCGACGAAGAGCATGTGGCCTTCAGGCGGAGCGGGTGGGGCAACGTTGTCGAGCAGCACCTCGTCGCCCGGCAGGAGCCTGCGGATTTCGATGGAAGGCATCGTCCTCTTCACCTTTTCTTCGTAAAGTCGTCACAAAACTTTGACGTTTACGTAAATCCCGTTGTTTCTAACCGATTGAAAAAGTTGAGGTCAAAATAATCGGTTGAATTTTTTTGGCCACGGAGCTATTGCGAGCCGCTATTTCTGGCTGCATTCTCGCGGCCACCTGGCCCAAACCTACTCCACCCCGCCGCCAAGGCGTCGTTAAAGGCAAAGGGAAATTCCTTCATGGCACGCAACAAGATAGCCCTCATCGGCTCCGGCATGATTGGCGGCACGCTCGCCCATATGGTCGGCCTCAAGGACCTCGGCGACGTCGTCCTGTTCGATATTGCCGAGGGCACCCCGCAGGGCAAGGGCCTCGACATCGCCCAGTCCTCGCCGGTCGACGGCTTTGACTCGCGTTTCACCGGCGTCAACGACTATGCCGGCATCGAAGGCGCCGACGTCTGCATCGTCACCGCCGGCGTGCCGCGCAAGCCTGGCATGAGCCGCGACGACCTTTTGGGCATCAACCTCAAGGTCATGGAACAGGTCGGCGCCGGCATCAAGAAGTATGCGCCGAAGGCTTTCGTCATCTGCATCACCAACCCGCTCGACGCCATGGTGTGGGCGCTGCAGAAGTTCTCGGGCCTGCCCAAGAGCCACGTCGTCGGCATGGCCGGCGTGCTCGACTCGGCGCGTTTCCGCTACTTCCTGTCGGAAGAGTTCAAGGTCTCGGTCGAGGACGTCTCGGCCATGACGCTGGGCGGCCACGGCGACGACATGGTGCCAATGGTGCGCTACTCGACGGTTGCGGGCATTCCGCTGCCGGACCTGATCAAGATGGGCTGGACCAGCCAGGACAAGCTCGACGCCATCGTCGAGCGTACCCGCAAGGGTGGCGGCGAGATCGTCGGCCTGCTCAAGACCGGCTCGGCCTACTATGCGCCGGCCTCCTCGGCGATCCAGATGGCCGAAGCCTATCTCAAGGACAAGAAGCGCGTGCTGCCCTGCGCGACGCACCTGTCGGGCCAGTATGGCGTCAAGGACATGTATGTCGGCGTGCCCGTGGTGATCGGCGCCGGCGGCGTCGAGCGCATCATCGAGCTCGACTTCAACAAGGCCGAGCAGAAGATGTTCGAGAAGTCCGTCGAGGCGGTGAAGGGCCTGTGCGAGGCCTGTGTCGCGATCGCGCCGAACCTCGCCAAGAAGTAAGGATCACGCGCATGAACATCCACGAATATCAGGGCAAGCAATTGCTCAAGGGTTTCGGTGCTCCCGTCGCTGACGGCGTGCCGGTGTTCAAGATCGAGGAAGCGGAAGCGGCGGCCAAGGCGCTGCCGGGTCCGCTCTATGTCGTGAAGAGCCAGATCCACGCCGGCGGCCGCGGCAAGGGCAAGTTCAAGGAATTGCCCGCCGAGGCCAAGGGCGGCGTGCGCCTGGCGAAGTCGGTCGACGAGGTCGTGGCTTTCGCCAGGGAAATGCTCGGCAACACGCTGGTGACCAAGCAGACCGGCCCGGCAGGCAAGCAGGTCAACCGCCTCTACATCGAAGACGGCGCCGACATCGACCGCGAGCTGTATCTGTCGATCCTCGTTGACCGCTCCGTCGGTCGCGTCGCCTTCGTGGTTTCGACCGAAGGCGGCATGGACATCGAGGCCGTCGCCCACGACACGCCGGAAAAGATCATCACCGTCGCGATCGACCCGGAAAAGGGCGTCACCGCTGACGACCTCAAGGCGCTGAACGGCGCGCTGAAGCTTTCGGGCGACGCGGCCAAGGACGGCGAGAGCCTGTTCCCGATCCTCTACAAGGCGTTCGTCGACAAGGACATGAGCCTGCTCGAGGTCAACCCGCTGATCGTCATGAAGAACGGCCGCCTGCGCGTGCTCGACGCCAAGGTGTCGTTCGACAACAACGCGCTGTTCCGCCATGCCGACGTGCTCGAGCTGCGCGACACCACCGAAGAGGACGCCAAGGAAATCGAGGCGTCGAAATACGACCTCGCCTATGTGGCGCTCGACGGCAACATCGGCTGCATGGTCAACGGCGCGGGCCTCGCCATGGCGACGATGGACATCATCAAGCTCTACGGCGCCGAGCCCGCCAATTTCCTCGACGTCGGCGGCGGCGCTTCCAAGGAGAAGGTGACGGCGGCGTTCAAGATCATCACCGCCGATCCGGCCGTGAAGGGCATCCTGATCAACATCTTCGGCGGCATCATGAAGTGCGACATCATCGCCGAAGGCGTGATCGCAGCCGTCAAGGAAGTGGGTCTCAAGGTTCCGCTGGTGGTTCGCCTCGAAGGCACCAATGCCGAGCTTGGCAAGAAGATCATCAACGAGAGCGGGCTGAACGTCGTTTCCGCCGATGACCTCGACGACGCGGCGAAGAAGATCGTCGCTGCGGTGAAGGGAAACTGAGCCAATGTCCATTCTCATCGACAAGAACACCAAGATCCTGGTGCAGGGCCTGACCGGCAACACCGGTTCGTTCCACACCGAGCAGGCACTGGCCTATCACGGCACCAAGATGGTCGGCGGCATCCACCCCAAGAAGGGCGGCGAGAAGTGGGACGGCTCGGTGCCGCTGCCGATCTTCTCGACGGTTGCCGAAGGCAAGGAAAAGACCGGCGCCAACGCGTCGGTGGTCTACGTGCCGCCGGCAGGAGCTGCTGCTGCGATCATCGAGGCGATCGACGCCGAGATTCCGCTGATCGTGTGCATCACCGAAGGCATCCCGGTGATGGACATGATCAAGGTCAAGGCGCGGCTCGACCGCTCGGCCTCGCGCCTGATCGGCCCGAACTGCCCGGGCATCGTCACGCCCGACCAGTGCAAGATCGGCATCATGCCGGGCAACATCTTCCGCAAGGGTTCGGTCGGCGTTGTGTCGCGCTCGGGAACGCTTACCTATGAGGCGGTGTTCCAGACGACGAACGCCGGTCTGGGCCAGTCGACGGCTGTCGGCATCGGCGGCGATCCGGTCAAGGGCACGGAATTCATCGACATGCTCGAGATGTTCCTGGCCGACGAAGAGACCAAGTCGATCATCATGATCGGCGAAATCGGCGGCTCGGCGGAAGAGGACGCAGCGCAGTTCCTCATCGACGAGGCCAAGCGCGGCCGCAGCAAGCCGATGGCCGGCTTCATCGCCGGACGCACCGCACCTGAAGGCCGAACCATGGGCCATGCGGGTGCTGTGATTTCCGGCGGCAAGGGCGGCGCGGAAGACAAGATCGCGGCGATGGAGGCAGCGGGCATCCGCGTGTCGCCGTCGCCGGCACGTCTCGGCACGACGCTGGTCGAGGCGATCAAGGGCTAAGTCAATAGCCAATAGAAAGTAGCGAATAGAGAGTAGAGAAGAGCGATGAGCGACCAAGCAAATGCAAAGTCCTACTCGCTATTCGCTACTCACTACTCGCGCTGAAACAGGAGAGGAGCCAGAGGCTCCGAGCGATAAGATGGCACGATCCGATCAGGCCAACGACCAATTTTCCCTCACTTCGTTCCTCTATGGCGGCAACGCCGACTACATCGAGGCCCTGCACGCCGCCTTCCTTGACGATCCGGAGGCGGTCGATCCCGAGTGGCGCGACTTCTTCTCGGCGCTGAAGGACGACGCCGGCGACATCCGCAAGAACGCCAAGGGCGCTTCGTGGTCGACGCCGAGCTGGCCGCTGCAGGCCAATGGCGAACTGGTGTCGGCACTCGACGGCAATTGGGGCCTGGTCGAAAAGCATCTGGAAAAGAAGGTCAAGGACAAGGCCGCCGCCGTCGGTGTCGTGCCGTCCAAGGCCGATGTGCTGCAGGCGACGCGCGATTCCGTGCGCGCCATCATGATGATCCGCGCCTATCGCATGCGCGGCCATCTGCACGCCAATCTCGACCCGCTGGGCATCGCCAAGCCGCTGGAAGACTATAACGAGCTGTCGCCCGAGGCCTATGGCTTTACCGAGGCCGACTACGACCGGCCGATCTTCATCGACCACGTGCTCGGGCTCGAATACGCGACCATCCGCGACATGCTTGAAATCCTCAAGCGCACCTATTGCTCGACGCTCGGCGTCGAGTTCATGCACATCTCCGATCCCGAGGAGAAAGCGTGGATCCAGGCCCGCATCGAGGGGCCGGACAAGGCGATCGCCTTCACCACCGAGGGCAAGAAGGCGATCCTGCAGAAGCTGATCGAGGCCGAGGGCTTCGAGCAGTTCATCGACGTCAAGTACAAGGGCACCAAGCGTTTCGGCCTCGACGGCGGCGAATCGCTGATCCCGGCACTCGAGCAGATCCTGAAGCGCGGTGGCGCGCTCGGCCTGAAGGAGGTCGTGTTCGGCATGGCCCACCGTGGCCGCCTCAACGTCTTGACCAATGTGATGGCCAAGCCGCACCGCGCCGTGTTCCACGAGTTCAAGGGCGGCTCCTACGCGCCCGACGACGTCGAAGGCTCGGGCGACGTGAAGTACCATCTTGGCGCTTCGTCGGACCGCGAGTTCGACGGCAACAAGGTCCACCTGTCCTTGACCGCAAACCCCTCGCACCTCGAGATCGTCGATCCGGTCGTGATGGGCAAGGCGCGCGCCAAGCAGGACCAGCTGTTTGGCCGTGCGCGCGGCGAGATCGTGCCGCAGGAAGAGCGCGCCAAGGTGATGCCGCTTCTGCTGCACGGCGATGCGGCATTTGCCGGCCAGGGCGTGATCGCGGAAATCCTCGGCCTGTCGGGCCTGCGCGGCCATCGCGTCGCCGGCACGCTGCACTTCATCATCAACAACCAGATCGGCTTCACGACGAACCCGCGCTTCTCGCGCTCGTCGCCCTATCCGTCCGATGTGGCCAAGATGATCGAGGCGCCGATCTTCCACGTCAACGGCGACGATCCGGAAGCGGTGGTGTTCGCGGCCAAGGTGGCGACCGAATTCCGCATGAAGTTCCACAAGCCGGTGGTCGTGGACATGTTCTGCTACCGTCGCTTCGGTCACAACGAAGGCGACGAGCCTGCGTTCACGCAGCCGATCATGTATCGCAACATCCGCACCCATAAGACGACGGTGCAGACCTATGCCGACAAGCTGATCGGCGAGGGACTGATGAACCAGTCCGAGGTCGACAAGATGCGTGCCGACTGGCGCGGCCATCTCGAAGCCGAGTTCGAAGCCGGACAGGCCTACAAGCCGAACAAGGCCGACTGGCTGGATGGCGCGTGGACGGGCCTGCGCACGGCCGACAACCAGGACGAACAGCGCCGCGGCAAGACCGCGGTGCCGGTCAAGACGCTGAAGGAAATCGGCAAGAAGCTGACCGAGGTGCCGAAGGACTTCGAAGTCCACCGCACCATCGGCCGCTTCCTCGAAAACCGCCGCCAGGCGATCGAATCGGGTGAGGGCATCGACTGGGCAACGGCGGAATCGCTGGCGTTTGGCTCGATCCTGCTCGACGGCAATCCGGTCCGCCTGTCGGGCCAGGATTCCGAGCGCGGCACGTTCTCGCAGCGCCACACCGTGCTTTACGACCAGCGCGACGAAAACCGCTACATCCCGCTCAACAACCTGTCGGCAGCACAGGCCGGTTACGAGGTCATCAACTCGATGCTCTCGGAAGAGGCCGTGCTCGGCTTCGAATACGGCTACTCGCTGGCCGAGCCCAAGGCGCTTACGCTTTGGGAAGCGCAGTTCGGCGACTTCGCCAACGGCGCGCAGGTGGTGTTCGACCAGTTCATCTCCAGTGGCGAACGCAAGTGGCTGCGCATGTCGGGCCTCGTGTGCCTTCTGCCGCATGGCTATGAAGGCCAGGGTCCGGAGCATTCGTCGGCGCGCCTTGAACGCTTCCTGCAGCTCTGCGCAGAAGACAACATGCAGGTGGCGAACGTCACGACGCCGGCTAACTACTTCCATATCCTGCGCCGGCAGCTGAAGCGCGACTTCCGCAAGCCGCTGATCCTGATGACGCCGAAGTCGCTGCTGCGCCACAAGCGGGCGGTGTCTTCGCTGTCGGAGATCTCAGGCGAAAGCTCGTTCCACCGCCTGCTGTGGGACGACGCCCAGTATCTCGGCAACGAGCCGATCAAGCTGGTCAAGGATTCGAAGATCCGCCGCGTCGTGCTGTGCACCGGCAAGGTCTATTACGACCTCTACGAGGAGCGCGAGAAGCGCGGCATCGACGACATCTATCTCCTGCGCGTCGAGCAGCTCTATCCGTTCCCGGCCAAGGCGCTGATCACCGAGCTCAGCCGTTTCCGTAACGCGGAGATGGTGTGGTGCCAGGAAGAGCCCAAGAACATGGGTGCGTGGTCGTTCATCGATCCGTACCTGGAATGGGTGCTCGCCCATATCGACGCCAAGCACCAGCGCGTGCGCTACACCGGCCGTCCGGCCGCCGCCTCCCCGGCGACGGGCCTGATGTCCAAGCACCTGGCGCAGCTCCAGGCATTCCTCGACGACGCCCTCGGCGAATAACCAAAGAACGGACAGGCAAAAAATGGCTACCGAAATCCGTGTCCCCACCCTCGGCGAATCCGTTTCCGAGGCAACCATCGGCAAGTGGTTCAAGCAGGCCGGCGATGTGATTGCCGTCGACGAGCCCCTGGTCGAGCTCGAGACCGACAAGGTCACCATCGAAGTGCCGGCACCCGCCGCCGGCGTGCTGGTCGAGCTGACGGTCAAGGAAGGCGAGACCGTCGGCGTCGGCGCGCTGCTCGGCACCATCGGTGCCGGCGACGGCGCAGTTGCCGCTGCCAAGCCCGCTGCCGTGGCGCAGGCGTCGGCTCCGAATGCTGCCTCGACCGTCAAGGAAGCCGTCGCACAGACCGCATCTGTCGCCGGTGCACCGGCCATCGAGGAACGCAAGATGCCGCCGGCACCGGCTGCTGCCAAGCTGCTGGCCGAGACCAATCTTTCGGTCGACCAGGTCGCCGGTTCGGGCAAGCGCGGCCAGGTGCTGAAGGGCGACGTGCTCGAAGCCATCGCCAAGGGCGTTTCCGTGCCCGCAGCAGCTCCGGTTGCTGCGCCCGTGGTTGCACGTGTCCCCTCAAGCGTGGCCGATGCACCGCGCGAAGAGCGCGTGCGCATGACCAAGCTGCGCCAGACGATCGCGCGCCGCCTCAAGGAAGCGCAGTCGACGGCTGCCATGCTGACCACCTTCAACGAGGTCGACATGAGTGCCGTGATGGCGCTGCGCACCAAGTACAAGGACATCTTCGAAAAGAAGCACGGCGTGAAGCTCGGCTTCATGGGCTTCTTCACCAAGGCGGTTACGCATGCGCTGAAGGAAATCCCGGCCGTCAACGCCGAGATCGACGGCACCGACATCATCTACAAGAACTTCGCTCATGTCGGCGTCGCCGTCGGCACCGAAAAGGGCCTGGTGGTTCCTGTCGTGCGCGATGCCGACCAGATGTCGATCGCCGAGATCGAGAAGGAAATCGGCCGCCTCGGCCTCGCCGCGCGCGACGGCAAGCTGTCGGTCGCCGACATGCAGGGCGGCACCTTCACCATCTCCAATGGCGGCGTCTACGGATCGCTGATGTCGACGCCGATCCTGAACGCACCGCAGTCGGGCATCCTCGGCATGCACAAGATCCAGGAGCGTCCGGTCGTGGTCGGCGGCCAGATCGTCATCCGCCCGATGATGTATCTCGCGCTCTCCTACGATCACCGCATCGTCGACGGCAAGGAAGCCGTGACCTTCCTGGTCCGCGTCAAGGACAGCTTGGAAGATCCGGAACGCCTGGTTCTGGACCTTTAAGGCATCCAGCCCTACTGTTCCCGCGTCGGCGTGGGCAGTAGGGCCGATGTAATCTTGGCCAAGCTGCGGCGAACCTGAGCTTGGCTGAGATATGAGGGGGCGGAATTGAGGAAGTTGTCGCAACTTTTAGGCGCAACCTTGGCGGCGTTGCTTTTGGCATTCACGGTCAACGGCGCAGAGGCAAAAACAACCCAACTCAAATGGAACAAATCGACATCGAAAGGCCGCACATTCGTCGTCGCCGAACACTGGGACGTCAATCGGGATTGCAGTGTTCGTGCATTTCCAGCCGCAAAGGTGGTGTCACCCCCGAAGCATGGAAAAACCAGAGTCGGACGCGGAAAGATCAAGCTATCAAGTAAATATGCGAAAGACCCATATTATAAATGCAGATCGCTGATCGTGTCCGGCACAACAATTCGGTATACACCGGATCCCGGCTTTACTGGCAAGGATGTGCTGAAGATCCGTGTAAATTACAGCACGGGTGATATTCATGAGATCGACGTTGTCGTAACTGTTCGCTGATCTTAAAACTCGTTCTGACGTCTGCATGTCCGCCTTAGTCGCGGTTTTCTTTCAGTGGGTATTGAGATGCCGGCAAGGAGCGGGAATAATAGACTATTTCCTGGCCGCTGTCTGGATAGTTGGCAACTGCCTCGCAGATCATGCTTTGGCTTGAGAGCGATGGCTTTCGAACTGGAGATATCCCCGATGGAAGTTTGCTCGGGCTTTAGAGAGGGGTGATGGAAGACGCAGCCGCATCGACGGAAATCTGGATTCTCGGCTGGAGTGTCGTGCTGCTGATAACGCACATTCTGGTGCAGGCGCTTTCGCTCGACCTGTCGGGCGATTTCAGCATCAAGTACCTGCTCAGTTCGCGCGACGACGGCCGCGCGCCGAAAAGCGTCGTTGCAGGGCGGCTGATCCGGTCGCTCAACAACATGCTGGAGACCTATCCCGCCTTCATCGCGCTTGCGCTTGCGCTGGCGGTGACTGGCAAGACGGGCGAGCTGGGTGCCATCGGCGCGGTGATGTGGATCGTCGCCCGCGTCGTCTATGCCTTCCTGTACGTCGCCGGGGTTCCGGTGCTGCGTACGCTCGTCTGGTTCGTTTCGATCGCCGGGCTGGTCCTGATGGTCGTTCGCCTGATGACGTAACATCGCTGCCTGAAGAAACCGAAAGAGACGGTCGCATGGCTTTCGAACCCGACATTCCCCCGATCCAGGTCCATCTCTGCGTCAAGCAGGGCAAGGAAGCGATTGCCTTCTATGAAAAGGCGTTCGACGCGGTCGAGACCTTCGAGCAGATGGCCGATGACGGGGTTCGCGTGCTGCATGCGAACCTCGCCATGTTCGGCAGCGAAGTGATGCTGCACGACGAATTCCCCGAGTTTGGCGCCGATGTGCTGTCGCCGCTGTCGCGGGGCGGCGCCGGCATGACCGTCAACATCAACCTGAAATTGCCGGGCGAAGTAGACCAAGCCATCGAGCGCGCGGTCGCCGCCGGAGCCGAGATCACCATGGAACCGGACGACGTGTTCTGGGGCGCCCGCTACGGCCGCATCCGCGATCCGTTCGGCCATGTCTGGGCGTTCAACGCGCCTTTGGGCAACGCGGCGCTGGGCGCGCAAGCCGGGAGCGGCAACGCATGATGCAATATGCGTTCGAATTTGCCGGCCTGCTGGCGGTGTTTTCGGTGCTGATGGTGGTGCCAGGCGCCGATTTCGTCATGGTCGTGCGCCAGAGCGTGGTGCATGGCCGCCGTGCCGCAATCATCACCAGTTTCGGCATCGGCACGTCGCTGCTGTTCCACGTCAGCTACACCATCCTGGGCATCGGGCTGATCGTGTCGAAGTCGCTGCTGCTGTTTTCGATGCTGAAATGGGCCGGTGCGGCCTATCTCGTCTATCTCGGCATCAGGGCACTGCGCGCCGACCCGATGGAACTGACTTCAGTAGATGCGCAGGAGGCAGCCGACCAGACCAAGGAAGTTACAGCGACACGCTGCTTTCTGATGGGGTTCGTCACCAACGCGCTGAACCCGAAGGCGGTCCTGCTTTTCGTGCCGCTGTTCACGGCGATGGTCAGCCATGAGACGCCGGCTGCGGTGAAGGGCGTCTATGGGCTGCTGATGGCAGTCGTGCTGATCGCGTGGTTCGTCGGCGTGTCGATGTTCTTCACCATGGCCTCGGTGCGCGCGCGCTTCGTTGCCTGGGGCCGCTGGTTCAATAAGGCGACCGGCATGATCTTCATCGGGCTTGGCGTGAAGCTGGCCACGCAGCAGGCAAGCTGATGCGGCTCCAGGCGCTCATCTCGGCTGTGGCGATGCTGTCGGCGACGACGGCCAACGCTGCATGCCCGATCGAGCTGGCCGTCTATGGCGACCGCGACAAGGCGGCCGAGATCGACTTCCGGCCGACGCTGGAGTCGGCCACCGTCACCAACAGCTTCAAGATGGTGATGGACAATTCCGTCGTGCTCGACGGCGTGGTGATGTGGTCGGACGAGGTGGGGCGGCCGAATGGCATGCTGATGCACCAGTGCCCGGAAGGCGACGTGACCGGCGAGGAGCTGGATGCCTGCACGGTGTGGCAAGGCGTGATCTACAGCGTCGACGAACAGGGCAATGTCGGGCTTCTGCCACGCGAACGCATTGGGGCCGCAGCGCCGAAGAAGCTGATCTTCGCCGACCTCGGCCATTCGCTGCGCATGTCGGCGGCCTATGGTCCGGACGGCTTTTCCAAAGTGCCGTGGGACATCTTCGAGATACAGGGGTGCCAGGAATGAGCGCTCAAGGGAAAGTCCTGCTGGTGACCGGCGGCAGCCGCGGCATCGGTGCCGCCATCTGCCGGCTCGCCGCCAAGGCCGGTTATGTCGTGGCGATCAACTATGCGTCGAACGAAGCCGCCGCCAACGCGCTGGTGGCCGAGATCAAGGCCGGCGGCGGCGAGGCCATCGCCATCAAGGGTGACGTCGGCAACGAAGCCGACGTGCTTGGCATGTTTGCTGCCGTCGATGCCGCCTATGGCCGGCTCGACGCCTTCGTCAACAATGCCGGCGTTGTCGACGTCAAGGCGCGCGTCGACCAGATGGATGCGGCCCGCCTCGAGCGCATGATGCGCATTAACGTTATCGGCTCGATCCTGTGCGCCGGCGAGGCGGTCAAGCGCATGTCGAACCTGCATGGCGGCGCAGGCGGGGCGATCGTCAACATCTCGTCGGCGGCCGCCACGCTGGGTTCGCCCGGCGAATATGTTGACTATGCCGCCGCCAAGGGTGCCATCGACACCTTCACCATCGGACTTGCCAAGGAAGTGGCGACCGAAGGCGTCCGGGTCAACGCCGTACGCCCCGGCATCATCGACACCGAAATCCACGCGTCGGGCGGGCAGCCCGACCGGATCGCCGCCATTCGCGGCATGGTGCCGATGAAGCGCGAAGGCCAGGCAGAAGAAGTCGCCCACGCCGTCATCTGGCTTTTGTCGGATGAGGCATCATATACGACGGGCTCAATTTTGAACGTGAGTGGCGGCCGCTGAGCGCGCGCGCCCAGGAGAAGGACAGGACCATGGCATATGACGTCGTCGTTATCGGATCGGGCCCAGGCGGCTATGTGTGCGCCATCAAGGCAGCACAGCTCGGATTGAAGGTCGCCGTGGTCGAGAAGAACGCGACCTTCGGCGGCACTTGCCTGAACATCGGCTGCATCCCTTCCAAGGCAATTCTGCATGCCTCGGAAATGCTGGCCGAGGCACAGCATTCGTTCGATGCGCTCGGCGTCGAGGTCGGCACGCCGAAGATGAACCTGAAGAAGATGATGGCGCACAAGGATGCGACGGTTGCGGCCAACGTGACCGGCGTGTCGTTCCTGTTCAAGAAGAACAAGATCGACAGCTTCCAGGGCACCGGCAAGGTGCTGGGCGCCGGCAAGGTCGGCGTGACCGGTTCTGACGGCAAGAGCCAGGAAATCGAGACCAAGAACATCGTCATCGCCACCGGCTCCGACGTCGCCGGTATTCCCGGCGTCGACGTCGCCTTCGACGAGAAGGTGATCGTGTCGTCGACCGGCGCGCTGTCGCTGGAGAAGGTGCCGGGTCATCTGGTAGTCGTTGGCGGCGGCGTCATCGGCCTCGAGCTCGGCTCAGTCTGGGCGCGCCTCGGCGCCAAGGTGACCGTGGTCGAATATCTCGACACCATCCTGGGCGGCATGGACGGCGACGTTGCCAAGCAGTTCCAGCGCATGCTGGCCAAGCAGGGCTTCGAGTTCAAGCTCGGCTCCAAGGTGACCGGTGCCGCCAAGGCCAAGAAGGGTGCGACCGTGACTTTCGAGCCGGTCAAGGGCGGCGCTGCCGAGACCATCGAGGCCGACGTCGTGCTGGTCGCCACCGGCCGCAAGCCCTACACCGAGGGCCTTGGCCTCAAGGAAGCCGGCGTCGAGATGGACGAGCGCGGCCGGGTCAAGACCGACGGCCATCTGCGCACCAACGTCGCGGGCATCTATGCTATCGGCGACGTGGTTGCCGGTCCGATGCTGGCGCACAAGGCCGAGGACGAAGGCGTGGCGGTTGCCGAGATCATCGCCGGCCAGGCCGGCCATGTGAACTACGACGTGATCCCTGGCGTGGTCTACACCAGCCCCGAGGTTGCTTCGGTAGGCAAGACCGAGGAAGAGCTCAAGAAGGCCGGCATCGCCTACAAGGCCGGCAAGTTCCCGTTCACGGCGAACGGCCGGGCGCGCGCTATGCTGCACACGGACGGCTTCGTCAAGGTTCTGGCCGACAAGGACAGCGACAAGGTGCTGGGCGTGCACATCGTCGGCTTCGGTGCCGGCGAGATGATCCACGAGGCGGCGGTGCTGATGGAGTTCGGTGGTTCGTCGGAAGACCTCGGCCGCACCTGCCACGCACATCCGACGATGTCCGAAGCGGTCAAGGAGGCGGCGCTCGCCACGTTCTTCAAGCCAATCCACATGTAAGACCGGCGATTACGCCTGAAACAGAACGGCCCGCTCGATGAGCGGGCCGTTTGCATTAGGAGACCAACCTTAGTTGGCGGGGGCTGCCGGAGCAGGCGCCGGTGTTGCCGGGGCTGGCTCGGCCGGAGCCGGAGCAGGTTCCGCCGGTGCGGGCGCAGGTTCAGCTGGCGCAGGCGCAGGTTCTGCCGGTGCGGGCGCAGGGGCAGGCTCTGCTGGCGCGGGCGCTGGTGTTGTCGCAGCCGGGGGCTCGGCCGGTGCCGGCGCTTCTCCGGTCGGGCCGAAGATGTAATAGGCCACCGCAGCGAGCAGCACGACGATGATGGCTATCAGCCACGTGCTGCCCATGCTCGACTGGCCGGTTGGGCGTCCTGGATCTGGATTGTTCACCATTGAGATCTCCCTCAGCTGCGCTCCGCAATCATTGCGTGAACATCGCAATCAACGCGCGAAACTCATTTCGGTTTCACCGGAGACGAAAAAAGACTGCAAATACAGGAGGCCGACCCCGGTGCAGAGGCCGGGGCGCTGCGGCGTCGTTTCGCCACGCCGCCTTCGCTCACAAAACGCGCTAGCTTCGAGAAAGATGCAGCGACCTGAGGCCAGCGACATGCCCGTGGTGCAATGCCTTTCCAACGGAGACGAACTGCTGCCCGGCACGAGCTTTGCCGACCGCTACGCCATGGTGGTCAGCGGGCAGTCGCTGGATGCCATGACAGCGGCCGAGCGGGCCATCGTCAATGTTCCGGCCTGGATTGGCCGGCTGATGATGCTGCGCAACCTGCTGGTGCGGCCTTTCGGGCTGAAAACCGGGCACGCCGACCTCCCCGGGCAGCAAAAGCGGGTCGGCATGTTTCCCGTGATCAGCGAGGCCCCGGCCCGGGTGGTTCTCGGCCTCGACGACCGCCATCTCGATTTCCGGCTGGTGGTCGAAGTGAAGGAACTGGGCGAGGGGCGGCAGGAGGTGAGCGCGACGACGCTGGTCAGGCCGCACAACAGGTTCGGCCGGATCTATCTCTCGGTCGTCATGTCGTTCCACCGCATCATCGTTCCGGCGATGCTGGCCAGGGTGGCCGACGCGCGGGGTTAGCGGTCGGCAACGGTGACGGTGTAGCCGGCCTTGCGGAACAGCTCGACCAGCCCTGCGGGGCCGGGCAGATGCAGCGCACCCACAGCTATGAAGACGTCGCCCTGGGCGACGAGCGGTCCTGCGCGATCGACCATGGTCTTGTTGCGCGTCGTCACCATCGCTTCCTCGAAGGCGGCGTAGCCGGAATCGTCAGATTCGCCCGACGGCAGGGCGTTGCGGAACAGCGGCCAGAACATGCCGGTGTCGCCGCGCTGGTAGAGCACGACCATGGTCTCGATGACGTCGTCCATGCGGTTGCCGAGCTTGAGGGTCTCGACCAGGCCCTTGATGTGGAACTCGATCGGCAGCGAGGCCATGGCCGAAAGCTGGTCGGCGGCGGTCTCCAGACCCTTGACCTGCTTGCCGGCGGCCTTGGCCTGCTGGGCGATGAGGATGTCGAGCACCGGCGCGCCGGCGGCCTTGCGGGTGAGCTCGCAGGCCGGCAGGGCGACCATCGACGACAGCATCCACGGCTTCATCTTGGAGACGCTGCCGGGCGGGATGCCGCGCGCTTCGAGCGCCGCGTTGACGGTTGCGAGCTCGTCCGGCGACATCAGCGACGGCAGCGTGGTGCTGTCGGTGAACATCATCAACTCGGGCTGCTTCATCAGGCTGGCGACCATGGCGTTCTGGTCGAGCACATCGGTGGTTTCGATGACCAGCGTGTGCGAGCCGTCGAAGGCCTTCTGCGCCGCGGGCTGAAGCTTGGTGACGCGCGGATCGGTGACATGCATGGTGCCGTAGAGCCAGGACGGCTTCTGGCCCGGCTTTTCCAGCTTCCACAACAGGCCCTGGCCGTTGAGCGTGGCCTTGGCCTCGGCCTCGATCTTGGCCAGAAGCGTCGGGTTGTCCTTGGCAAGCTCGGCCAGCATGTCGGAGCCGGTGCAGACGGGCGCTTCGGCGCGTGCCTTGCCGGCGAACAGGAACGCGACGGCAAAGAACAGGACGAAGAACAGTACGTTGAGCGCTGCAAGCAGCTTCAGCGATAGCAACGATGCGCGGTCGGCAAAGGCGGCGAGACGTGTCATAGGCATTGGTGTATCCGCCAAAAGCGGCAAAACGGTTAATGCCGCCGTGACAATTGTCAGCCTCGAGAGGTCAGGCGCGGGGGTGCGCCGCGTCGTAGATCTCGAGCAGGCGGGCTGTGTCGACGCCGGTATAGATCTGCGTAGTCGACAGGCTGGCGTGGCCGAGCAACTCCTGGATGGTGCGCAGGTCGCCGCCACGACCGAGCAAATGGGTGGCGAAGGAATGGCGCAGCGCGTGCGGGGTTGCCGTGTCGGGCAGGTTCAAGGCCGAGCGCATCTTGCGCATCTCGCGCTGGATGATCGCCGGGTCGAGCTGGCCGCCGCGGGCGCCGCGGAAAAGCGCGCCTTCGGCAGCGAGGTGATATGGGCAAAGCTTGCGGTATTCTGCGACCGCCTGCAGTGCCACCGGCAGAACGGGGACGAGGCGCGTCTTGCCGCCCTTGCCCGTGATGCGCAGCACGGTATCTGAGGGCGAGGCGAGCTCCGTGCCGGACAGGTTGAGCGCTTCGGAAATACGCAGGCCCGAGCCGTAGAGCAGGGTGAGCACGGCAGCATTGCGGGCTGCGATCCAGGGCTCCTCGGCAAGCTGCTCGCCTGCCGATACGACACGCTTGGCGTCGATCGCGGTGAGCGGCTTGGGCAGCGATTTCGGCTGTTTTGGCGCGCGCAGCGCCGTGGAGCCGGCGGCGTTGACCAGGCCCTGGCGTTCGAGGAAACGCAGCAGCGAGCGCACCCCGGCAAGGCCGCGTCCAAGCGTGCGGGCACCGGCACCGTCAGCCCGTCGCGAGGCGAGATAGCCGCGCAGGTCGGCCGGGCGGAGGTCTCGGATGTCTGAAATGCCGGGTGGGCCGCCATTGTGGCCGGTCAGGAACTGCAGGAACTGGCGCGTGTCGCGTTCGTAGGCATCGACGGTCGATGTCGACAGGCGGCGTTCGCCGGCCAGCGACTTCAGCCAGCCTTCTCGGGCCGCCTGGAGGTCGGGTTTTGCGGCGATGAGGAATTCCTGCATTGGCAGCGCGGGTCCGATTGAATAAGTCAGTGTTGAACGAGCGAAGTTAGCAAGCAGTGAAGCAGGCGATGGCCAGACCCCAAAATCCAATCCAGATGGCCGTGATCGGCGCCGCCCACGGCATCAAGGGCGAGCTGCGCGTGAAGACCTTTACCGGCGATCCGCTGGCGCTGGCCGACTACGGCCCGCTTTACGCCAAGGACGGCCGTACCTTCGAGATCGCTGCGATCCGGCCGGCCAACGAGGTGGTGGTGGTGCGCTTCAAGGGCGTCAACGACCGCAACGCCGCCGAGGCGCTGACCAACACCGAGCTGTTCGTCGACCGTTCGGCGCTGCCCGACGATGGCGAGGAGGGCGAATTCTATCACACCGATCTTGTCGGGCTTGCGGTTCGCGACGAAAACGGCGAGCCGGTCGGCAAGGTGTTTGCCGTGCAGAATTTCGGCGGCGGCGATATCCTGGAAATCCAGTATCAGGGCCGCAAGGGCGTGCTGATTCCCTTCACGCAAGCTGCGGTGCCCGTGGTCGACATCGCTGGCGGCTTCGTCGCCATCGATACGGTTGCTGCCGGGCTGGTTGAGGACGAAGACGACGCGGACGCACCTTCCGACGGCGAGTTCGAGCATAAAGGTCGGCCACGCGGACCCAGGGATGCCGGGGGAAATCGCTGATGTTCCGGGCCAGCGTGCTCACGCTCTATCCCGAGATGTTCCCGGGCGCGCTGGGACTGTCGCTGGCGGGGCGGGCGATGGAGCGTGGCGACTGGTCGCTTGAAGCCGTGCAGATCCGCGACTTTGCGACCGACAAGCACCGCACCGTCGACGACACGCCTGCCGGCGGCGGTGCCGGCATGGTGATGCGCGCCGACATCTTGGCCAAAGCGATCGACCATGCCTCGCCCGAGGGCGACACGCGACCGCGCATCCTGATGAGCCCGCGCGGCAAGCCGCTGACCCAGGAGCGCGTGCGCGAGTTGGCGGCTGGTTCGGGTGCCGTCATCCTGTGCGGCCGCTTCGAAGGCGTCGACCAGCGCGTCATCGAGGCGCGTGAACTGGAAGAGATTTCGGTCGGCGACTTCATCCTCTCGGGTGGCGAGCCGGCGGCGCTGGTGCTGCTCGACGCGGTGGTCAGGCTGCTGCCTGGCGTGATGGGCAACGAGGTATCGGGCGAGGAAGAGAGTTTCGAGGGCGGGCTGCTGGAGCATCCGCACTATACCCGGCCGCAGGAGTTCGAAGGCCGCGCTATCCCAGAGGTGCTGACCTCCGGCAATCACGGCAAGATCGCGAAATGGCGACGCGCCGAGGCGGAGAAGTTGACGGTTGAACGCCGGCCGGACCTTTGGGCAGGGCGGCTCGAGAAGAAGCGATAGGCCGAACCCGCTCAGCCCTTCGTAAAATAGTAAAAAGCCAAAAACAGACCGACCGCGACGACAAGCGCGCGGACGATCGCCTGCGGTACGCGGCGTGCGGTCCAGACGCCGGCATAGCCGCCGAGCGCGACGCCAGGAACCATGACGGCAGCGGCCGTCCAGGCGACGACGCCACCGGAGGCGAAGATGATGATGGCGACCGCTGCGATGACGATGGAGAGCATGTTCTTCAGCGCGTTGAGGCGGTGGTAGTCGCCGCCCTCGGTGAGGCCGAGGGTTGCCAGCATCATCACGCCCATGCCGGCACCGAAGAAACCGCCATAGATCGAGGTGAAGAACTGGACGATGCGGCCGGCGGGCGAGGACGGTGCGTCTTCAGGCCGCTCGGCAAGTCTTGCCGGCTGGAGCCAGGGGCCGGCGGCGAACAGCGCGGTGGCGGCAAGCAGCAGCCAGGGGACGAGCGCGCCGAAGGAGACATTGTCGAGTGACAGCAGGAACAGCGAGCCGATCAGGGCACCGACGGCCGAGATGACGGCGAAGGCGAGCGCGCCGCGCCACATCCGGCGGATATCCGTTATATAGGCCCAGGTCGAGGTGATGTAGCCGGGAAACTGGGCGATCGACGACGTCGCATTGGCCGAGATCGGCGGCAGGCCGGCCATGGTCAGCGCGCCGAAGGTCAGGAAGGTGCCGCCGCCGGCAATGGCGTTGACGACGCCCGACAGGAAGCCTGCGACGAAGAGGATTCCGACTGTGATGAGGGTCACGGGTTGCCTGCTCCGATGCGCTGCGCCTGGGGGTCTGTAGGTAGCCAGGGCCGGCGATGCAAGCCATGGCTTGCCGATGGCGGCCACTTGGTCCAAGGTCCGGCAAGCCGCGACAGCACGCAAAGCGCGTAAAAAAGACACTGCAAGGCGTGACAAATGGCTGAAATAGCGGTATGTGCCCGCCCGAACCGGACGAATAATCGACCGGACCCGTCAACAGTGACGGTGTAGTCGCCCCTGCCGGAAGGCCCGCGAGGGAACAAGGCATATCCGAGCGGTCATTGGAACTGCAAGGCGAGCGTGGGCGCTCTGGCTGTCGGAAGAACAAGAAGTGGATAGTTGAGATGGATATCATCCGTCAGCTCGAGGCCGAACAGGCCGCCAAGATCGAAGCCAAGCGCACCCTGCCGGAATTCCAGCCGGGCGACACCGTGCGCGTTCTGGTTCGCGTCACGGAAGGCACGCGTACCCGCGTGCAGGCCTATGAGGGCGTCGTGATCGCCCGCGCCGGCTCGGGCTTCCAGGAAAACTTCACCGTCCGCAAGATCTCCTATGGCGAAGGCGTGGAGCGCGTGTTCCCGGTCTACTCGCCGATGATCGAGGGCGTCGAGATCGTCCGCCGCGGCAAGGTCCGTCGCGCCAAGCTGTACTACCTGCGCGATCGTCGCGGTAAGTCGGCTCGTATCGTCGAGAACACCGGCGTGCGCGCCCGCAAGCTGAACGACGCCGAGCGCGAAGCAGCCAACGCCGAGAAGGCCCGCATCGAGGCCGAGAAGGTCGCCGCCGCCCAGGCCCTGGCCGCCGAGAAGGCCGCTCAGGAAGCAGCCGAGAAGAAGGCAGCAGCCGAGGCCGCCAAGGCTGCGGAAGCAGCGGCCGAGCCTGCAGCCGAGTAATTTCCGGCACTTGTTTTCGAAAGGGCGGCTTCGGCCGCCCTTTTGCGTTTCCGAGGGGATGGAATTCCAGTTCTTCCATGCGCGACGCATGGAGCCTGCTTGCATGCGGCCCGCGGCGAGCTAAAGTCTCGCGCAAACGACCGGCGTCGCCGGTCTCGCGCATTTTCGGGGAACTGATCATGAATAGTCTCAAGCTCGCGCTTGCCGGCGCTCTCGCCCTCGTGCTTTCGCCCTTCGTTGCCCAAGCCCAGAGCCTGCCCGACCTCGGCGGCAAGACGGTGGTGGTGGTGACCGAGAACGCCTATCCGCCGCTGCAGTTCATCGATCCCAAGACCGGCAAGCAGATCGGCTGGGAATATGACGCGATGGACGAGATCGCCAAGCGTCTGAACTTCAAGGTCGAGTACCAGAACACTTCCTGGGACGCGATGATCCAGGCAGTGTCCGACGGCCAGTACCAGCTCGGCATGACCGGCATCACCATCAAGGACGACCGCAAGGAGAAGGTCGATTTCTCCGATCCCTACATGCGTTCGCAGCAGTTCATGCTGGTGCGCGCCGACGAGGCCCGCTTCACCGACGCCAAGAGCTTCGGCGCCCTCAAGGACGGCCTGATCGCGGCGCAGCCGGGCACCTCGCCGTTCTACACCGCCGTCTACGAAATCCTCGACGGCAACGAGCAGAACCCGCGCATCAAGCTGTTCGAGACCTTCGGCGCCACCGTGCAGGCGCTCAAGGCAGGCGACGTCGACCTGGTGCTGACCGACAGCGTCGCGGCCCAGGGCTATGTCGATGCCTCGGAAGGCAAGCTCAAGGTGGTGGGCGGGCCGCTGGGCAGCGAGGATTTCGGCTTCATCTTCAAGAAGGGTTCGGACCTGGTTCAACCGGTCAATGCGGCGATTGCCGCGCTCAAGGCTGACGGCACCTTCGATGCGCTGAACAAGAAGTGGTTCCTCGACTACAAGATGGGCCAGTAGTCTGGGGCATTCTTCGGTGTCAGTGCTCCACGTTGCCCCCCTCTGGGCTGCCGGCCATCTTCCCCACAAGGGGGGAAATCTGCAGCGTCACCAGCCACGCCAATATGGCAACATCGCAAGTTGGCGAAAGCCAAGCGGCCAGCCTGATCTCACCCCTTGTGGGGAAGATGGCCGGCAGGCCAGAGGGGGGCGACGTAAGGCGCCGCCGTCAACAGCCCCAGCAGTCACTCGATAGATGCCGCCGTCACACCGTACGGGCAGAAAGGCGGATTTTCCCTGGTGGCTGGTGGCCGCCGGGGCGATCGGTATTGCCGCCGCGGTGGCGATCGCGGCGAGCGACGTCTACGGCCAGATCCTGTCAACGTTGGTCAAAGGGCTGTGGGTGACGCTGTTCGTCACCGTCGTCGCTTTCGCACTTGCCTCGGCGCTCGGCCTGTTCATTGCCCTTCTCGGACTGTCGAACTCGCAAATGCTGCGCCAGATCGCGCGCTTCTATGTCGAGATCATCAGAGGGCTGCCGATCCTGGTGTTGCTGTTCTGGATCGCCTTCGTCGGCGCGCCGGCCTTCGTGGCGGCATGGAACTGGCTGTCGCTACCGCTGCAGGCGGCGGGGCTGGTCGAGCCGATGCAGGTACGCGACTTCTCGCTGTTGTGGCGGGCAATCCTCGCGCTGACGATCGCCTATTCGTCCTTCATCGCCGAGATCTTCCGCGCCGGCATCCAGGCCGTCGACGTCGGCCAGATCGAGGCGGCGAAGGCCTTGGGCCTTTCGCGCTATCAGCGTTTCAGGCTGATCGTCTGGCCGCAGGCGTTTCGGACGATCCTGCCGCCCTACGGCAATGACTTCATCGCCATGGTGAAGGATTCCTCGCTGGTTTCGGTGCTCGGCGTCGCCGACATCACCCAGATGGCCAAGGTCTATGCCTCGGGCTCGTTCCGCTTCTTCGAGACCTATTCGATCGTCGCCTATGTCTACCTGCTCCTGACCGTCGGGCTGTCGCTTGGCCTCAGGGCGCTGGAGCGGCGGATGCGAAGGGACCGCGCAGCATGACCGGAGACGCCGACAAGACCGCGCTCGACATGGTCTACGCCGCCGAGACGGAGGCCGAGCTCGCCGCCGCCTACGCGGCCTGGGCCAATGGCTACGACAGGGAGACGGCGGCGCTCGGCTACTGCCTGCCCTTCGTGATCGCGGGGTGGGTGGCGCGGCATGTGCCGAAAGGCCTCGGGCCACTGCTCGACGCCGGCTGCGGCACCGGGCTTTCGGGGCCGTACCTAGCAGCACTTGGTTATGGCGAGATCGAAGGGCTCGACCTTTCCGAGGAGATGCTTGACCTAGCCCGGGCGCGCGGTGGTTATGCGGCGCTGACCAAGGCCGCGCTCGGCAGGCGGCTGCCGTGGCGCGACGGGCATTTCGCCGCCATCGTCTCGACCGGCGTGTTCACCGCGGGACATGCGCCGGCTTCGAGCCTGGACGAGCTGGTCAGGATCACCAGCCCGGGCGGCTTCGTCATCTTCACGGTGCGCGACGTAGTGATGGAGGCAGGTGGGTTCCGGACGAAATTTGCCGAGCTTGAGGCGTCAGGAAAATGGCGGCCGGTCGAGGAGAGCCCGCCGTTCCGGGCCTTCGCAGTGGTTGAGCCGGAGGTGCTGGTGCAGGCCTTCGTTTTCGAAGTCCTCTGACGCGGCGAAGGAACCTCGGCAGTCTCGGCGCGTTGGGTGCCGAACCAGCATGAGGGTCCCATGGAACAACTCGTCGAGGAATTCGGCCATCCGACCTACACCTCGTTTCCGGTCATTGTAGCAAGGCTCTTGCTGGCGACGATCTTCGGCGCGGTCATCGGCTTCGAGCGCGAATGGCGCAACCGGCCGGCGGGCCTGCGCACTCATGTGCTGGTGTGCGTTGCCGCCGCGACCTTCGGCATCCTGACCATCGAGATCGTCCATGCGCCGATGTTTACGGCCGACGGGATGAAGGAGATGGTCAAGGTCGACCCGATCCGTGCGGTCGAGGCGGTGACGGCAGGCGTCGCCTTCCTTGCCGCAGGTACCATCCTGTTCGCCCGAGGCGAGATCCAGGGTCTTACGACCGGAGCCGGCATGTGGCTGGCGGGGGCTATCGGCCTCGCCGCCGGGCTCGGCTTCTGGCAGATCGCCGGCTTCGGCACGTTGCTGGTCCTTGTCGTCCTGGGCCTGATGCACACGATCGAGGTGAAGTTCGATCTGAGCGAGGACAAGCGGGACGAAAAGCCTGTGGCGCGCAAGGCGCAGGTGAAGACCAGACGTCCGTAGCGCTGTTGCATCCTTCGGCCGGAGCGAGAGCTCCATATGCCTAGCCGAGCATGTTGCAATTTCGAGAACCGGCCCCACTTTTGGACCATGTTCCGGACGCAAGCGCGGCCATGACGACGGGTGACGCCATCGCAATTGCCGGGGGCCGAAAAGATTGATATGAGCAGGCCATGGAAGAGCTCTTTGGAGATCCGGCCTACAAAGGTTTCGTGCTGCAGGACCACAAGCGCCTGCCCGCCCGATTCTTTGCCCGGATTTCCGGCGCCCTAAGCTGCCGACTTCCCTGAGCCGACGGGCTCCTTCCGGCATTTTGGCCGGCCATTTTCAATTATTGCCATCGACGGATCCAAGATCATGAGCGCACCGCGTACCCTCTACGACAAGATATTCGACGACCACGTTGTCGACCGCCAGGACGACGGCACCTGCCTGCTCTATATCGACCGCCACCTCGTGCACGAAGTGACCAGCCCGCAGGCCTTCGAAGGCCTGCGCATGACCGGCCGCACCGTGCGTCATCCCGAAAAGACGCTGGCCGTGGTCGACCACAACGTGCCGACCTCGCCGGACCGCAAGAACGGCATCAAGAACGAGGAGAGCCGCATCCAGGTCGAGGCGCTGGCCAAGAACTCGGCCGACTTCGGCGTGGAGTATTACTCCGAGAACGACAAGCGCCAGGGCATCGTGCACATCGTCGGCCCCGAGCAGGGCTTTACCCTGCCGGGCATGACCATCGTCTGCGGCGACAGCCACACCTCGACGCATGGTGCATTCGGCGCTTTGGCCCACGGTATCGGCACGTCGGAAGTGGAGCACGTGCTGGCGACCCAGACGCTGATCCAGAAGAAGGCCAAGAACATGCTGGTGCGTGTCGACGGCCAGTTGCCGGAAGGCGTCACCGCCAAGGACATCGTGCTCGCCATCATCGGCGAGATCGGCACTGCCGGCGGCACCGGCTACGTCATCGAATATGCCGGCGAAGCGATCCGCGCGCTGTCGATGGAAGGCCGCATGACGATCTGCAACATGTCGATCGAGGGCGGTGCCCGCGCCGGCCTGATCGCGCCCGACGAAAAGACCTATGCCTACGTCCAGGACAAGCCGCGCGCGCCGAAAGGCAAGGCGTTCGATATGGCGCTGGAGTACTGGAAGACGCTGCACACCGACGAAGGTGCACATTTCGACAAGGTTGTGGTGCTCGACGCAGCCAAGCTGCCGCCCATCGTCACCTGGGGCTCGTCGCCCGAGGACGTCGTCGCCGTCACCGGCGTGGTGCCGGATGCCGAAGTGATCGAGGACGAGAACAAGCGCAACTCCAAGAAGCGCGCGCTCGACTATATGGGCCTGTCCGCCGGCACCAAGATCACCGACATCGCCATCGACCGCGTGTTCATCGGTTCGTGCACCAATGGCCGCATCGAGGATCTTCGTGCCGTGGCCAAGGTGGTCGAGGGCCGCAAGGTCGCCTCGACCGTCAGCGCCATGATCGTGCCGGGCTCGGGCCTGGTGAAGGAGCAGGCGGAAGCCGAGGGCCTGGACAAGATCTTCGTCGCCGCTGGCTTCGACTGGCGCGAGCCGGGCTGCTCGATGTGCCTGGCGATGAACGACGACCGCCTCAAGCCGCATGAGCGCTGCGCTTCGACCTCGAACCGCAACTTCGAGGGCCGCCAGGGCTTCAAGGGCCGCACCCATCTGGTGTCGCCGGCAATGGCGGCAGCGGCGGCGATCGCCGGCCATTTCGTCGACATCCGCGACTGGCACTGACCAGGCGCCGGCCAATCCGGCGTGTCGAACATAAGGCGGTGGGCGCGAGCCCGCCGCCTTTTCCATTTGTTGAGGATGTCGGAAAGGTCCTGCTTCCGCGAGGTCACGTTAACGTCTTTTTCTCTCGGATATGGTTTGATCCGGCCGTGGGAGACGACGTCAGACGATGAGCGGTGCAGGGTTCATTCTCACGATCAATGTGTTCGTTGCCGGCCTGCTGGCGGCGGCGTTCATGGCGATCTCGATCTATGACGCCAAGCGCGTTTCAGCGCGCTGGTTTGCGCTCTGCTACCTGACCGGCCTGCTCTATATCGGCACGGAATTCTCGATCCCGTGGTTCGAGAACACGCGGCCCATCGTCACCGCCAATTTTGCTGCCTTCCTGGCCACGCTGATCATCATGAATGTCGGGCTGGCGCGCCGCTACGAGGTGGCGCCGCCATGGCGCACCATGCTGGTGTTCCTGGTGCTGGCCACCGCTGCAGTCTATTTCACCCAGGGACTGCCGCGCGACTCGCTGCTCAGGATGATGACCTTCCAGACGCCCTACGCCGCGGTGCAGGCGATGGGTGCGGCGATCGTGCTCAGGTCGCGGGACAAGCTCAGCCAGTTCGACTACGCCCTGACCGGTGTGCTCCTGACGAGTGCGCTGCAGTTCTTCTCGAAGCCTTACCTCGCGCTTGCCGTCGGCTCCGGTTCCGATCCGCATCAATATCTGCAGAGCACCTATGCGATGATCTCGCAGGCGCTGGGCACGGTGTTCGCGCTGTCCATCGCGCTGATGCTGCTGGTGATCCTGGTGCGCGACATCCTTGCCGACGCGACACAGAAGTCGGAGACGGACGCGCTATCGGGCCTGCTCAACCGCGGCGGGTTCCAGCGGCGGGCGGCGATTGCGCTGCGCGAGGCAGAGCGCCAGGGCCTGCCGGTGACGCTGGTGATTTCCGACCTGGATCATTTCAAGTCGATCAACGACACCTATGGCCACTTGTCCGGCGACCGGGTCATCGAGGCGTTCGCGCGCTTCATCCACGAATCCAAGGTGGGCCACCACATAGCGGGGCGCATCGGCGGCGAGGAATTCGCCATCATCCTGCCCGGCACGCATCTGGCTGCGGCGCGGCTGTTCGCAGAGGGCGCACGCAGCGCGTTTTCGGCCCTGCCGATCGAAGGGCTGCCGTCGAACCAGCGGTTTACCGCGAGCTTCGGCGTTGCCGAGCTGGTGGCCGGCGAGTTCATCGACCAATTGATGCGCCGCGCGGACGCAGCGCTCTACGAAGCCAAGAAGGATGGGCGCGACTGCGTGCGGGTGGCACCTGGCAGTGTCGTCGAGATGCAGGCCGAGACGAACGTGGTGCCCTTCGGCAGCAAGTCCTGACCCAAATCAGTAGCAGCGCAGGCCGGGCTGGGGGATCTCTCCCTCGGAGAAGCCGTACATGTAGCTGCGGCCCTTGAGCAGCATCGGTGGACGGTAGCAATGGCGCGTGGCACGCTGCCCCTCGTCGAGGTAGACGACCTTCGGCGTGGCGGAGCGGGTGTATTCGGCCAGCTTGCGGGCCGAATGGCCCTGGCCGACGACGATGCGCTTGTAGCCGGCGGCGCTGTCGACCACGAGATTGCCGAAGGAATCGGCGTAGACGCGGTCATGGTCCCAGCCGCCGGAAACGGCAGGTGTCGCCAAGGCGATCGTCGCCGCGAGTGCGAGGGACGCAGTTCCGATGAAAGCCAGTGGGAGGCGCATCGCGCAATCTCCATGGTTTGCGGCGCGAGGTTTCGATTCGAAGCTTAACCTTTTCTTAATCTTTGTTAAGAGCCCGGACCGCTCGGGCGGTGCTGATTAACAAACATGGTTAATTTTGGCTGAACGCAACCCGAGATCGCTCTCAGTCAACGGACGGGTAGGCCCGCGTTTGCGCCAATGGGGGATACGTCAGCTACCGATCGTGCCGGCTTCGTCCGCCCGCTGCTTACCCAAGCGGGTAGCAGCGATCGGCGTTCAATCGATTGAAGCCGTGATGCGACTAAATAGGTGCGCCAGAACGGTTTTCCGACTTTGACGCGGTGCAAAAAGCACATTAGAAAGCGCGCAGTCCGACGTCGCAAAACGGTGCGACGGCGCCGTATTCAAACATAGCCACGCTCGGATGCAGACCGGGGGAGCCATGAGCAAATCACAAGCAACCCAAGCCACATCGCGTGCGCGGCCATTGTCGCCGCATCTGTCCGTCTATCGCCCGCCGATCACCATGACGACGTCGATCCTGCACCGCATCACCGGCGGCGCGCTCTATTTCGGCACGCTCCTGGTTGCCTGGTGGCTGATCGCGGCGGCGACCTCGCAGCAGTATTTCGATTTCGTCAGCTGGGTCTATGGCAGCTGGATCGGGCAGTTGGTGCTGCTTGGTTACACCTGGGCATTGATATTCCACATGATGGGCGGCATCCGTCACCTGATCTGGGATACCGGCGTGGGCCTGGAGAAGCATACCGCATCGAAGATCGCCTGGACGACGGTGTTCGCCTCTGTGGTGCTGACCGCCCTGGTCTGGATCGTCGGCTACATGGTTCGGGGTGCCTGACATGAGCGGCAGCAACAATCACGACATGCGCACCCCGCTCGGCAAGGTTCGCGGTCTCGGCTCCGCCCGCGAAGGCACCGAGCATTTCTGGCGCCAGCGCCTGACGGCGGTCGCCAATATTCCGCTGATGCTGTTTTTCGTCGGCCTTTTGATCGTTCTGAACGGCGCCGATTTCGCGACCGTGCGCGCCTCGCTCGCCAATCCGTTCGTGTCGCTGGTGCTGGCGCTGATGCTGCTCTCGGGCCTCTACCACATGCGCCTCGGCATGCAGGTCGTGATCGAGGACTACATCCATGGCGAGGGCCTCAAGGTGACCCTCATCATGCTCAATACTTTCTTTACCGTAGCGGTCGGCGTGGCCTCGCTCTTCGCCCTGCTCAAACTGGCATTTGGAGGCTGATACGGTGGCCAAGGACGGCAAGACCAGCGGAGCATCCGCCTACACATTCGTCGATCACAAGTTCGACGTCGTCGTTGTCGGCGCCGGCGGTGCGGGCCTGCGCGCCACGCTCGGCATGGCCGAGCAGGGGCTGAAGACCGCCTGCATCACCAAGGTGTTCCCGACCCGCTCGCACACCGTTGCGGCGCAGGGCGGCATCGCTGCCTCGCTGCAGAACATGGGGCCCGACTCCTGGCAGTGGCACATGTACGATACCGTCAAGGGCTCGGACTGGCTCGGCGACATGGACGCCATGGAATACCTGGTGCGCGAAGCGCCAGCCGCAGTCTACGAGCTCGAGCATTACGGCGTGCCGTTCTCGCGCACCGAAGAAGGCAAGATCTACCAGCGCCCGTTCGGCGGCCACATGATGAACTACGGCGACGGCCCGCCCGTGCAGCGCACATGCGCCGCTGCCGACCGCACTGGCCACGCCATCCTGCACACGCTCTACGGCCAGTCGCTCAAGCACAACGCGCAGTTCTTCATCGAGTATTTCGCACTCGACCTGATCATGGAGCCGGACGGCACCTGCACCGGCGTCGTGGCCTGGAACCTCGACGACGGCACCATCCACCGCTTCTCGGCGAAGATGGTTGTATTGGCGACCGGCGGCTACGGCCGCGCCTATTTCTCCGCCACGTCGGCCCATACCTGCACCGGCGACGGCGGCGGCATGGCCTCGCGTGCCGGCCTGCCGCTGCAGGACATGGAGTTCGTGCAGTTCCACCCGACCGGCATCTACGGTTCGGGCTGCCTGATCACCGAAGGCGCTCGCGGCGAAGGCGGCTATCTCGTCAACGCCGAGGGCGAGCGCTTCATGGAGCGCTACGCGCCGTCGGCCAAGGACCTGGCGTCGCGCGACGTGGTTTCGCGCTGCATGACGCTGGAGATTCGTGACGGTCGCGGCGTCGGCAAGAACAAGGACCACATCTTCCTGCACCTCGATCACCTCGATCCGGCGGTGCTGCACGAGCGGCTGCCCGGCATCTCGGAATCGGCGAAGATCTTCGCCGGCGTCGACGTGACCCGCGAGCCGATCCCGGTGCTGCCGACGGTGCACTACAACATGGGCGGCATCCCGACCAACTACTGGGGCGAGGTGCTGAACCCGACCGCGGGCAACCCCGACCGCGTGTCGCCCGGCCTGATGGCCGTCGGCGAGGCTGGCTGCGCTTCGGTGCACGGGGCCAACCGCCTCGGCTCCAACTCGCTGATCGATCTGGTGGTGTTCGGCCGCGCCGCAGCCATCCGCGCCGGCGAAGTGGTCGATCGCAACGCGCCGATCCCGTCGCCGAACGCGGCCTCGGTCGAAAAGATCATGGACCGCTTCGACCGCCTGCGTCACGCCAATGGCGGCACGCCGACGGCGGTGCTGCGTGAGAAGATGCAGCGCGCGATGCAGGAAGACGCTGCCGTGTTCCGCACCCAGGAGTCGCTGGAGCAGGGCTGCAAGCGCATCTCCCAGATCTGGGGCGAGATGAAGGACATCAAGGTCTTCGACCGCTCGATGATCTGGAACTCGGACCTGGTGGAGACGCTGGAACTCGAGAACCTGATGTCGAATGCGATCGCCACCGTCTATGGCGCCGAAGCGCGCAAGGAAAGCCGCGGCGCGCATGCCCGCGAGGACTTCTCGGCCCGCGACGACGCCAACTGGCGCAAGCACACGCTGGCCACCGTCGCCGAGGATGGCGAGGTGACGCTGACCTACCGGCCGGTGCACACCGAGCCGCTGCTCAAGGAAGAAGACGGCGGCATCAGCCTGGCAAAGATCGCGCCGAAGGCGCGGGTGTACTGAGCCGTGGCGCTGGCGGCGGCAGGATATTCGCCAACGCCGCTTGCGGCGAAGCTCGGCCTCAAGGACGGCCAGAGCGTGGTGTTTGTCGGCCTGCCGGACGAGCTTGGCGAACTGGCTTTGTCGCGCGCGTTTGCAGCGAAGACGCTGACCGACTGGCCAGGGATCGCTGAGGCAGGCGAGGGCCACGACGTGGTCCATGCCTTCACCAGGCGACGTGCCGATCTCGACGGCAATGTCGGGACATTCAAGAAGATGATCGCGCCCGACGGCGCGGTCTGGATTTCCTGGCCCAAGAAGGCGTCGAAGATCGCCACCGACATCACCGAGAATGTCATTCGCGACGTGGCGCTGCCCAAGGGGCTGGTGGATGTCAAGGTCTGTGCCGTGGACGCCGTGTGGAGCGGGCTCAAGCTCGTCATCCGCAAGGAACTGCGCGCCAAGCTGTGAGGAACCGATCGTGGTCGAACTAACACTCCCCAAGAACTCGCAGATCAAGCAGGGCAAGACCTGGCCGAAGCCGGAGGGTGCGACCAATCTGCGCGAGTACCGGATCTACCGCTGGTCGCCGGACGATGGCGAGAACCCGAGCATCGACACCTATTTCGTCGACGTCGACGATTGCGGCCCGATGGTGCTCGACCACCTGCTCTACATCAAAAACAAGATCGACCCGACGCTGACCTTGCGCCGCTCGTGCCGCGAAGGCATCTGCGGCTCCTGCGCGATGAACATCGACGGCTCGAACACGCTGGCCTGCACCAAGGGCTGCGACGACATTTCGGGTGCTGTGAAGATCTACCCGCTGCCGCACATGCCGGTGGTCAAGGACCTGGTGCCCGACCTCACCAATTTCTACGCCCAGCACCGCTCGATCGAGCCGTGGCTGAAGACGGTGTCGCCGGAGCCGGCGAAGGAGTGGCTGCAGAGCCATGAGGACCGCCAGAAGCTCGACGGCCTCTACGAGTGCATCCTGTGCGCCTGCTGCTCGACCTCGTGCCCGAGCTACTGGTGGAACGGCGACCGCTATCTCGGCCCAGCGACGCTGCTGCAAGCCTATCGCTGGCTGATCGACAGCCGCGACGAAGCCAAGGGCGAGCGCCTCGACAATCTCGAGGATCCGTTCCGGCTGTATCGCTGCCACACGATCATGAACTGCGCCCAGACCTGCCCGAAGGGGCTGAACCCGGCCAAGGCGATCGCCGAGATCAAGAAGATGATGGTGGAGCGGCGGGTGTGAGGCGCGCCCGATGCGCGTTCTCTACCTAACCGAGGGTACCTACCACCTAGACACGCCCATCGCGCCAATCCTGGAAGGAATGGGCGTGTCCATTCGTGTCCTTCCGATCCAGGAATTGCGCGGGGCCGGCAGCCGGAATCGGGCGATGAACAAGGTTCATCGCTATCTGCCGAGCGCCTCCATGGTTCGTTCCATCAAGCGGGCAATCGAAGACTTCTCGCCTGACATCATCCACACCGGGCAGGGGCGCACCGTGGCGCTTCCCGTCATGCTGGCACTGCGCGGTATGCCGGAAATGCCTGTGGTGTTCTCCCACGGTGCGATCGAAGGCCTCAACCTCCTCAGCCCGTTCGATTGGATGACCTATTTCAACCGGCGCATTACCCGCCTGCTGGTGCCGTCCAAGGCGCATGTCAACAACTGGATGGGCAGGCCCTTGCTTCGGCGGGCCATCGGGTCTGGGCGTTGCGATGTTCTTCCCCATGCAATTGCACCGTCCCCTGAATTGGGGGAAACCGAACGCGCTGTACTACGGGCCAGATACGGCTTCGCGGCGGATGAGATCGTCGTCGGCACGGTGTGCTGGATACGGCCCATCAAGAACCTTGCCTTTGTTGCCGATATTGTCCGACGCTTGGGGCCGCCATTTGTGTTTGCGGTGGTGGGAAGCGGAAGTGAAACGGAACTTGAGCGGATCAGGCAGGCTGGCGGTGACCGGCTGCGACTGCTTGGCAAAATACCTGGCGCCAGAGACATGATGGCTGCCTTCGACATCTTCGTCACCCCGTCCCGTCTGCCGGGCGAATCGTTCGGCTTGGCGCCGGCCGAGGCGATGGCCGCAGGTGTGCCGGTGCTGACGATGAACTTCGGTGGGACCGCCGAGATCATAGAGCAAGGTGTATCGGGGTTCGGGTTGCCTTACGATCCGGATGCTTGGAGCGGTGCGCTCAAGTTGCTTGCCGGCGATGTAGAGCGCAGGAAGGCCATGGGGCTGGCTGCGCGCGAGCGGATCGCGACCAGCTTTTCTCCGGAAGCGATAGGGCTCAACTGCTACCACCTCTACGCCAATCTGCTCAGGAGCGGCGCGCCCGGTTTCGTCGATCGGCTTTTGGTTGCGCCCGTGGCGGCGCGCCAGCCGAAATAGAGAAGATGATGGTCGAACTGCGGATATGAGGCGATAGTGGCTGACATGACGGATCTGGATCTTCCCCACCTCACCGCGGCCGAAGCACGTGTGCTCGGCTGCCTGATCGAGAAGAAGGAACTGACGCCTGACGTCTATCCGATGACGTCGAACGCGCTGGTTGCCGCGGCTAACCAGAAGACGTCGCGCGAGCCGGTCATGGCCCTGGAGATGGTCGACATCACCAGGGCACTCGGTGCGCTGCAGGCGAAGGGGATGGCGAAGCAGCAATTCGCCTCGCGCGTCGAGCGCTACGAACATCAGATGGCGCAGAAATTCTCGCTGACGCGCAACCAGAGCGCGCTGATCGGCCTGCTTCTGCTGCGCGGACCGCAGACCGTGTTCGAATTGCTCGCCCGCGCCGAGCGCATGGCGAACTTTGCCGATGCCGACGCCGTGCGCAGCGAACTCGATATGCTGATCGGCCGCAGGCCGGCGCTGGTCAAGGAGATCGGTCGCGCACCCGGCCAACGCGAGGATCGCTTCGCGCATCTGTTGTCCGGCGATGTCGACGCCGCAGTTGTCACGACAAGCCGGGCACCGAGCGCCGCCGCGCCCGTTGTTTCGGAGCTCGAGGAACGTGTCCGGCTTCTGGAAGAGGAAGTGGCGGCGCTCAAGGCGCGTCTCGACGCTGTCGGCGGATAGGCGCGTTGCGGACAGATTGAAAACGGCCCGGTTGTGGAAGCAGCCGGGCCGTTTTTGTTTTTGGTACAGCGCGGCGCGCCTTTCCTTCTCCCCTTGTGGGAGAAGGAAGGCAGCGCCTACTTCCTTGCCGCTTCGACGATCTCGCGGGCCATGGCTTCAGCGACCGCATCGGTGGTGCGGCCTTCGCGGTCGGCGCGCTGGAAGATGGCGGTCAGCGTGTCGGCGATCTTTTCGACGCGCGGCGAAACCGCCTCGACGCTGTAGCCGCCCTCGGCCATTTCGGCAGCGACGTTGATGACGCCGCCGGCGTTGATGACGTAGTCGGGGGCATAGAGGATGCCGCGCTCGATCAGGCGCATGCCGTCTTCGGTCGTGGCTAGCTGGTTGTTGGCGGCACCGGCGACGATCCTTGCCTTGAGCTGCGGGATCGTCTCGGCGGACAGGATGCCGCCCAATGCGCAGGGCGCGAAGATGTCGACGTCGGCCGAGAGGATGGCATCGCCGGAAACGACGGTTGCGCCGAACTTTTCGGCGGCGCGGGCGGTGCGGGCCGCATCGAGGTCGGAGACGGTGAGCACCGCACCCTCGGCCTGGAGCTTTTCGCACAGCGACCAACCGACCGAGCCGAGGCCCTGGACGGCCACGCGTATGCCCGCGAGGTTGTCGCTGCCGGTGCGGTGGCGGAGTGCGGCCTTGAGGCCGACAAAGGTGCCCTGGGCGGTGAAGGGCGAGGGGTTGCCGCTGCCGCCCTTGGTGGTGCCGCTGACATTGGCCGCGCGCTCGGCGAGGAAATCGGCGTCGGCGAGCGTCATGCCGACGTCCTCGGCGGTGATGTACTGGCCGGCGAGCGTGTTGAGCATCTCGGCATAGGCCTCGAGCATGGCCGGCGTCTTGTCCTTCTTGGCGTCGGCGATGATGACCGCCTTGCCGCCGCCGAGCGGCAGGCCGGCGATGGCCGACTTGAAGGTCATGCCGCGCGACAGCCGAAGTGCGTCGATGACGCCGGCCTCGAAGCTGACGTGCGGCCAGATACGGGTGCCACCGAGGGCGGGGCCGAGCACGGTGGTGTGGATCGAAACGATGGCGGTCAGCCCGCGCGCGGTGTCGCGGCCGAGCCAGACCTGCTCGTGCTGGTCGAAGCCGTCGAGACGGGCGACGTCTGCGGTGATGTCGGTGATTTCGAGCGTGGTTGCGCCGGCAAGCTTCTGGTGGCGCGGTTCCAGGACATTCAGCATGAGGGTCCTCCCGGTAGGCTGATCCCTGGAGGGTAAACATTTCAGGCGATTTTTGGTTTCGAAGACGGGGCGCGCCGCGACCGCGCATTGCGCTCGTCCGGTCTGCCGCGCAACAAACGAAAAAATGGCCGGACGCCGGGTCTGCCCACCCGACGCCCGGCCGCTGTGCTGCCGCAAGTGCTACTGCCCCCAGCTTGCTTGCGATGCAGCCAGACCTGTCATCCGAACGATCCCGGCCCTCAGCGCCTCCGTTCGTTTCGCTCCCTTGGCGGCTTCGGCTCGGCCGGCTTTGGCGGCTTGCTGCCCGATGCCATCGGCGCCAGAAACGCGCGCGGGTTGAACCCCGCCGCGGCCAGGGCCGCCAAGGTCTTCCAGAATTGAAGATGGTGCATGCCCGTTTCCCCGTGGCTGGACTGGACCAAATTCGATTTGCGAGCGGCAAACTAGAGACGCGCCACAGCATATTCTTGGACGGGACGGCACCTGCGACGGGTCTGGGCGGTCCTGGATTGACCTATCGCCTGACGCGAACTACAAAGCGCAGCTTCGCGTATGGGTTGTATCTAGTTGGGTGAGTCGATGGCCGCTGACGGACAGTTCACTTCATTTCGCATCGTGACGGAGGACCTGCCGGTAGAGGACAGGTTGCCCGTGCTGCGCGAGGTCTACGGCAAGACGATCCTCAAGGCCGATCTCGAACCCGTCGACGATAGTCCGGTCCAGATGGACATGCGGGTCAGGCTGCTGCCGGGGATAGGCATTGCCACCGGCACCGCCTCACCGATCAAGGTCGGCGTCAAATCCGAGATGATCGAGAATGACGACATCATTCTGCTGGCCGCTCTCGCCGGCGGCAGCCACATGCAGATCGGCAAGCAGGAAGAGAGCGTGTTGCCGGGCTGCGCAATGTTCGTGCCCGGCGGCCGGACCGGCGCCAATGTGACGCGGCCAGGCTTCACCTATGTCAACCTGCGCTTCGAGCGGAAGGCGCTGCAGCCGCTGGTTGGAGACGTATCCAAACTGATGATGCGGCCGATCGCCGTGGACCAAGGACCAATGCACCTGCTGCTGAGCTATGCCACCGCCCTGCAGCAACTGGACGATGCCTTGCCCGGCGACATGGCGCGCAAGGTGGCAAGCCATCTGCTGGACCTGACGGCGCTGACGCTGGGGGCGACGCGCGAGGCGGAGCAGGTGGCGATGGGGCGCGGCCTGCGGGCCGCGCGTCTGGCGGCGATCAAGGCCGACATTTCGGCGCGTGCCGACCTGCGCGGGCTCTCGGCCGAGGCGGTCGCCGCCGAGCACAGGCTGTCGGCGCGCTATGTCAGGAAGCTGTTCGAAGGCGAGGGGCTGTCGTTCACCGCATTCGCGCTCGGGCAGAGGCTGATGCGGGCGCACCGAATGCTGGCCGATCCGATTTGGGCCGGGCACAGCATCATCGACATCGCTTATGAGGCCGGCTTCAACGACCTATCCTATTTCAACAGGGCGTTCCGCAAGCGCTACGGCGTCACGCCGTCGGACATACGTGCAGGGGTGCTGGCGGCATAAGGGCGCCGAGCCGTCGCCAGGCGCCCTTGCGGCTCAGGCGAGCCTGGCGTCGAGCGAAACCTTGATGGCGCCGAGCGCCTTGGAAACGGGGCAGCCTTCCTTGGCCTTGGCGGCGAGTTCCTGGAACTTGGCGTTGTCGATGCCGGGTACGCTGCCGACAAGCGTGAGCGCGCTTTCGGTGATGCCGGTGCCCGGAACGAGGGTCACGACCGCCTTGGCGTCGAGCTTGTCGGCGGGGGTGCCGTTCTCGGCAAGGAAGTGCGACAACTGCATGGCAAAGCAGCCGGCGTGGGCAGCGGCGATCAGTTCTTCGGGATTGGTGCCGGACCTGCCGGTTTCATCCTCGAAGCGCGCCTTGAACGAATAGGGCTGGCCCCTCAGCGCGCCGCTCTGGGTGTCGAGTGTTCCCGAGCCTTCCTTCAGATTGCCTTTCCAGACGGCGTTGGCGCTGTGGTTCATGATTTTCTCCATGATTTCTGACGGGGCCGGGTTCGGCAGCCGGATGAGACTATAGCGCCGGCTGGCGCGCCTGCCAGCTTTCCGACGTCAGGAAAGCAACGTCGGGCGAAAAAACTGTCTCGCGAAAATGTCTGCTTGTTGTGCGCTCGTCCTTGGAGTTCGACCCGGCAGGCTCACCCTTCGGCAGGGTCAGGGACAGGGACAGGGACAGGGTGCGGGGCGGTGGCGCTGATGCTGGCGCCGGCTCCGGGAAGCCAGTGTCCAGGCGAGGTTGCTTGGGAGTGCGTCCTTCGACAAGCTCAGGATGAGGACCCTCGGTGCTGCCGACGTTCGGTGCTGCCTGCGTTAGAATCGACAGATTTGACGATAGAGATATAGCGTCAACGGTCCTCATCCTGAGCTTGTCGAAGGACGCACAACCGACCAACTGGACTTGCGGAGGTGGAGGAACGAGTTCTGGACCGGTTCTGGCTTTGCCGGCGTCACGGCATGGATCCCCGACACTCTCCGCTCGCTTCGCTCGCTCACGAGGTCGAGGATGACGGATGCGGGGGCGCCTCCGCCAATCTCAGGTGCTGCGATTGCCAGAGAGCTCCGTGCTGCGATTGGCAGAGACCTCTGGTGCTGCGATTGCCAGCGACCTCCGGTGTTGAGAGTGCAGAGCGCTCCACGATTGGCAGACCTCCGGGCAGAGGTGGAATAGCCCCGTCCCTAGATCGCATCGCCCTTGAGCAGCCGCGGCGTTTCGCCCGTCAGGCCGGACGCCTGGCGGATGAAATACTCCTTCAGGCGCGGCACGCGGTCGACCAGCCCAAGGCCGATGTCGCGGAGGGCGCGGACCGGGGCGATGTCGTTGGAGAACAGCCGGTTGAGCACGTCGGTGGTGACGCCCATGCGCACGGTGTCGAAGCGGCGCCATTGCTCGTAGCGTTCGAGCACGTCGAGCGCGCCGATGTCCTGGCCGAGCCTGTCGGCCTCGACGATGGTTTCGGCGAGGGCGGCCGCATCCTTGAAGCCGAGATTGAGGCCCTGGCCGGCGATGGGGTGGATGCCGTGGGCGGCGTCGCCGGCAAGGGCGAAGCGGGGTGCGACGAAGGCACGCGCCAGGGTCAGGCCGAGCGGCCAGGCGCGGGGCTTGTCCTCGACGCGGATCTCGCCGAGCTTCAGGCCGAAGCGCTGCTCAAGCTCGATCTCGAAGACGAACGGATCACCGTTGACCAGCTTCTCGGCATCCTCGGTGCGCTCGTTCCAGACAATGGAGGAGCGGTTGACGCCGTCCTTCGGCTTGAGCGGCAGCGTGGCGAAGGGGCCGGCGGGCAGGAAATGCTCTTCGGCACGGCCGCCATGCGGGCGTTCGTGCGCGACGGTGCAGACGATGCCGGACTGGCCGTATTCCCAGCGCACGGTCTTGATGCCGGCCATGTCGCGCAGCCTGGATTTCACGCCGTCGGCGGCGACGAGAAGGCGCGTATCGATGCTGACGCCATCGGCGAGATGGACCTTGGCGCCGGCGATGCCCGCCTCGAAGGCCTCGACGGCAACGCCCTCGATGATGTCGATGCCGAGCTCAGTGGCGCGGCGGCGCAGCGCGCCATTGAGCACCTTGTTCTCGATCATGTGGGCGAAGGGTTCGCCGGAGCCGACCTCGCCGTCGAAAGTGAGGAAAACCGGGCGGACAGGATCGGCGCTCTTCGAATCGGTGATGACCATGTCGGTGATGGCCTGCGCCTCGGGCGCGATCTCTTCCCAGCAGCCGAGCTGGTCGAGCATGCGGCAGGCGGCAGCGGCAATCGCCGAGGCACGGCCGTCCTTGCGCCAGACCTCGGCAGGTGCGGCGTCGACGATGGCGACGTGCAGATTGGGCCGGGCCTGCTTGATCGATACGGCGGTTGCCAAGCCGACATAGCCGGCACCTGCGACCAGCACGTCGAGCTGCGTCGATTTCTTGTCGTCAGTTTCGCGCGTGACCATGGCGGCGTCCTTTACGGCTAGGCTTCCCGCCTTGACTCGACGGGGGCTTCCTGATGGAAACCGGGGATACTTCGTCCCGAAAAGGGGAAAGCATGCCGGCCGGAATACAAGAGCTTCTGAGCATTCTCAATCTCGAGAAGCTGGAACACAACCTGTATCGTGGTCGCAGCCCGCAGGCGCACTGGCAACGGGTGTTCGGCGGCCAGACCATCGCCCAGGCTTTGGTTGCGGCACAGCGCACGGTGACGCCCGATCGGCATGTGCACTCGCTGCACGGCTATTTCATGCGGCCAGGCGATATCAACGTGCCGATCGTCTACGAGGTCGACCGCATCCGCGACGGCGGCAGCTTCACCACCCGGCGGGTGGTGGCGATCCAGCACGGCCATGCGATCTTTTCGCTCGAGGCATCGTTCCAGGTCGAAGAGGAGGGGCTCGAATACCAGATGCCGATGCCGCTCGACGTGCCGCCGCCCGAGCAGCTGAGGTCGCAGCGCGAGCTTCTGCAGGAAGCCAAGCATGTGCCCGAGCAGATCCGGCTGTTCTGGGCCAAGGAGCGGCCGCTGGAGCTCCGTCCGGTCTATGCCGAGCACTATTCGAGCCGAGACAAGCTGCCGCCGCTGCAGAAGGTATGGCTGCGCCTGACCGGCCCTGTGCCCAACGATCGGGCGCTGCGCGCGGCGGTGCTTGCCTATCTTTCCGACATGACGCTGCTCGATACGGCAACCTTTGCCCATGGCCGCGGCATCTTCGATCCCGACATCCAGGCGGCGAGCCTGGATCATGCCATGTGGTTCCACCGCGAACATGCGCTGGACGGCTGGCTTCTCTACACCCAGGACAGCCCTTCGACCTCGGGTTCGCGCGGTTTCACCCGCGGCGCGCTCTACGCCCAGGACGGCACGCTGATCGCATCGGTGGCGCAGGAAGGGCTGATCCGCCTGCGCAGCAAGCCTACAAACTAGGCATTTTAGAATTTATGCACATTGTGTGAGCAGGTGCATTGCTGCACCTGCGAAGGATGCTGCATGGCCATGGGGCATTTCACTTCAATCTCAATAGCTTAGCCTGTGCCAATGCAAACTGGCACGGAGCTTGAATGGCGTAGGTCACTCACCGGTGGCTTTCGGGTCCGCTGGCGACGTCTGCAACGCGGGGGACCCGCAACAGCAAGGGGTGAAACCTGATGAAAATCGTGATGGCCATCATCAAGCCGTTCAAGCTCGACGAGGTGCGCGAAGCGCTCACCAATGTCGGCATCCAGGGCCTGACCGTCACCGAAGTCAAAGGCTACGGGCGCCAGAAGGGGCACACCGAGATCTACCGCGGCGCCGAATATGCCGTCAGCTTCCTGCCCAAGATCAAGATCGAAGTCGCAGTCAGCACCGACCTCGTCGACAAGGCGGTCGAGGCGATCACCGGGGCCGCCAAGACCGGCCAGATCGGCGACGGCAAGATCTTCGTCTTCGGCATCGACCAGGCCGTGCGCATCCGTACCGGCGAAACCGACACCGACGCGCTCTGAGCGGGCCAACCAATTCTCATGGAGACCTCAATGCAAATTCCAACCTCATTGAAGACGGCGGCGCGCTCGGCCTTGCTTGGCACGCTCGCGCTCGCCGCCCTGGGAACGGTCGCGGCCTTCGCCCAGGAAACCGCACCCGCGGCAGCCGATGCCGCTGCGGCGGCCCCAGCACCCGCCGATGTCATGGACAAGGGCGACGTCGCCTGGATGCTGACCTCGTCGCTGCTGGTGCTGTTCATGGCGCTGCCGGGCCTGGCGCTGTTCTACGGCGGGCTGGTGCGCGCCAAGAACATGCTGTCGGTGCTGATGCAGTGCACGATGATCGTGGCGCTGGTGATCGTGATCTGGACGTTCTGGGGCTACTCGATGGCCTTCGGCGACGCGCCGAGCCCCTACTGGGGCGGTCTCGGCAAGGCCTTCCTTGCCGGCGTGACGCCGGAAAGCATGGCCGCGACCTTCACCAAGGGCGTGGTCATTCCCGAATATGTGTTCATCGTCTTCCAGATGACCTTTGCCTGCATCACCCCGGCGCTGATCGTCGGCTCGTTCGCCGAGCGCATCAAGTTCCCGGCGGTGCTGCTGTTCGTGGCCCTGTGGGTGACCTTCGTCTACTTCCCGATCGCCCACATGGTGTGGGATTCGGACGGCCTGATCTATGGCTGGGGCGCGCTTGATTTTGCCGGCGGCACGGTCGTGCACATCAATGCCGGCATCGCCGCGCTGGTCGGCGCCCTGCTCGTCGGCAAGCGCACCGGCTACGGCAAGGACAACATGGCGCCGCACTCGATGACGCTGACCATGGTCGGCGCCTCGATCCTGTGGGTCGGCTGGTTCGGCTTCAATGCCGGCTCGAACCTCGAAGCCAATGGCGGTGCAGCACTCGCCATGATCAACACCTTCACCGCCACCGCCGGCGCGATCCTTGCCTGGGTGATCATCGAAGTGGTCGCACGCGGCAAGGCTTCGATGCTGGGCGCGGCCTCCGGCATGGTCGCGGGCCTTGTTGCAGTGACGCCGGCTGCCGGCTTCGTCGGTCCGGTTGGCGCCATCGTGCTCGGCGCCATCGCCTCGGCCATCTGCTACTTCTTCGTGGCGGTGGTGAAGATCAAGCTCGGCTATGACGACTCGCTCGACGTGTTCGGCATCCACGGCGTCGGCGGCATCGTCGGCGCGATCGGCACCGGCATCTTCAATGCCGAGTCGCTCGGTGGCATCGGCTATGGCGACATGTCGGTCGCCGGCCAGGTCTGGACGCAGTTCCTCGCCGTGTCGGTGACGGTGATCTGGTGCGGCGTCGGTTCGCTGGTGCTCTACAAGCTGGTCGATCTGCTGATCGGACTGCGCCCGACCGTCGAAGCCGAACGCCAGGGCCTCGACCTGACCTCGCATGGCGAAGTGGCCTACCACACGTAATTCCGGCCGGCGGCGGATCGAAAAACTCGCCGCCGCATCCTCCCTATCCCGTCGTGGCCGCCCGAAAAGCGCCCACGCCTTGGGGCCCGGAGCAATCCGGGCCCTCTTTTTATGCCGGGCGCATCAAATCAGGCAAAAAACGCCCGAATCCGTGGCCACAAACCGATCGCTGCGCGCACGCGGCGGGCGGCGTTGGCACCCCGAACCGCTTCGCCGAAATGGCAGTAGCAAACGATGTTGTGCAGTTGCCTGTCGGACAGGTCGAAGAAGCGCTTTGCCTCGCCATAGCTGTCGTCGGCCAGACCATCGGCACGGAAACCCGCGTCCTCGAATGCCACGGTGATGGGCGAGCCCGCGACGCGCAGTGCCTGCCGTGCGGCGCGAGGCGTGTATTCCGTGCCTGAAAGCGTTCCAAGGCGCCGTTCCGGCTCGCGCTGCAGAAGTTCGGCCCAACGTTCGAGGCGCTGGGTTCGCGTCATCGGCAGGCGCGGAGTTGCGGGACGGACTTCAGCGAAGGCTTGCAATTGCTCGATGCTATGGTGCTTCATCGTTGCCTCCTTTTAGTTTTCGCTAATATACAAAGGTATGGCGATGCCGATGCCGCGGCAAGCCCGTATTGCCCCGCCGGAACGGAAAAACCCCGCTCGGAGGGGAGCGGGGTTTTTCCTGCCAATAGGTCCACAGGAGGTGGTCTACATGGCGGACATCGTCACCGCGCTTACCTTGGTGGCATCGTCGTCGGCCACTGTGACCGTGACCTTCATGCCGGCGGCCAGATCGGCCGGCAGTGCGACGTCAGCGGGCACGGTGTAGCTCTTGCCATCTTCCATCGTGATGACGCGGGTGTCCTTGTTGAACTCCTTGACGACGCCGTCGGCCGAGGCCGCCCATGCTGCGCCTGCCATGAGTGCCGCGGCTCCAAGAGCCAAAATCAGCTTTCTCATTCTGCTTCTCCTTGGTTGTTCCCTCGCCCTACCAACGACCCAAGTCCGCCATGGTTGCATCAAATCGAGTGGTCGACGGGATAACACCGCCGTTGGCCGGCCGACGCCGGGCGGCGAGGAAGGCAACTTGCCAGAGATGGCTAGCGCTTCCGACGCCGCGCGTCGGAGCCTTGCCAGCCGCCCAGCATGTCTAAAGCATCGAGTCCGTCAGCTTGTTCGCCGGGATATGTGCGCGACCTGACCGACGAAAAGAGCGCAATCGCGCCAAGGAGGACATTGGCTAGAAAGGAACGCTGCCGGACAGCAGGCTCCTTGGTGCAGCCTTCGACGGCCTGCTGCAACTGGATTGCGTCACCTTGCATGAGTTTGCGCCCTTCCGGTGCTGAAATCGGGGACTTCTGCAAAGGGCGCCGGCCCAGGCCGGAACAACCGGCCTGGGCCTATGGCCCGCTCCATCGGGCATTCTGACGCCCCCCGGCGACAATGCCCGATCGTGCGAGCGGACGATCTCGCGACTTGGCCACAGTGTAAATGCAATGGGAGCGGAACGTCCGGAACACTACGGAATTTCCCGGAAGTTCCTGAGGTGGCTTGCTTTCGGTGGCAAAGAAGAAAATATGTCGAACTGGAGCGCTGGGGGAGAATTAATGGAATGAATATTGACCGGAAGCTGCGCCTGACTGCGGCTTTTGTTGGCGCAGCGACGCGGAAGGATTTGGCTGCGGCTTTCAGGCGGGTGAATCCGGCGACCGCATTCGATGTCGATCGGGCCGACAAATGGCTCCAGGGCCGGTCAACGCCGCGACAGTTCAGCGTCTACGAAGACTGGATCAAGATGCTCGAACTTCCCAAGCAGGCCGACTGGATCGTCGACTGCGACCTGGACAGCTTCGTCGGCCAGATATGCGAACACCATGGCAGGGATCGCCAGCAACTCGAGCGGAGAGCGATGGCTTTCGGCAAGCCCCAGCAGCCGGGGCAGGACGACAGGGGGGCCACGATCGTCGGCCGCTATGCCTGCTATTCGCACAGCTGGTCGCCATATTTTCGCGGCCAGTTCATCCGTGGGACGCTGGTGATCGAACAGGAGCACGGGCCGCAGCGGCTGACCGCGACCTATACAGAACATCTGCCGACGATGCGCCTGCAGCTCAAGGGTCATGTGACCGTCACGCGGCGCAGCGTCTACATCCATGTCGGCGGACCAAGCGACGATACCCATTTCTTCTTCGCGCTGTTTCCGTTCTCGCCGCCGGGAAGCGTGCTTGGCGGATACCTTGCCGGCACGACCGTGCTCGGGCCGGAGTCCCAGCCCTCGGCCACGCGTGTCGTCCTGGTGCGGCTGAAGCAGGCGGATATGCAGTCGAATGCGGGCGACGGCTATCTCGATCCGGCCCTGACGATCCCGCAGGATCTGGCGAGGTTCGACATCGATCTCGCCCAGCCCGACGTCGCCGACCTGCAGCTGCGCAGGTTTCTGACGCGTGCCAGCGATGCTGGCGCCGACCAGATCGCCACCGATGATTTCCAGCCCCTCGTCGAGATGTTCGACCGTGAATGGCTCGGCCGCTGAGGCCGGCAGATGAACCATGGCTTAACCTTAATGCGGCCTTAACCTTCGCCCCGATAGTCTGACAGCCGAATCTGCCCGAGACGCGTCCGCGCCCGGGCCAAGGCATTATTGGACGGGGACGAGGCATGCGTTCTGGGGTTTCCTCACCGCTCGCGCTGACTGAAACGGGGCACGGCATCCAGGCATTCGCGCGACGGCAGGCAGGCCGCGCGGCGGGCTTGGGCCTGTTTGCCTTCGTCGCCTTTGGGCTGGCGGCGCTCGGCACCTGGAACGTCGCCGATCCGAGCTTCAGCCATGCCACCGACAATCCGGTGACCAACGCCATGGGTTATCCCGGCGCGGTGTTTGCCGACCTCGCCATGCAGTTCTTCGGCCTGGCCTCGGTCGCAGCCCTGATGCCGGCGGTGATCTGGGGCGTGCTGTTTGCCACCGCACGCGGCGTCGACCGCATGCCCAAGCGCGGCGTTGCCTGGTTTGGCTCTGCCCTGCTGGCGGCGGCAATCACAGGCTGCGTCGGCGCCCCGCCGACCTGGCCGCTGCCGACCGGCCTCGGCGGCGTGTTCGGCGACATGGTGCTCAAGGTGCCGGGGCTGTTCATCGGCGGCTATCCGACCGGTCTGATCGCCACCGTCATCGGCGTGCTGCTGATCGCGCCGGCGATCTGGCTGTTTGCCTTCGGGGCCGGCTTGCTCAACCGCGAGAACGGCTTTGCCGTCGTCAACCCGAAGCCCAAGCCCGACATGCGCGAGCAGGATTTCGCCAGCTTCGACGACGAGGACGAAGACGACAACGAGGGTGTGCTGGCGCTTGGCGCGATCACCCACTGGTGGCTGTCGGCCAAGGCCTATATGCGCCGCCGCGCCGCCAAGCGCCGCGAGCAGGAAGGCTACGACATGCCGCCGGTGAAGCGCGAGAGCGCCTGGCGGCAGGCGGCCGAGCGCGTCGAATCGGCCGAACGTGCCGAAGCCCGCGTTACCGCAGGTGGCCGCGCGCGCGTCGAGCCGGAGTTCTTTGCCCAGATGGTGTCGCAGGACCGCCAGGTCTCGGTCGCCCCGGACGACCAGGACGTGTTCGGCGACGACGACGATTTCGACATGCCCTCGCTCGACGGTCGCGCGCAGGTGCAGAATTTCCGCTCGCCTGCCTCGGCAGGTCCCGCCTCGGCACGTGTCGCGGCGCCCGCACCGCGGCCTGCTCCCGGCGCTCGCGTGCAGCGCGAAGCGCAAACGACGCTGATCGGTGCCGACACTTTCGAGATGCCGTCGCTGCATTTCCTGTCGAAGCCCAAGAATGTGGCGCGCGACGCCAGCCTGTCCAAGGACGCGCTGGAACAGAATGCGCGCCTGCTCGAAGGCGTGCTCGAGGACTTCGGCGTCAAGGGCGAGATCATCCATGTCCGCCCGGGTCCTGTCGTCACGCTCTATGAGCTTGAGCCGGCGCCGGGCATCAAGTCGTCCCGCGTCATCGGCCTTGCCGACGACATCGCGCGCTCGATGAGCGCCATCGCGGCCCGTGTCGCGGTGGTGCCGGGGCGCAACGCCATCGGCATCGAACTGCCCAATGCCAAGCGCGAGACGGTCTATCTCAGGGAGATCATGGCGAGCCGCGACTTCGAGACGACCAAGGCGAAGCTCGCGCTGGCGCTCGGCAAGTCGATCAATGGCGAAGCGGTCATCGTCGACATCGCCAAGATGCCGCACGTGCTCGTTGCCGGCACCACCGGCTCGGGCAAGTCGGTGGCGATCAACACCATGATCCTGTCCTTGCTCTACCGCATGACGCCGCAGGAATGCCGGCTGATCATGATCGATCCGAAGATGCTGGAACTGTCGGTCTATGACGGCATTCCACACCTTCTGACGCCAGTCGTCACCGACCCGAAGAAGGCTGTGGTGGCGCTGAAATGGACGGTGCGGGAGATGGAGGACCGCTACCGCAAGATGTCCAAGGTCGGCGTGCGCAACATCGATGGTTTCAACGCCCGCGTCAGCCAGGCCGAGAAGAAGGGCGAGAAGATCTCGCGCACCGTGCAGACCGGCTTCGACCGCCAAACCGGCGAGGCAATCTACGAGACCGAGGACCTCAACCTGGAGCCGATGCCCTACATCGTCGTGATCATCGACGAAATGGCCGACCTGATGATGGTCGCCGGCAAGGACATCGAAGGTGCCGTTCAGCGCTTGGCGCAGATGGCGCGCGCGGCCGGCATCCACGTCATCATGGCGACGCAGCGTCCCTCGGTCGACGTCATCACCGGCACGATCAAAGCTAATTTCCCGACCCGCATCTCGTTCCAAGTGACGTCGAAGATCGACAGCCGCACGATCCTGGGCGAACAGGGCGCCGAGCAGCTGCTGGGCATGGGCGACATGCTCTACATGGCCGGCGGCGGCCGCATCCAGCGCGTCCATGGCCCGTTCGTTGCCGACGACGAGGTCGAGAAGGTCGTCGCCCACCTCAAGTTGCAGGGCGTGCCGGAGTATCTCGACGCGATCACCGAGGACGATGGCGAGGACGACGACGATGCGCCCAAGGGCGGCGGCGGTGGCGGCGGCAATTTCGAGGATTCGGACGACCCGTACGACCAGGCGGTTGCGGTGGTGCTGCGCGACGGCAAGGCCTCGACCAGCTATATCCAGCGCCGTCTCGGCATTGGCTACAACCGTGCTGCCTCGATCATCGAGAAGATGGAGCAGGAGGGTATCGTCGGGCCGGCCAATCATGCCGGCAAGCGCGAGATTCTGGTGCCGACCGAAGACGACAAGATGTAGGATCAGGGGAACCTGCGATCACGTTTTCGCGTTCTTGGCCGCATGGCGTGAACCATGTCAAACTTCAGCCCTACTAAGTGCCGATAGAACCGTCGAACTGGATTGAGAGAGTAACCGGCATGAACGACGACATCCGCACCCCGACCCGCCGACGCCTGCTCGGCTTCGCGGCGGCCATCGCGCTGACCGCGACGCCGCTGATCGCATGGCAGAACCCGGCCCAGGCCCAGGCCTCCGAGGCGGCGCAACGTATCGCCGACCATTTCTCCAGCGTGCGCTCGATGTCGGGCGAGTTCGTGCAATTCGGTCCGCGCGGCGAGCAGACAGGCGGCAAGTTCTTCCTGCAGCGCCCGGGCAAGATCCGCTTCAACTATGAGGCGCCGTCCAATTTCAAGGTCATCTCCGACGGCAAGTCCGTGGTCATCCTGAACTCCAAGATGCGGACCTCCGATCTTTATCCGCTGTCGAAGACGCCGCTGAAGCTGCTGCTCGACGAGCGCATCGATCTCACCGGCAACAAGGTCAAGAGCGTCACCGAAGAGGACGACCTGACCACCATCAAGCTTTCCGACAAGCAGGTGTTCGGCAATTCGACCATCACCATGATGTTCGACCCCAAGACCTATGAGCTTAGGCAGTGGACGATCACCGATGCGCAGGGCAAGGACACCACCGTGATGGTGTTCAACGTCAAGCAGGGCGGCTCCTTCGCCGCCGACACGTTCAAGATCGACTACAAGCTCAACCGCGAGCTTAACACGCAAAAAAAGAGCGACTGAGAGGCTGCTTGCAAACTCTACCCTGCCGGTCATCTGACGCGGCTTTCTGCGCTTCCGGTGCTCACGTACTTTAGTACGCTCCGCTCCGGTTCTCGAAACCCCCGCCATATGTCTCGGCAGGGGCGAGTTATCAATCAGCCTCTGGGGGTAAGTCTGCCCGCCTTAGCTGTGGACAGCGCTGCGGCCGGCGCTGCATCCGTCTTCGCGCCTTGTCATAGCCGGCCTGTACTGGCAGGTTCCGCCGCAAATTCTTGCTGGAACCAGCCATGCCCTTTTCCCTTGCGACCTGGAACATCAACTCCGTGCGCCTGCGCATGCCGCTGGTCGAGCGGCTGCTGAACGAATACGCGCCAGACGTGCTGTGCCTGCAGGAGACCAAGTGCCCGGACGACCAGTTTCCGTCCGCCGCCTTTCGCAAGCTCGGCTACGAACACATCGCGATCCATGGCCAGAAGGGCTATCACGGCGTGGCGACCGTGGCGCGGCGGCCGCTGGAGATCGTGGAGAAGCGCCGCTTCTGCGAGATCGACGACAGCCGGCACCTGTCGGTGCGGTTCGACGCCGGTGGCAAGAAGGTGACGCTGCATAACTTCTACGTTCCCGCCGGCGGCGACGAACCCGATCCCGAGATCAACCCGAAGTTCCGACACAAGCTTGGTTTCGTTGCCGAGATGAATGCCATCCGGGCGGCTCACGACGAGACATCGGCCTCGGTGCTCGTCGGCGACCTCAACATTGCGCCGCTGGAGCACGATGTCTGGTCGCACAAGCAGTTGCTCAACGTGGTCAGCCACACGCCGGTCGAGACCGAGAATTTCGAGGCGATGCGCAAGGCCGGCGATTGGGTCGACCTGATGCGGCTCAACGTGCCGGACGAGCAGAAGATCTACACATGGTGGAGCTACCGGGCGAAGGACTGGGAGATCTCCAACCGCGGCCGCCGGCTCGACCATGTCTGGTCGTCGGCCAATCTGGCGCCGCAGCTGACCGGCATCGAGATCCTGAGTGCTGCGCGCGGCTGGGACCGGCCGTCGGACCATGTGCCGGTGATCGCGCGGTTCGACCTGGACTGAGGAAAACACGCCCCGGCGGGCATCTGCCGCAGGGTGGCAACGGTACACAAGCTGTTTCTGCAGCCAGAAACGCCACCGACGGCAGCCTACTTGCCGAAGCGGGGCGCCATGTCCTCGATCCGCGCGAGCATGTCCTGGAGGTCCTCGAGGATGTGCTGGTGCAGGTCGGCGGCGGCCTCGGGGTATTCCTCGAGAATGCGGTGGAACATTTTCCGGTTGAGCCGGATGATTTCCGAATCGGTCGCAGCAGCCGCACTTGTCAGCCGCCTGGTGTCGGCGATGAGGGCCAGTTCGCCGAGCATCGAACCCGGACCGGCGGTGCCGAGTTCGAGGCGAACGCCATCGACCTCGCGATAGAGCGCGATGCGGCCCGAGATGACGACATAGGCTGAATCAGCCTCGTCGTCCTCGCGATAGAGCTTGCGATCGGCCGGGAGATGCACATTCTCCGCGCCGAAGGCCAGCAAACGCAGCTGTTCTTGGGTGAAGCCCTCAAACAGCCTCACGCCGGACAGGATGCGGATGTCGTCATCCAGCGCCATTATGTCCCCGACTTCTCAGACCGGCTCCTTCTCCCTGTCGTTGACCGGCGGCCCCACACCGCCGAAAAACCGGTCAGGGAACCAGCTTGTATCCGCCGCTTTCTGTCACAAGAATTTCCGCATTGGAAGGATCGCGCTCGATCTTCTGCCGCAGCCGGTAGACATGTGTTTCCAGCGTATGTGTCGTCACACCCGAATTATAGCCCCAAACCTCTTCGAGAAGCACGTCGCGGGTAACGACCTTCTGGTCTGCGCGGTAGAGATACTTGATGATCGAGGCCTCTTTTTCGGTGAGCCTGACCTTGCCGCCGCGTGCATCGAGGAGCAGCTTCTGGCTCGGCTTGAAGGTGTAGGGGCCGACGGAGAAGGTAGCATCCTCGCTCTGCTCGTGCTGGCGCAACTGGGCGCGGATGCGGGCGAGCAGGACGGCGAAGCGGAACGGCTTGGTGACATAGTCGTTGGCGCCGGCCTCGAGGCCGAGAATGGTGTCCGAATCAGTGTCGTGGCCGGTCAGCATGATGATGGGCGCCTTGTAGCCGCCCTTGCGCAATATCTTCACCGCCTCGCGGCCATCCATGTCGGGCAGGCCGACGTCCATGATGAGCAGGTCGATGAGGCCGGCGCGGGCGACATTGACGCCCTTGGCGGCCGTCGCTTCCTCAAGGACTTCGAACTCCTCATAAAGCGCGAGTTGCTCGACCAGCGTGCTGCGCAGATCGTCGTCATCGTCGACGATCAGGATGGTACGTGAGGTCATGAATCAATCCGTTGTTTTAAAATCAAAATTCTGTTGACCGCGGCAATTGGATGAAGAAGCTGAACGGCACAACTGTCAACGCGGTGATTTGGTTCCGCGTGCGATCATACAAGAAAAATCAAAGGCGTAATTGGGGCGGGCGGGTTTTTGCGAAAATGCATTTCCACCATCGTCGTGCGGGCCAAGCCCGGCGACCGGACCAAGGGGCTTCTGCAGGTTGGCGGGACCGTGTTTCCCTGTGCGCTGGGGCGTGGCGGGACCACCGCGAACAAGCGCGAGGGCGACGGCGGAACGCCGCTCGGGCCGATGCGGCTATTGTCGGGCTATTTCAGGCGGGATCATTTCGCAGCCGGGCAGACAGGGCTGGCGATGAGCGCGATCGCGCCTGACCTCGGCTGGTGCGAAGTGCCCGACGACCGCAACTACAACAGGCCGGTGAAGATTCCCTATGGCGCCAGCCATGAGCGGATGAAGCGCGACGACCGGCTCTATGACGTCTGCATCGTGCTCGACTGGAACATCAGGCCGCGCCGGCGCGGCCGCGGCAGCGCCATATTCTTCCATCTGGCGCGGCCGGGTTTCACCCCGACGCAAGGCTGCGTGGCGGTGACGGCACAGGTTATGGCGCGGCTGTTGCCGCACCTGTCGAGCCGTACGATCATGAAAGTGGTGCGCTAGCGTCGCCAAGTGGACGCGCAGCGCTGTAAAGAAAGCGGCCCGAAGATCGGGAGACATGATCTTCGGGCCGAGTGTGCTCCCAGAGTGAGTGGGAGAAAGGTTTCAACGATGGGGCTGGCGGCGCGGCTGCTGCCAACCGATGTCGAGCAGGCCGAGGCGGCCAAGATCGGCGTCGACAGCCTTGGCGATGTCCTTGCTGGCAATGCCGGTGTCGCGGCGATAATGCTCGGTCAGGCAGCCGAAATCCTCGGCGGGCAGGTTGAGGGCTGCCTTCATCTGGCGAAACCAATCGAAAACCGGCTGCAGCCGTGCCGGCTGGACAAAGGTGGCTTTCAGGACATCGGTAGACATGGTCGGTTCCGTTTCGTCCGGACATCAAATCCGGTTTGACATTGATTGAACTGAGCTCATGATGCTGCTTTGAAAGACAAAAGAGAAACGAGTAGTTCTTTCTCAATCATCAAACCGAATTTGAAGATCTGGCGATGCGCTTCGTACCCGGGACACGTGCTTTGCGTACGCTGGAGGCTGCCGGCCGGCACCTGAATTTCACCCGTGCGGCCGACGAGCTCGGCCTGACGCCGGCCGCCGTCAGCCACCAGATCAAGGAAATCGAGGATCAGCTCGGCGTGGTGCTGTTCACGCGTACCAGCCGCAGCATCCGGCTGACCGAGGCGGGAGCAGCACTTTGCGACGCCTCAGCCGATGCGCTCGACACGCTCAACCGCGCCGTTTCCAGGGCGCGCAAGCTGACGCGCGGGACGGCGCTGCTGAAGGTGACGCTCGACGCGCAGTTCGCCTCGAAATGGCTGATGCGGCGCGTCGACGGCTTCCGCAAGCTGCACCCCGACATCGAGCTGCGCTTCGACATCAGCTACGACGTGCGCGACTTCGACCTTGACGACGTCGATGTCGGCATTCGTTTCGGCACGGGCAAATATCCGGGGCTTGTCGCCGACCGGTTGTTCGACAACATGATTATTCCGGTGTGCAGCCCGGCACTGCTGGCGTCCGGCCCGCCGCTGCGCGTGCCGCGCGACCTGTTCAACCACACGCTCGTGCATATCGAATGGTCGCAGCAGGGCGTGACCTGGCCGAACTGGCGGATGTGGATGGCGGCGGCCGGCGTCGACGATTTTGACGACAGCCGCTCGATCGTGTTCACCACCTCATCCGACGCCGTGCAGGCGGCGATCGACGGCAGCGTGGTGGCGCTGGCCGATTTCGCCATGGTCGCCAACGATCTGTCCGAGGGGCGGCTTGTCCGGCCGTTCGACCTCGGCATCCGGGTGTCGCGCGAGTTCGCCTATTTTCTCGTGTATCCCAAGGGGGTTGCCGACGATCCGCGTATCGCGGCGTTCCGGCAATGGATTCTGGATGAGGCCGAGAAGACCCAGACCTGACGGGCGTCAGGCAAAGCGCCAGACGGTGGTGCGCTTGACCTCGGCGTCTTCGAGCGCGCGGGTAACGGGCACCTCGTAGGAGGCCAGTTTTTCGAGCCGCTCGCTGGGCAGGTAGGAGCGGCCGGGATCGCCGACGAGAATCTCCGCACGGCGTGCCCTGAGCGCTTCGAACCAGGGCACCAGCCGGTCGGCGAAGGGCTTTTCGTAGAAGACGTCGCCGGCAAGCACCACGTCCCAGCCGTCGTCGTTGCCGACGAGGTCCGAGCCGGCAAAGCCAACGGTCACATCGTTGACTGCAGCGTTGAGCCGGATGGCCGCTTCGCAGAACGGATCGATGTCGGCGCCGACGACGGCTACCGCGCCCGCCTGCATGGCGGCGATGGCGACGAGGCCGGAGCCGGAAGCGAAGTCCAGGACGCGCTTGCCGCGCACGGTCTCCGGGTGATCAAGCACATAACGCGCCAGACCCTGGCCGCCGGCCCAGGCAAAGGCCCAGAAAGGTGGCGGCAGGCCGATCTCGGCCAGTTGTTCCTCGGTGCGGTGCCAGAGATCATGCGCCTCGTCGGCAAGGTAAAGCGCGATCTCGGGCACATGCGGCGGCCGCATCAGTGCCGTGTTGGCACGGATGAAGTTTTCCGCGCTTTCGGGCGTGAGCCGTGTGACGGAGCCTGTCGTCACGGCGCCTTGTCGAGCCCGGCCATGCGGCACACTTCCTGCCATTCGTCCGGGGTGACGGGCTGGACCGAAAGGCGCATCGAGGTGACCAGCGCCATCTTTTCGAGCGCCGGATTGGCTTTCACGTCGGCCAGGGTGACAGGCTTCGGGATTTCGCTGTGGTAGCGGATGTCGACGCATTCCCAGCGCGGGTCGTCGGTGGTGGTGTCGTGATGCGCCAGCGCGCAGACCTCGGCGATGCCGACAACCTCGAGGCCTTCATTGGAATGGTAGAAGAAGCCGAGGTCGCCGATCTGCATGGCGCGCATGTTGTTGCGGGCGAGATAGTTGCGCACGCCGTCCCACTGCGTGCCCTTCTTGCCGGCCGCCTTCAGCATCTCAAAGGAGAATTTGAAAGGCTCGGATTTGAACAGCCAGTATTTCTTGTCGCTCATGTCGTCCCCTCGATATCCGATCAGCCGCTCGCCGGGTTGTTGAAGACCCAGTTCCACGGGCGGACCTGGACGCTTTCGAACAGGCCGGCTTTGGCATAGGGGTCGGCTGCGGCGATTGCCTGGGCAGCGGCGTTGTCAGCCGCTTCGATGACCACAAGGCTGCCGTCGGGCTTGCCTTCGCCGTCGAGGAACGGGCCGGCGAACTTCAGCGCATCCTTGGCGTTGAGGTCGTTGAGGAAGGCGACGTGTTCGGGGCGGGTGTCGAGGCGGACCTGAAGATGGTCCGGCTTGTCCTTGCAGATCAGTGCGAAAAGCATGTTGTCCCTCTCGATGGAAATCAGTCGGCTTCGGCGCGCAGCGGCCGCGTCATCAGGCCGGCAACCGCCTCGTTGATGGTGATGGCCTTGTCGAGCAAGGCGGCAACCGCCTCGACGATCGGCGCTTCGATGCCGCGCTCGCGGGTCAGCCGGGCGGCGATGTAGGCGGTGGCGACGCCCTCGGCCAGCGGCCGGCCGGAGAGTTCCTCGCCTTTGCCGAGCGCCACGCCATAGGCGAAGTTGCGCGACTGCGCGGAAGAACAGGTCAGCATCAGGTCGCCGAGACCGGACAGGCCCATCAGCGTTTCTGGCCGGGCGCCGAAGGCAGCACCGATGCGGCGCAGCTCGACGAAGCCGCGGGTGACCAACGCAGCCTGTGCCGAGGCGCCGAGGCCGGCGCCGGTGACGGCACCGGCGGCGATGGCGAAGACGTTCTTCAACGCGCCGCCGAGCTCGACGCCGATGAGGTCGTCGGTCGAATAGCAGCGCAGATTGGCGGCGGAGAAGCGCAAAGCGAGGGCTGCAGCGCGCTCGTCGTCTTCGGCGGCAACAACAACGGCGGTCGGCAGGCCACGCGCCACATCGGTGGCGAAGCTTGGGCCGGAAAGGGCGGCCACCGGATTTTCGGGCAGGAGTCCCCTGGCGATGGCCGACAGCAGCGTGCCGGTGTCGCGCTCGATGCCTTTGGCGCAGAGCACCAGAGGGACATGGGAGGCGACATGCGGCTTGACCTCGCCAAGCACGCTGCGCAGCGCCTGGGCCGGGGTGACGACCAGCACGCAGTCGGCCCCGGTCAGCGCTTTCGCGAGGTCGGATGTCGCGGCGATGCCGGTCTCGAAGGTGATGCCGGGGAGGTAGCGCGGGTTCTGGCCCTTGGCGATGGCCTCGACGCTGTCGGCGTCGCGGGCCCAGAGCGTGACTGAATGGCCGGCGCGCAGCATGGCCAGTGCCAGCGCCGTGCCCCAGGCGCCGCCGCCCAGAACCGTGACCTTGTATGCGCTCATGCCTTGGCTCCCCGCCTGCCGGAGCCGACGACCGGTGCTGAGACGCTGTCCAGCGGCCAGCGCGAGCGCGGCACGAAATCGAATGCGTCAGGCTCGGCCAGCCCGGCGCGCAGCCGCTCGATGCCGGCCCAGGCGATCATCGCGGCATTGTCTGTGCAGAGCCACATGGGCGGTGCGATGAAGCTGAAGCCATTCTCGGCGCACAGCGCTTCAAGCCTGGCGCGGATCTGGTGGTTGGCGGCGACTCCGCCGGCAACCACGAGCGACGGGCCCGCAACATCGGGGAATTCGGCGCGGAAGCGGGCCAGCGCGCGCTTGACGCGGTCGCCCAGCGTGTCGGTGACGGCGGCCTGGAAGGAGGCGCAGATGTCTGCGACATCCTGGTCGCTCAACGGTGCAACTGAAGTTGCTGCCTGGCGCACCGAGGTCTTGAGGCCGGAGAAGGAGAAATCGGGCTGGGCGGAGCCTTTCATCGGACGCGGGAAGACGAAGCGGGTGGCGTCGCCAGACTGCGCCGCCCTCTCGACATTGGGGCCGCCGGGATAGGGCAGGGCCAGCATCTTGGCGGTCTTGTCGAAGGCTTCGCCAAGCGCGTCGTCGATCGTGGTGGCCCAGCGCTGGTAGTCGCCGACGCCGCGCACCAGAACGATCTGGGTGTGGCCGCCGGAGACGAGCAGCAGAAGGTATGGGAATTCGAGCCCGTCGGTTAGCCGCGCGGTCAGCGCGTGGCCTTCGAGATGGTTGATGGCGATCAGCGGCTTGCCAGACGAAGCGGCAATTGCCTTGGCCGTCATCAGCCCGACGATCAGTCCACCGACAAGGCCGGGGCCGGCGGTGGCGGCGACTGCGTCGATGTCAGCGAGCGACAGGCCGGAATCCTCAAGTGCGGCCTCGACAATGCCGTCGAGCGCCTCGACATGGGCGCGTGCGGCGATCTCAGGCACGACGCCGCCGAAGGCTGCGTGTTCCTCGATCTGGCTGAACACCGTGCTCGACAGGATCACCGGCTTCTTGCCTGCCTCGAGCGCAACGACGCTGGCTGCGGTTTCGTCGCAACTGGTCTCGATGCCGAGAACACGGATCAATTGGTCGCTACCCTGCATGATTGCCCGGTGGTAATTTCCTAGATAGGAGGTACGGGACCGCCCCGCCAGCGCGGGGTTATCACGGACCAAGCGCTATGCAAACTAGAGCCTTGAGAATCGGAACCCGCGGCAGCCTGCTAGCGCTTGCGCAAGCGCATGAGACGCGCGCGCGTCTGATGGCGGCGCATGGCCTGCCGGAAGAGGCGTTCGAGATCGTGGTGATCGCCACCAGCGGCGACCGCATCCAGGACCGGCCGTTGGCGCTGGCCGGCGGCAAGGGCCTGTTCACCAAGGAACTCGAAGAGGCGATGTACGCCGACGAGATCGATTTCGCCGTGCATTCGTCCAAGGACATGCCGACGCAACTGCCCGACGGGCTGGAACTTTCGGCGTTCCTGCCGCGCGAGGACCCGCGCGACGCCTTCATCGGACGGGCGGCGCCCAGCATCGCGGAGTTGCCGGAGGGTGCAGTCGTGGGCTCTTCGTCGCTGAGGCGGCAGGCGCTGATCCGGCGCATGCGCCCTGACCTCGACGTGGTGATGTTCCGCGGCAATGTGCAGACTCGCCTGCGAAAGCTCGACGAGGGCGTGGCCCAGGGCACCATCCTCGCCAATGCCGGCCTGCGCCGGCTCGGCCTTGCGGACATCATCACCGACCTGATGCCGCTGGACGTGTTTCCGCCGGCGCCGGGGCAAGGTGCTATCTGCATCGAAAGCCGCATCGGCGACAGCCGCGGGCGCAACATGCTTGCGGCGATCGACCACAAGCCGACCGGACAAGCGCTGGCCTGCGAACGGGCGTTTCTTGCGGCGCTCGACGGTTCGTGCCGGACGCCGATTGCCGGATACGCTATGATCGACGGTGACAGGCTGTCCTTTGAAGGTTTGATCCTTACACCGGACGGTACCTTGTCACACGAAGCCAAGGCCGAGGGCCGGGCGGCAGACGCTGCTGAAATCGGCCGCAAGGCCGGCGAAGACGTCAGGGCACGCGCCGGCGAAAAGTTCTTCGAGGGATGGAGCTAGATGGCACGCCGTGTGCTGGTGACGAGGCCGGATCCCGGCGCCACCCGCACCGCGCGGCGCCTTGAAGCGCTCGGCTTCGAACCAGTACTGCTGCCGCTTTCCGAAACCCAGCCGCTGCCGGTGACGCGCGAAAGCGTGCCGACCAACGCCACCGCGGTTGCCGTGACGAGCGCTAATGCGCTGCGCCATGCGCCGAGCGGGCTGGTCGAGCGGCTCAGCCACCTGCCGTGCCACGCGGTGGGCGCACGGACCGCGGAGGGCGCGCGCAAGGCGGGATTTTCCTCCGTCAACGAAGGGCCGGGCGATGCGGCAGGCCTTGCCGACATGATCGCCATCGAGCTGGGCAAGGCAACGCTGGCCTATCTGTGCGGACGCGTGCGGATGCCGGATTTCGAGCGGCGCCTCGGCGCAAACGGCATCAAGGTCGTGCCTATCGAAACCTACGACACAATAGCCCTTTCACCGCCGCCTTCGTTCGTGCGCCAGCAACTCGGCGGCCAGCCGGTCGACGCGGTGCTGATCTATTCGGCGCGAGCGGCAGCCGCATTCGGTGCGCTGATGGAAATGCAGGCCGAGGCGGATTTCCTGATACGGGGTGCGACGTGTTTCTGCCTGTCGGGGCGTATTGCGTCGGCGCTGGGCGACGGCTTCAATGTCGAGGTCGCGCCCGATCCCAACGAGGATGCGCTGCTCGATCTTCTTGGCTTGCCGGACTGACGTTGCGTTGACCGTGCCATCACGCGGCCTTTTTTCGCTGGACGGTGGGTGTTACTGATTTTGATCTTCGACCCCGCAACCGCCGCGGGACATGTGCCAACGAAATCTCGGAGCCCCAAGCATGGTCAAGACGCCGAAGACGCGCCATTCGAAGACGCATCGCGAGCCGGTCACGATCGAGCTGGAGCCAGGCGCGGTGTCGCGCGTCGAGGACGTCGCCAAGGCTGAGGCCGTGGCGGAGGCCGAAAGCGTTTCGGCGACGATGAGTGACGAGGCGGTGGCAGAGCCCGCTGCCAGCGAGCCGAAAGCGCCGGCCGATACCGATTATGCCTCCTACAGCTACGATTTCGACAATGGGCAGCAGGCGCAGCAGCCGAAAGCCGAGGCGCCGGCAAGTGCCGCAGCATCGGATGCCGGTAGCTCGTACGCGTCGAGTTCGGCTGCTTCCACGTCAACTCCGGTGCGGCAGTCGACGTCCGGCATCCTGCCGGGTCTCGCCGGTGGCCTGATCGCGCTTCTGGTGGCCGGCGGGCTGCAATATGCAGGCGTGCTGGGCACACCAGGCAGCGCGGGCGGCAGCGGCGACGAGCAGTTGCAGGCCGAGATCGCTTCTCTGAAGTCGCAGGTCGCCGATATCGGCGCCTCGAGCGGGGGCGGCGAGCTCAAGGGGCAGGTCGACGGCATTTCCGCAGCGGTCCAGGAAGTGAAATCCGAGATCGAGGCGCTGAAGACGGCGGCCGGCCAGGCCGGATCGGGCGAGGCGCTTGCAGGGCTCGACGGCCGCATCAAGCAGATCGAGGCGGCCGTTGCCACGCTCGGCCAGAACGGGGCGGCGTCGACCGAGTTCGCGGCGCTGAACGAACGCCTTGCCGGGCTCGACGCGGCGGTGAAGTCGGCAAGTGAGGCCAGCACTGCCGACGACGGCAAGATGGCGACGCTGGAGCAGTCGGTTTCCGCGCTCGCCTCCAAGGTCGAGGCGCAGGCGTCCCAGCCCAAGATTGCGCTGGCGATCGCCGCATCGGCGCTCAAGGCAGCCGTCGAGCGGGGTGGCGCCTTTGGCGCCGAACTCGAAACCTTCGCCGCCATTTCGCCCGACGCGCCGGAACTGGCCACGCTCAGGGCGCATTCCGAAAAGGGCGTGGCGACACGGGCCGACATCGTCGCCGAGACCGACGCCGCCGCCAACGCGATGATCGCGGCGGCGAAGCCGGTCAATCCGGACGCCGGCGTGTTCGAGCGCCTGGTTTCGAGCGCCGAACAATTGGTCAAGGTGCGGCCGATCGGCGCCGTCGAAGGCGCGGGCGCGCCAGAAACGGTGGCGCGCATGGAACTGGCGGTCAGCCAGGGCGACTTCGCCAAGGCAATTGCCGAATACGAGACGCTGCCGGATACGGCCAAGGCGGCGGGTGCCGACTTTGCCGCCAAGCTCAAGGCGCGGCTGGAGGTCGAGACGCTGGTAGACCAGCTCGTCGCCAATGCGATGAAGGCGTGAGGAACATCAGATGATACGCATCCTGTTCTTCCTCGCCGTCGTCTTTGGGCTCGGGCTCGGTTTTGCCTGGCTGGCGGATCGCCCGGGCGACATGGTGGTGACCTTCGGCGGCTACCAGTACCAGGTCAGCCTGATGGTGGCTGCGGTGGCCGTGACGGCCATCGTGGTTGCGGTGATGTTGTCGTGGTGGCTGACCAAGTCGCTGTGGAACAGCCCCTATGCCATCGCCCGGCATTTCCGCGCCCGCCGCCGCGACCGTGGCTACCAGGCCCTGTCGACCGGCATGATCGCAGCCGGTGCCGGCGATGCGGCGCTCGCGCGCAAGAAGAACAAGGAAGCGGCAAAGCTGATCCGCTCCGACCAGGAGCCGCTGATCCAGCTGCTCGATGCCCAGGCGGCACTGCTCGAAGGCGACCATGACGGCGCGCGGCAGAAATTCGAGGCCATGCTTGACGATCCCGAGATGCGGCTGCTCGGCCTGCGCGGGCTCTATCTCGAGGCCGAACGGCTCGGCGATCGCTCGGCCGCCCGCCACTATGCCGGGCGCGCCGCAGGCCTTGCGCCACAGCTCGCCTGGGCGGCGGATTCGACGCTGGAGGAAAAGGCCGAGCGCGGTGACTGGGATGGCGCCCTGGCGCTGGTCGATGCGCAGAAGTCGACGCGGCAGATCGAGCGCGACGTCGCCAACAACCGCCGCTCGGTCCTGCTGACGGCCAAGGCGATGTCGCTGTTCGAGAGCGACTTCAACACGGCGCGCACCGCAGCGCTGGAAGCCAACCGGCTGCGGCCGGAGTTCGGCCCGGCGGCCATCATCGCTGCCAAGGCGCTGTTCCGCCAGAACGACGTGCGTAAGGGCTCGAAAGCGCTGGAAGGCGCGTGGAAGGCCGAACCGCTGCCAGATGTCGCCGAACTCTATGTTCATGGCCGACCCGGCGATGCGGTGCTCGACCGGCTGGCACGGGCCAAGAAGCTGCAATCGCTGAAGCAGAACCACCCTGAATCCTCGCTTGCCGTGGCGCGGGCGGCGCTGGAGGCACAGGATTATGCGCTGGCACGCGCCGAGGCCGAGGCGGCGGCCCGGATGCAGCCGCGCGAGGGCGCCTACCTGCTGCTTGCCGACATCGAAGAAGCGGAAACCGGCAACCAGGGCAAGGTGCGACAGTGGCTCGCCAAGGCGGTGCGGGCGCCGCGCGACCCGGCATGGGTCGCCGACGGCGTCGTTTCCGAGCGCTGGGCGCCGTTCTCGCCGGTGACCGGCAGGCTTGACGCCTTCGAATGGAAGGCGCCTGAGGAGCGTCTCGGCCATCTCATCGAACAGCAAGACGAGGAGCCGGAAGCACGCGTGGCGATCCCGGCGATCCGGGCCGCACAGCCCGCCGGCGATGACATCGTTGAGGTGGAAAGCGACGTCGAGGTGATGCCGGAAAAGGCGACTGAGACAGCCACGGCAAAAGTCGTTCCGCCGACGCCGGATGGTGTCGCCGGGGTGGTGGACGAGGACAAGGCAGAGCCGATCCGGCTTCCCGACGACCCGGGTGTCGACCCCGAGGTGGAACGGGAAAACGCCCAGCGGCGTTTCCGTTTGTTTTGATTATCGGCCAACCCTAAATCTAGGCTTGGCCCCAAACAGGATTCGCCAATGTTCGAGCGCATGATTTCGTTTCTGAAGGATCTGCCGTCGGCGGGCACGAGGCAATCGAGCGAGGACGACCCGCGCGTCGCCGCAGCGGCGCTGATGTATCACGTCATGGACGCAGACGGCGACCGGCAGGACGTCGAATGGGAGCGCGTCAAGCAGCTGCTGGCCAAGAGCTACGGCATTTCGGGTGGCGAACTCGACCGGCTGGCGAAGGCCGGCGAGCAGGCCGACAACGAGGCGATCGATCTCTACGCCTTCACCAGCGTGCTCAAGCGCAGCCTGGACGACGAGGCGCGCAAGGACTTCATCGGCATGATGTGGGAGATCGTTTATGCCGATGGCGAGCTGCACGAGATGGAGGACAACACCATCTGGCGCATCGCCGAACTGATCGGCGTCGAAAGCCGCGATCGCATCGAGGCCAAGCGCAAGGCGGCGCAGAAGGCGCAGCGTTCCGTCGGACCCGAAGCGGACGAATAGGCGCTCGATGCCGGGCAAGGCGAGAGCGAAGATCCTGGTTGTCCTGCATCAGGAGCATTCCAGCGCCGGCCGTGTCGGCCATGTGCTGATCGAGAACGGTTTCGACCTCGATATCCGCCGGCCACCGCTGGGCGACCAGCTTCCCGGTACGCTCGACGGGCACGCCGGGGCGGTGGTGTTCGGCGGGCCGATGAGCGCCAACGATCACGACGAGTTCGTGCGCCCCGAGACCGACTGGCTGACCGTGCCGCTCAAGGAGAACCGGCCGTTCCTCGGCATCTGCCTTGGCGCACAGATGCTGGTCAACCATCTCGGCGGCAAGGTCGAGGGCCATGGCGACGGGCTGGTGGAGATCGGCTGGTATCCGATCAAGGCGACCGAAGAGGGCCGCAAGCTGATGCACTGGCCCGAAATGGTCTACCAGTTCCATCGCGAGGGCTTTTCTCTACCGAAAGACGCCGTTCTGCTGGCTTCTTCGGACACGTATCCCAACCAGGCTTTCCGTTATGGCGACAATGCCTGGGGCATCCAGTTCCACGCCGAGCTGACGCGCGTGATGATGCAGCGCTGGGTGGTGCGTGGCGCAGAACGCTTCGTCCTGCCCGGCGCACAGCCCGGACGCGACCATCTCGGCGGCCGGCTGATCTGGGACATGCACCTCAAGCGCTGGCTCGACGAGTTTCTGGTTACGATATTTGGCCGGGGGGATGGCAGGGCAGTAAGGCAGTAGGGGAGTAAGGGTTCGCATATTGCCTATTGCCTTACTCCCTCGTCAAACCCTTCCATCCAGGCGCCTGACCTTGCGCAGCTGCGGGAAGGTCCACGCCCAGATGCCGGCGACGGCGACGGCGCCGATGCCGCCGAAAACGACGGCCGGCACGGTTCCGATCAGGGCGGCCATCGTGCCGGCGCGGAATTCGCCGAGTTCGTTCGACGCGCCGACGAAGACGCCGTTGACGGCGTTGACGCGGCCGCGGACACGATCCGGTGTCCACAGCTGGATCAGCGTCTCGCGGATGTAGACGCTGACCATGTCGGTCGCCCCGATCAGGGCAAGGGCGGTGATCGACAGCCAGGGAATGGTCGAGACGCTGAATATTGCCGTGACGACGCCGAACAAAGCGACGAAGACGAACATCACGAGGCCGGCATGGTCGCGGATCGGATGGCCGGCAAGCCAGACGGCAACGAGGATGGCGCCGACGCCGGGAGCAGCGCGCAGCATGCCAAGGCCCCATGGCCCGAGTTCGAGGATGTCGCGCGCATAGACCGGCAGGAGCGCGACGGCGCCCGACAGAAGCACGGCGAACAGGTCGAGCGAGATGGCGCCGAGTACGATCTTTTCGCCCCAGATGTAGCGGAAGCCGGCGAATAGCGTTTCGGCGGTCGACGCGTCCGTTTCGCTGCGCTGTGCCGGCTTCGGGATCGAAAAGATCAGCACCGCCGAGGCGAGCATGATCGCGGTGGCCGCGCCATAGGCCGCTTCGGGCGAGACACCATAGAGCAGGCCGCCCGCGACCGGCCCGACGATGGTGGCGGTCTGCCAGGCGGACGAGTTCCAGGCGACCGCGTTGGCGAAATCCTCGGTCGGAACCAGGTTGGCGACCAGCGAGGCCGACGCAGGTCCGAAAAAGGCGCGGGCAATGCCGAAGACGGCGAGCACGGTGAAGATCGGCAGCGGACCGGCGAGGCCGTGGACGGTGAGGATCAGGAGGGCTGCTGCGCACGCGGTCTCGACGAGCGCCGCCAGCGCCATGATGAGCCGGCGGCCGAAGCGGTCGGCGACGACGCCAGTGACGAGCACCAGCAGCAAGGCCGGCGCGAACTGGATGACGCCAACGAGGCCGAGGTCGAAGGGATTTCGTGTCAGGTCGTAGATCTGCCAGCCGACGCCGACGGAGACGATCTGGGTGGAGAAGGTGGCGAGGAAACGCGCGATCCAGAAACGCGAGAACGCGCTATGGCGAAATGCGGCGAAGCGTTGTTCTGGCGCGGTTGCGGGATGGGCTGTCATGTGGTCCGGCGGGTTTCGACGCCGGGTCAGATCGCCCCGGCGGAGGTGCCATAGCGCAGATCGGCGCCGGGCGGGCGATATTGTGCCGCTGGATCAAGCTTTTCGGCAAGGGTGCCAGCGTGGTCCGGCGCTTCAAGCCGCCGGACCACGCTGCGCGGCCGATGTGAGGCTATCTCACAAAGACCGTGACCGAGCCGTCGGCCTCGATGCTGGCTGCGACGATGGCCGAGGTGTCGATCGTTTCGGCGTCGAGCTTCGTCTTCAGCGCTTTGTTGGCCATGATCGCAGCCTGCACGCCGGTGATGTCGGCCTGATTGTCGCCGACGGCCTTGTCCAGCGCCTGCTTGTCGTCGCCGGTGGGCGACAGCTTGACGATGTTGACCGCGCCGACCCTGGTCATGGCCTGGATGGCGGTCGCGGTGTTCCTGCTGGCCTGGATGGCCGACAGGACTGTGCCGAGATCAGCCTTGGCGCCGGTGCTCGCCGTGGTGGAGGTGTCCACGGAGCGGGCTTCCGTGCTGGCCGCGCCACCGGCAAAGGCGGGCGTTGCGAGAGCGGTGGACGCAAGCAGGACCGCGATGGCGAGTGAATGTCTCATCTTCTACCTCTTCGATTTTCACCCCTTCGCGCCGGGTTAACCGGCCGGAGCGGTATCGGTTCCGTCCAAAGAGGCCCGGCAAGAAAAGTCAGGCTCGATGTTATGGGCGGCAGGCGCCGCAGCGCGTTCGTTTCCATGGCGTTGCGGCAGATCGTGCCGAAGCGATCATATTGCATTGCAACATAGTTTGAGTTGTCCTGCCGGACTGCGTCGCCGATCCTGCCCGCATGTCCAGCAGCCTCATCCCCGCCAACTCATGAGCGCAGCCGCGTCGACGTTCCGGCCCGACATCGAGGGCCTGCGCGCCATCGCCGTGGGCGGCGTGGTGGCGTTCCATTTCGGCATGTCGAACCTGCCCGGCGGCTTCATCGGCGTCGATATCTTCTTCGTCATCTCGGGTTTCCTGATCACCAGGCACCTGATGCAGGAGATCGGCCGCAGCGGCACGGTCGACCTCTGGCGCTTCTACGGACGCCGCGCGCGCCGGCTGCTGCCGGCATCGCTGCTGGTGATCGTGGCTACGCTGGTGGTGGGCTATTTCATCCTGGCACCGTCGGAGCAGCAGCTCTACGCCAAGGGCGCTTTGTTCGCCTCGAGCTACGTCATCAATCTCTGGCTGCTCAGGTGGTCGTTCGACTATTTCGCGGCCGACACGGCGAACAACCCGTTCCTGCATTTCTGGTCGTTGTCGGTCGAGGAACAATTCTACCTGCTGTGGCCGGCGTTCCTGCTGCTGGTGGCGCGGTTCCGGCCGGGCGAAAGGGGCGTGGCCGTTTTCCTCGGCGTCGCGGCGGTGGCGTCGTTTGCCGCCTGCGCCTGGATGACCACGGTGTCGCAACCCTGGGCCTTCTATTTCTCGCCGTTGCGGGCCTGGGAATTCGCCGTCGGCGGGCTGGTGTCGCTAACGGTCGCCGAGCGCTGGGCGTCGGGCTTCCGCTTCGCGCCTGTCATGGGCTGGGCCGGCCTCGCGCTGATCGGGGCAACCTATCTGACTGTCTCGGAGGCCGATCCGTTCCCGGGCTTCCTTGCACTGCTGCCGGTGATCGGCACGGCCATGTTGCTGCTTTCGGGCGCGCGCCAAAGCGCCGTCGGGCCGGCGGCGCTGCTGTCGCTCGCGCCCTTCCAGTGGACCGGCAAGCTCTCCTATTCGCTCTACCTTTGGCACTGGCCGGTGATCGTCTATGCGACAATCCTGTGGCCCGACCTTACGCTCGGCGGCCGGCTGGCGTGCCTGCTGGTGACGGTTGGCTTGTCCGTTCTCAGCTATCGTTTCGTCGAGAATCCGGTGCGGCTGAGCGGCTGGCTTTCGGCCGGTTCGGCGCGCTCGCTGGGGCTTGCGGCCCTGCTGACGTCGCTTGGCGTAACGTTGTCCTATGGCGCTGCCCAATTGGCGGCTCGAAGCGTCGATCCAGACCAGAGGCTCATCGCGGAAAGTGCCGCGCGCTCGTCGTCGGCGCGCCAGATCGACACCGCGTGCGTCGCCAGCCTGGAGCAGACCGAGCCGCGCAGCTGCAGCCTCGGGGCATCGCAGCCGCGAAAGACGATCGTGCTTTTCGGCGATTCACACGCCGACCACTGGTCGACGCCGCTGGCGAAGATCGCCGAGGCGAACAACTGGCGCGTGGTGACCTATCTGAAATCCTCCTGCTCGGTCGCCGCGGTGCCGACATGGAACGTGCGCCTGATGCGGGCCTATGGGGAATGCGATGCGTGGCGGAAATCGGCGATGAAGGAAATCGCCGATCTGAAACCCGACGCCGTGATCGTTGCGCAGTTTTCGTACAGCTATGTCGAGAACGACGTGAACGGCGACCTGGATCACCTGGTCACGCGCGACGTCTGGGCCAATGGCCTGAGGACCTCACTGGCAGCGCTGAGCGAGACAGGCGCCGAGGTCGTGCTGCTCAGGGACGTTCCGGTGCACAAGTCGTATCTTGATCGCTGCGTCGCCCGTTCATTGTGGCAGGGCCGGAGTGCCGCGGTGTGCGATACGCCGCGAAACCAGGCGATCGACGAGCGGGTATCGGAGACCGAACAGGCCGCGACGTCAAGGCTGCCTGGTGTGAGATATGTCGACCTCACCGAACTGTTCTGCAACGAGACGACATGCCCGGCGATGATCGGCGGCAAGCTGACGTTCCGCGACCGGCACCACATCGCCACTCCCTACGCGGCGACGCTGGCAGGCTCCATGCAGCGCGCGATCTTCGGCAACCAGGTTGCGGCGCGTTGGCCGTGAGCGCCGCCGTCAATCGCGCGCCCGAATTGCTAGAGCTGGATGCCGACCGTGCTGAGGCCGCGGGTGATGCTGCCGGTGGTCGGCAATAGCGGGATCAGGCAGGCCTGGAGCGCGTGGTAGATATCGGGCTTGCCATAGAAGGGGCCGGCATTGGGCTTGAGCTCGTCGTCGAGCTGGGCGTGCCAGCCGCCGTTGCGGCGGTCGATGAAGCGGGTGGCGCAGAAGCTCCAGATGCGACGATACCAGTCCTCGTAAGCCTGATTGCCATCGATGGCGTTGAGCATGGAGGCCGCACCGATGGCCTCGCAGCATGGCCACCAGTAGCGATCCTTGATCCGAGCCGAGCCGTCCCATTCGAGCGTGTAGTAGAAGCCGCCCCTGGCTGTGTCCCAGCCATCCGCCGTTGCCTGGCCGAACAGGTTCCTGGCTGCATCGGGCAGCCAGTCAAGCTTGCGGCCGCCGAGTTCCCAGAGCTGCAGCAGGAGCCGTGCCCATTCCAGCGAATGGCCCGGCGTGGTGCCGTAGGGGCGGAACATCGGGTCGCCGGAATAGTCGCGGTCGAGCTTCCAATCCAGGGTGAAGTGCTCGGGCAGGCGCCAGCCGGCAGCGGCAGAATGGCGGCGGATGATCAGGTCGGCGATGCGCTCGGCCATCGACAGGTAATTGCTGTCGCCGGTCGCCTCGAAGGCGGCCATCAGCGCCTCGGTCAGGTGCATGTTGGAGTTCTGGCCGCGGTAGCTGTCGAAAGGTTTCCAGTCGCGGGTGAATTCTTCGGCCACGGCGCCATGGCTGTCTTCCCAGAATTTTTCGGACAGGACGGTCGAGATGTCGGTCAGCAGGCGGTCGGCATCGGGGTGGCCGGCGACCTTGGCGCTCGCGGCGGCAAGCAGCACGAAGGCGTGGCCATAGGCCTGCTTGGTGTCGTTGGTCGGGCCGTCATAGCCGACACCCCAGAAATAGCCGCCATTGGTGGCATCGCGATGGCCGTTCCAGAGGAACGCCATGCCGTGGTCGACAAGTGTGTCGGCGCCCGGCCGGCCGAGCAAATGGGCGATCGAAAAGCAATGCACCATGCGCGTGGCGACATGGATCTGGCGACCGGCGAACTTGCCCGGAACGGCGCCAGGCGCCATCGGGCGGCCCTGGTCGTCGAGGTCGTGGAAACCGCCGAGCGGATTGAGGCTTTCGCGCTCGAAGAAGGAGAACAGTGCGTCGGCCTGCTGCAAGAGCCACAGGCGGTGGCTGGCGAGCGTGGTCCATCTGGCCGAGCCGGTGGAAATTTCCAAAGAAGTCATGGATGGCGTTCCCCTGCAGCCGATGGCGTGATTTCCGCGACCTAAGACGTAATGGCCGCCGCACTCAACAGGAAAACGCCATGATTTACGTGCAGCGGTGCAACAGCACTGTATTTAGCCAATATGCCACGGTGGACCCACTAGTCACGGCGCTTGCCGCGCATTATGGACAAATGGCGCGCTTGACCGAGTTGGCAGCGAGATTTCGGGGACTAAATGACGAAATTGATGTCGTCCAAGGCGGACGGCCAGCCCACCGGGGCTGTGGCTGCAAGTGAACACGCGGCTGAAAAGGCCCTTGTTCGCCGGCTTGCCTCGCATTGCAATCGCTTTCGCGACCCAGACGACCGCCGCGCGGCGTTCGAACTGGCTGTGACGCTGGTGCCATTCCTGGCGATGGGGGCGGTACTTGTCTGGCTCGCCGCCTATGCCGAGCCGCTGCTCGGCGCCTGCCGCTGGCTGCTGCTGGCGCTGCTGGCGCCGGTATGTGCGGCCTTCCTGGTCCGGCTGTTTGCGATCCAGCACGATTGCGGCCACGGCTCGTTCACCAGTTCGCGCGAGGCAAACCGCATCATCGGGCGGGTGCTGAGCGTCTTCACCTTCACGCCTTATACGCTGTGGCAGAAGGCCCATGCCGTCCATCACGGCTCGTCGGGCAATCTCGACAAGCGCGGCATCGGCGATATCGATACCCGCACGGTTGCCGAATACGAGGCGATGACCACCGGCCAGCGGCTGATGTACCGCATCTATCGCAATCCGATCATCCTGATCGTGATCGGCGTGCCGATCTACTTCCTGATCATGCACCGGCTGCCCTACAACGATGCCATTCCGCGCGTCGAGGCATGGCGTAGCGCCGGCGGCCTCAATGTGGCGCTGGTGCTTGTCTATGGCGGGCTCGTTCTCCTGGCCGGCTGGGCGGTGATGCTGGCGGTCCTGCCTGTCGTGGTGATGGGTGCCTGGGCCGGCGGCTGGCTGTTCTACGTCCAGCATCAGTTCGAAGAGACGCGCTGGGATGCCGGCGAGGCCTGGGACCTGCATGTCGCTGCCTTCGGCGGCAGCTCTTGGTATGCCTTGCCCGCTGTGGCCCAGTGGGTCACCGGCTCGATCGGCCTGCATCACATCCACCATTTGTGCAGCCGCGTGCCGTTCTATCGCCTGCAGGCCTGCTTCGACAGCAACGCGGAACTGCGCGACGCCAGCCAGAGCGTCAAGCTGACCTTCGGGAAGAGCGTTGCCTGCATCAACCTCGCGCTCTGGTGCGAAGACCGCCGCCGGCTGGTGACGTTCGCCGACGCGCGGGCGTAGCCAAGCAATAGCTTCCATCTCTGCGACAACCGACTGCGCCGGAGCGCGGCGGTCTCGGCGAAGGTCGTCTCGGATCGAGCGCCAGCAAGCCTGCTGGGCGGTCGAAACGGCGGAACACAATGCCGTGATGGAAGGCCGCCGGCTCTGGGTCAGTCTGCCTCGCATTTCCAGGGGCAAACAAGGCTGCGGGCAGGGACTGCGAGACGGCCCTTTCCCGCGCCTTCTTCGACTATCGATGCTGAGCCGGCGCATACCGAAAGAGGTGTGTAATGCCCGCTTTCGGGGCTTCCCGTTGAAGGAAAGCTTCATCGCAGACGGACGGGGCGTCGGGGCTCCGCCGAGGCTGAGCCTGCCGGCAAATCGATGCCACACGAGTATCTGCGAACATGGCAGGGTAAGGGGCGTGACCGCTCCGGTACACGTATTGGTGAATTGAAGTTATCGCTGCACCGCACCTATTATCCGTTACCGACCAACTGTTCGGTAATTGTTGCAAGCAGTGTAGGCGTGAACATATGGCCCGTCCCAGGGTAATCGAGCAGAGCGACATTCTGGATGCGGCGGAACTCGTGGTCGTGCGCGATGGCGCTGCACACCTGACGCTGGACGCAGTCGCGACCGAGGCCGGGATCAGCAAGGCCAGCGTCGTCTACGACTATAAATCCAAGCAGCAGCTCATCAATGCCGTCATACGGCGGCGCGTCGAGAACGAGGAACAGCGGGTCCAGGCGGCGACGGTGGAACTTGGACCGGTTCCGAGCCCGGCGATCAACGGCCTCGTCGCGGCGGCGGCCGAGCGACCGCGCGACCATGCCCGCGCCGTGGCGGTAAATCTGGTTTCCGCTCTCGCCCAGGACGCCGAATCGCGCGGCATCATCGAAGCGGTCTATGCACGGATGATCGCCTCGGTCACGGAAACCGCGGACAACCCGCGCGGCGCCATTCTTGCGCTTCTGGCACTCGAAGGCCTCAAGCGCCTCGAAATGCATAATCTGCATCCCTGGTCGGATGCCGAACGCGCGGACATCCTGCGCGACATAGGCTGGCTGATCGACGCCGAGCATCTGAGATCCAAAGGCCCCAGAGCTCCATCAGGCGATTGATCGCCCGCCGCCAAGCCACCCCATTATCGAAGCCCTCGCTCGCCGTTCCGGCAATCGTCAACCTTTTCTGGATTTTCCCATGCGTATACCCGCTTTGCCGCTCAAACTTGCCGCGGCTGTTGGCCTGCTCGCACTCGTCTCCGGATGCAGCGATGCCAACGGTTCAGCCGAGGCAAAACCGTCGGCACCCCCGCCATCGCCGGTGAGCGTGATCGAGGTGGTGCCCGAGGCACTGCCGATCCTCAACGAACTGCCGGGGCGCATTGCCCCAACCCGCATCGCCGAGGTGCGGCCGCGCGTCTCGGGCATCGTGCTGGAACGCGTCTTCGAACAGGGCAGCCTGGTGAAGGAGGGCGACGTGCTCTACCGCATCGACCCGGCGCTGTTCCAGGCGCAGGTTGCGAGCGCCGAAGCGACACTGCAGCGTGCGCAGGCGGTCCAGCTCCAGGCACGCCAGCAGTCCCAGCGCCAGAGCGAACTGCGCGAGCGTAACGTCTCCAGCGGCCAGCAGCTCGACAACGCCGTTGCCGCCCTTGCGCAGGCCGATGCCGACGTGGCGATCGCCACCGCCGGGCTTGCGACGGCGCAGCTCAATCTCGACTATGCCGAAATCACGGCGCCGATCTCCGGGCGCATCGGTCGCGCCATGGTCACCGAGGGTGCGCTGGTCAGCGCCAATGGCCCCGAAAGCCTGGCGACAATCCAGCAGATCGACCCTGTCTATGCCGACTTCACCCAGTCGGCGAACGAGCTTCTCAGGCTGCGGCGCGCGCTCGAAAACGGCGCGCTGACGAATGCCGAGGAAGGCGCGGCAGGCGTCATGCTTAGGCTCGACGACGGCAGCGAATATGCGCATCCGGGCAAGCTCCTGTTCCTGGAAGCCGCGGTCGACGCCACGACCGGGCAGGTGACGCTTCGCGGTGAGTTCCCCAACCCCGAGGGCGACTTGCTGCCGGGCATGTATGTGCGCGTGCTGATCGAGCAGGGAATCCAGCAGAACGCCGTCGCAGTCCCGCAGCAGGCGATCCAGCGCGATTCGGGGGGCGGCTCGCAGGTCTATGTGGTCAACGACAAGAACGTGGCCGAGCTTCGCCCGGTCCGGGTCGGACGCGTGGTCGGCGACCGCTGGGTCGTCGAAGAAGGCCTCAAGGCGGGCGACAAGGTCGTCGTCGAAGGGTTCCAGAAGGTCAGGCCCGGCGCTGCGGTCGCCGCCCAGGCTTGGAAGCCCAAGGACAAGACGTCAGCAACCGGCAGCAGCGGCGCGGCTACGCCCGCCAGCGAGCCCAAGGCCGGCTAAGGAACATCAGAGATGCCCCAGTTTTTCATCGATCGACCCATCTTCGCATGGGTCGTGGCGATCTTCATCATGCTCGCCGGCGCCATCGCCATCCCGTTCCTGCCGGTCGCGCAATATCCGAACGTGGCGCCGCCACAGGTCTCGATCAGCGCCACCTATGCCGGTGCCGCGCCCGAAGACATCTACCAGAGCGTCACCCGGCCTATCGAGGAAGAACTGAACGGCGTCCCCGGCCTGCTCTATTTCGAATCGACGTCTGATTCCTCCGGCATGGTCAGCATCACCGCGACCTTTGCACCGGGCACCGACAGCGGCCAGGCCTCGATCGACATCCAGAACGCGGTTCGCCGCGTAGAGCCGCGGCTGCCGCAGGTGGTCAAGCAGGTCGGTATCCGCATCGAGGAGGCCGGAAGCGGCTTCCTGATGATGGTGGCGCTGACTTCGACGGACGGCTCGCTCGACGTCGTCGGCCTCGGCGACTATCTGAGCCGCAACGTGCTCAGCGAAATCCGCCGCATCGACGGCGTCGGCCGGGCGCAGCTGTTTGCGACGCAGCGCGCCATGCGCATCTGGATCGATCCCGACAAGATGGTCGGCCTGAACCTGACGTCGGACGACATCACCAACGCGATCCGTTCCCAGAACGCGCAGGTTGCCGCCGGCCGCATCGGCGCCGACCCGAACCCGATCACGCAGCAGATCTCGGCCACCGTGCTGGTGAAGGGCCAGCTCACCTCCGCCGAAGAGTTCGGCTCGATCGTGCTGCGCGCAAATCCCGACGGTTCGTCGGTGCGGCTGTCCGACGTGGCGCGCATCGAGGTCGGCGCGGAAAACTATAACTTCTCGACCAGATTGAACGGCAATCCGAGCGCGGCGATCGCTGTGCAGCTATCGCCCACGGGCAATGCGCTGGCGACGTCGGAGGCGGTCCGGGCGCAGATGGAGGAGCTCTCGCGTTATTTCCCGGAGGGCCTGGAATACGCGATCCCTTACGACACCTCGCCGTTCGTGAAGGTTTCGATCGAGAAGGTGATCACGACCCTCGTCGAAGCGATCCTGCTCGTCTTCGCGGTGATGTTCCTGTTCCTGCAGAATTTCCGCTACACGGTCATCCCGACCCTGGTGGTGCCGGTGGCGCTTCTCGGCACCTGCGCGGTGATGCTGGCGACGGGCTTCTCGATCAACGTCTTGACGATGTTTGCCATGGTGCTGGCGATCGGCATTCTCGTCGACGATGCCATCGTCGTGGTCGAGAACGTCGAGCGCATCATGGCCGAAGAGGGGCTGTCGCCACGGGAGGCGACACGCAAGGCGATGAAGCAGATCTCCGGCGCGATCATCGGCATCACGCTGGTGCTGACGGCGGTGTTCGTGCCGATGGCGTTCTTTCCGGGAGCCGTCGGCGTCATCTACCGGCAGTTCAGCCTGACGATGGTGGTGTCGATCCTGTTCTCGGGTTTCCTGGCGCTGTCGCTCACGCCGGCGCTCTGCGCCAGCTTCCTGAAGCCGGTCGCCAAGGGCCATCACGAGAAGAAGGGTTTCTTCGGCTGGTTCAACCGCGGCTTCGACCGGACGACGCGCAGCTACACCTCCAGCGTCGGATGGATCGTCAAGCGCACGGGCCGCTTCATGGTCATCTACCTGGCGCTGCTGGTGGGCCTCGGCTGGTCGTTCATCCAGCTGCCGACGTCATTCCTGCCCAACGAAGACCAGGGCTTCCTGATCGTCGACATCCAGGGCCCGCCGGAATCCAGCAGCAACCGCACCCGGGCGATCGCCGAGAATGTCGAGTCGATCTTCATGGGCGAGGAGGCGGTTGACCGCATGGTGGTGGTCAACGGCTTCAGCTTCTCGGGCGCCGGCCAGAACGCCGGCCTGGCCTTCGTGACGCTGGACGACTGGAGCGAGCGCGACGACGACAACTCGGCGGCCGCCATCGCCGGCCGCGCGAACCGGGCGCTGTTCCAGATGAAGGATGCCGTGTCGTTCGCCCTGTCGCCACCGCCGATCCAGGGCCTCGGCACCTCCAACGGCTTCACCTTCCGCCTGCAGGACCGGTCGGGCCGCGGACAGGTGGCGCTTGCCGCTGCGCGCGACCAGTTGATGGCGGCTGCGGCGAAGAGCGAGGTCATCACCGGCCTGCGCATCGAAGGCATGCCCGATGCCGCACAGGCCAACCTGTTGATCGACCGCGAGAAGGCGAACACGTTCGGCGTCACCTTCGCCGACATCAATTCGACGATCTCGGCCAACCTGGGCTCGGCCTATGTCAACGACTTCCCGAATGCCGGCAGGATGCAGCGCGTGACGGTGCAGTCGGATGCCGGGCGGCGCATGCAGACCGAGGATCTGTTGAACCTCAACGTGCGCAACGCCCATGGCGGCATGGTGCCGCTGTCCTCCTTTGCCAGCGTCGAATGGCAGAATGGTGCGGCACAGGTCGTCGGCTACAACGGCTATCCGGCTGTGCGCATCAGCGGCCAGGCGGCACCTGGACATTCTTCGGGTGCGGCGATCACCGAGATGGAGCGTCTGGCGGACCAACTGCCGGCTGGTTTCGGCTATGAATGGACCGGGCAGTCACTGCAGGAAATCCAGTCCGGCTCGCAGGCGCCCGCCCTGATCGTGCTCAGCATCCTGTTCGTGTTCCTGCTCCTGGCGGCACTCTATGAGAGCTGGACGATCCCGGTGTCGGTGATCCTCGTCGTGCCGCTGGGCGTGCTGGGCTCGGTGCTGGCGGTGATGGTCATGGGCATGCCGAACGACGTCTACTTCAAGGTCGGCCTGATCGCTATCATCGGGCTGTCGGCCAAGAACGCGATCCTGATCATCGAGTTCGCCAAGGACCTGCGAAAGGAAGGCATGTCGCTGCTCGATGCGACGGTGGAGGCGGCCAAGCTGCGCTTCCGGCCGATCATCATGACGTCGTTGGCCTTCAGCCTGGGCGTCGTGCCGATGGCCATCGCCACCGGCGCCAGTGCCGCCAGCCAGAATGCCATCGGTACGGGCGTGCTGGGTGGCATGATCTCGGCGACCGTGCTTGCCGTGTTCTTCGTGCCGGTCTTCTTCGTCGCCGTCATGAAGCTGACGCGGCGTGGGAAGGCGGAAACGCGGGAAGGCGCGGATGCGTCCGAGGCTCAGGTTCCGGCGGAATGAACGGTTCCGCAAGCCAGCCGGCGAACAGCCGGACGGCGCTTGAGCGCCGCCTCGAACAGAAGGAGCGCCTGTTTCATGCGGCCGTTTGCGTCGCGCTGGAAAACGGCTTCGGCAAGGTCACCCTGGATGCCGTTGCCCGACAGGCCGGCATCAGCAAGGGCGGGCTGCTCCATCACTTCTCGACCAAGGGCGACCTGATCCGGGCGATGCTGAAGCACTATGCCGATGCTGCCGGTGACGAGAGCCTGAGGGAAGCGGGCGGCGACGGGCTCAATGACGTCGACCCCCTGGCTGTCGCGGCATTGGTCGCGGCGGCCGAAGACACGGCGCTGCTCGAGACGATCAACTCGAGGTTCGACATCCGGTGCAAGGGGCATGCTGGCAACGGGCAGCGGACAACGCAGCTGGCATTGACGTGCGGCTTTGCCAACCGGCTTGTGCTGCGCGAGCGTTGAGGCGATGCCCGGCGGAGGCGCAAACGCCCGCCGGGCACGTTTCTAGGCCAGGCCGAGCCGCTGCTTCCGCCGTGTCGCCCAGGCGGTGATCAGCTGATCGGCGGTGAGGCCCATGAAGGCGACGCACAAGCCGAGCACCAGACCCTTGCCGGCATCGTTGAAGGTCAGCGCCTTGAAGATCTCCTGGCCGATGTCCTTGGTGCCGATGAATGCGGCGATGATGACCATGAACAGCGCGAACATGATCGTCTGGTTGATGCCGAGCATGATCTCGGGGAAGGCGAGCGGCATGCGGATGTTCCACAGCAGCTGACGCCTGGTGCAGCCCGAGGTGATGCCGGCTTCGACGATTTCGGACGGCACGTTGCGTAGCCCGAAGATGGTGTAACGGACGATCGGGATCATGGCGTAGATGATGATCGCCGAAATCGCCGCGACGTCGCCGACCTTGAACAGCATGATGACGGGGATCAGGTAGATGAAAGACGGGAAGGTCTGGAAGGTGTCGCACAGCAGTTTGACGATGCTGGTGCGGCGCTCGCTGCGCGATGCCCAGATGCCGATCGGCAGGCCGACCAGGATGCAGATCAGCACGGCGACCGTCACCATGTAGGCGGTGATCAGCGACCGCTCCCAGTAGCCGGCGAAGGCGATGAAGAGCACGAAGCCGGAAACGGTGAGCGCAAGCCGCAGGCCGCCGAGCGACCAGCCTGCAGCTGCGACGAGCGCGACCATCGCTGTCCAGGGAATGCTCTGGAACAGGTCTCGCACGGGGATCAGCACATAGAGCAGCATGGCGTTGCGGACATATTGCAGCGGCTCGTAGAAGGTGACGGTGACCCAGTCGACCAGCGCGTCCCAGAAGGGTGCGGTGCTGAGAGCGAGATCCGCAGGCCAGGCTTGGGCATAGGGCGTGATCGAGGCCAGAATGAGCGAAACGACGACGACCAGCGCCGATGCGCCGAGGAACGGGTAACGCTGCAGGAAGGTGGCGTCGTCCTCTCTGCGGGACGGCTCCTTGTAGGCGGCGGCGCGGCTCAACTGGTCGAGCGTGATCGCCATCAGCACGATGGCCACGCCACTTTCCAGCGCCTGGCCGATTTTCAGCGCCTGGAGCCGGAACAGCAGGTCGTGTCCGAGGCCGCGGGCGCCGACGAAGGAGGCGATGACCACCATCGCCAGGCACTGCATGATGACCTGGTTGACGCCGACCAGCAGCGGCTGGCGGGCAGAGGGAATCTCGACCATCCACAGTGTCTGGAAACGCGTGCAGCCGGCCATCTTGCCGGCCTCGCGAACCTCTTCGGCGACACCTTTGAGGCCAAGGATGGTGAGCCGCGCCATGGGCGGAATGGCGAAGATGACTGTGGCGATCGTGCCGGCCTTGTGGCCGACGCCGATGAACACAGCGATCGGGATCAGGTAGGAAAAATGCGGCAGCGACTGCAGGACGTTGAGCAGCGGCACGATGAGCGCTTCGAACCACTGTTTCTTCACTGCGAGAATGCCGATGCCGAAACCGATGAGACCGGCGATGGGGGCCGCGACAAGCACCACCGAAAGGGTGATCATCGACAGCTCCCACTTGCCGAAGATCGCCATGTAGGCGACGCATCCGGCGGAGAGCAGGCCGAGGCGCCAGTCTTTGAGATAACAGCCGAGCACGCCCGATAGCCCCGCGGTCATGACCCATGGCATCGCCGCCAGGCCGATCTTCGGAAAGCCCGAAACCAGCAAGCCTTCGACGAAGGCCAGCGGCCAGGTGATGAGTTCGGCGATTGCGCGGGTCAGGTCGCGGAACGAAAACAGCCCGAAGATGGCGTCGTCGCGCATGTGTCCGATCAGCGTGTTCGCCCAGTCGACGAAGGGGATCGTCCAACCCTTGGGCACCTGCACGGCCCAGGCCGGGAGAAGCGAGGCCGCGAGCAGCAGGATGAGGAAGGGCAGCACGACGAGCAGCGGCTTCGCCAGAGATGCCAGGGGCTTTTGCGGCTCCATCTCGGTGGCGCGGGTCAGGGTCGCGGCATTCATGCGCACTGTTCCTTGCCGTAGAGCGCATCGATCAGGCTGTCGCGGCTGAGCGTGCCGACGAGTGCGCCGCCGTCGTCGACGACGTCGACCGGGCGTTCCGACGAGAGCACCTGGCGGGCGACGCTTGCCAGAAGCGCCTCGACCTGCACCGCTGCCGCATCAGGCGCGCGGGCGGATGCCGGCGCCATGATCGATCGCACCGAGAGCAGGCGGTCGTGGGAGACGTTGCGGGTGAATTCGGCGACGTAGGGCGTGGCCGGGCAGGTCACCAGTTCTTCCGCCGTGCCGAGTTGCTCGACGACGCCATCCTTCATGATGGCGATGCGGTCGGCGACGCGGATCGCCTCGTCGAAATCGTGGGTGATGAAGACGATCGTCTTGTTGAGCATCTTCTGCAGGCGCAGGAACTCGTCCTGCATCTCGCGGCGAATGAGCGGGTCGAGCGCCGAGAAGGGCTCGTCGAGGAACCAGACGTCGGGGCCGACGGCGAGCGAGCGGGCGATGCCAACACGCTGCTGCTGGCCTCCGGAGAGCTCGCGCGGATAATAGGCCTCGCGGCCCTTAAGCCCGACGAGTTCGATCACTTCGCGGGCGCGGGCCTCGCGCTTCTGGCGATCGGTGCCGCGGACCTGGAGCGGGAAGGCGACGTTGTCGAGCACGGTGCGGTGGGGCAGCAGGGCGAAGTGCTGGAAGACCATGCCCATCTTGTGGCGCCTAAGCTCGATCAGCTCGCGCTCGGAAGCGGCGAGGATGTCGCGGCCTTCGAACATGACCTCGCCAGAGGTCGGCTCGATCAGGCGGGCGAGACAGCGCAGCAGGGTCGACTTGCCAGAGCCCGACAGGCCCATGACGACAAGGATTTCGCCGGGCATGACCTCAAAGGAAACGTCGCGGACGGCAGGGACGTAACCTTCGGCCCTGATGGTTTCGATCGAGGGGTTGCCGGCGTGGCGGCGCAGGAAGCCGGCGGGGTCGGCGCCGTAGAGCTTCCAGAGATTGCGGCATGCGATTTTTGCTTCGGTCATGTCGAGTTTGCCTCTCGCCAAGGTGGCCGATGGATGTGCAGGGGCGAGGTGGCGCCTGCTTGTGCAGGCGCCACTTTAACCGCGCGATGTCGTTTAGTGCAGGGTTAGCTGGCGGAACCCAGCCAGGCCTTCCAGCGAGCCTCGTTGTCGGCCAGCCATTTGTCGGCGGCCTGCTCGGGCTCCATGTTGTCGATGTCGGCAAGCTTTGCCTGCACCGCGATATCCATGTTGGAGAAGTTGATCTTCTGCAGGATAGCGTAGGCCTTGGGCCACTTGGTCGGGAATTCCTTCCAGGCGGCGATCTTGAGGTAGCCGTCCTTCGGGTTGCCGCAGTCGTAGCTCAGGTCCTTGTTGCTGCCCCAGGCCGGATCGTCCTTGCACTTGGGGTCGAAGGCCGGAAACTCGACGAACTTGCCGTCATAAAGCGCTTCGACGAAGTTCGGCGTCCAGTTGAACAGGACGATCGGCTCCTTGCGTTTGACGGCGGAGTCGAGCTCGGCCCAAAGCGCTGCGGCCGAACCGGCGTTGACGACCTCGAAATTCATGGCAAGGGCTTCGACGCGCTCGGAGTCATGCTTGAGCCAGTCGACCGGACCGCCGAGGAAGCGGCCTTTCGGCGAGGTCTCGGCGGTGGCGAACTTGTCGGCGCAAGCGTTCAGCGCTTCCCATGCGGGCAGGCCGGGACAGACTTCCTCGACATAGGTGGGGTACCACCATTCCTCGCGCGTCTTGGCGTCGTGGGTGGCGGCATCGACGACGCAGCCTTCCTTGACCACCTTCTGGAAAGCGACGCCGAAGGCGCCTTCCCAGACTTCATGCACGAGGCTGACGTCGCCCTCGCAAAGCGCGGTGTAGACGACCTGGCTGTCGGCGGAAACGTACTCGACCTTGGCGCCGCCCTTTTCGAGCAGCTTGCCGACGATGTGGGCGCCAACGATCTGGCTCGACCAGTTGTGCGTCGGGATCTTGATGGCGTCGGTGGAATCCTCGGCAAATGCCGTGCCCGTAGCGAAAGCCAAAATCGTGGCCATACTTGCGGACTTCGTGAAATTCCTCATTGAACCTCCCTTTCCTTTGTGTTGCGATCGTTCCCACGGGATGCGGAGGTCGGTCTCTATGGACCTGTTTCCACTCCAGCCCAGCAAACATAGCGGTGAGAAGTGAACCGGTGTCGGGCGGGGTGTAAAAGTCGTGGTCTGACTTGTGAAAAGATGTTAATCGAGGCTTGGGAGGATAAGATGGCATGCGGGTTCAGCACCACATCGTGATCGTTGAGGACGACCCGGTCACCCGGGCGAAGCTCGCCGGCTATTTCCTGGCCGAGGGCTACAAGGTCAGCGAGGCCGGCGACGGCGAGCAGATGCGCGCCATCATGGGCAGACATCCGGCGGACCTGCTGATGATCGACATCAACCTGCCCGGCGAGGACGGACTCAAGCTGACCCGCGAGCAGCGCGAACGGTCCGACGTCGGAATCATCCTGGTCACCGGCCGGACCGACACGGTCGACCGCATCGTCGGTCTCGAGATCGGTGCCGACGACTATGTCACCAAGCCGGTGGAGCACCGCGAGCTGCTGGCCCGGGTCAAGGGCCTGCTGCGCCGCGTCGGCAAGGGGCGTCTGCCTCCCGCTGCCTCGGGCACGCGCCATTTCTACGGCTGGACGCTGGAAGTGGCGCGGCGCACGCTGCAGGCGGCCGACGGCACCTTCGTCGAGCTGACCGGCGCCGAGTTCAAGCTGTTGTCGGTGCTGACCGCCAATCCCGGGCAGGTGCTGTCGCGCGAGCGGCTGCTGCACGAGATATCGCGGCGCGAATGGGACGCCAGCGACCGCACCGTCGACGTGCTGGTGCGAAGGCTACGGCAGAAGCTGAACGACAATCCGCGCACGCCGCGCATCATCGTTACCGCCCATGGCGAGGGTTATTTCTTCGCGCCCGACGCGAACCAGGCTGTGCGCGGCTCGGCCGGCTTCTGAGGGTCGGGTCGGCGCTCAGGCCGAATGCGCCTGGTCGGCCTCCAGCATCTTTTGCCATTGCCGCGTGCCTTCGGCAAAGGCTGCCTCGCAATCCTTGACCATGCGCCTCAGCCCGGCGACGGGCTCATCGGCCGCAGCCGCTTCGAGCACTTCGGCAGCCTGCAGCAGGCGCGGAAATCCGAGCGAACCGGCCGAGCTTCGCGTCGCGTGGGCGAGATCGCCAAGGGCCTTGCGATCGCCGGTTTCCAGGGCATCGTGCATGGACCTAAAACGTCCGGGCAGGCTGTCGTGGGCGATGCGATGCAGCCGCTGCACCGTCTCGGCGCCGAGCGCGTCGAGATCGGCCTGGCAGGCCGCAACGTCGAGCGCGACGATGGGCTGCCGGGTTGCGGCCGGGCGCTTGGCCAGCGTTGCCACCGCATCGAGCAGATGCTCGTGGACGATGGGTTTTGCCACGAAGGCATCGACGCCTGAATCGAGGTAGCGGTCGATGTCGGACTTGAACACATGCGCCGACATCGCAATGACGGGCAGGTCGGGCGCCGAAAGCGTGGTGCGCAGGCGTTTCATCGTCTCGATGCCGTCTATACCGGGCAGGCTGACGTCCATCACCACGATCTCGGGCTTGAAGTCGGCAATGGCTTCCAGGGCAAGGTAGCCCGAACTCACCGCCTTCACATGGTGGCCGGCCTGGGACAACAGCGTGGTCGAGACTAGCCTGGTGGCGTCGTCGTCCTCGACGAGCAGTATGTGGCGCGGCGAGGCCGCAGCCTTGCGCGTACGGCGGCTCCTGACGGCGGGAAGGCCGGCTTCGAGCGCGGCCTTCTGTAACGGCATCTCGAGCGTGAAGATGCTGCCTGCGCCCTGGCGCGAACTGACCGAGAGATCGGCACCCATGAGCCGGGCGTATTCGCGGCTGATCGCCAGGCCCAGTCCGGTGCCGCCGAAGCGGCGAGTGATGGAGGCGTCCATCTGGGTGAAGGCCTGGAAGATGTCATCCTGCCGTTCCGGCGAAATGCCGATGCCGGTGTCCGAAACGGCGAGCCGCACGGTCTGCGCCTGCCTGGCACTGGCGGCGAGCGTCACCTTGACCCGGACATGGCCGTGCTCGGTGAACTTGATCGCGTTGCTGACCAGGTTGAACAGGACCTGGCGGATCTTGCCGGCGTCGGCGGTAAAGGCAGGGGCCAGCTTCGGGTCGATTTCGAGCCAAAGGTCGAGGCCCTTTTCCGTCGCCATCGGGCGCATGAAGGCGACGACGCCGGTAACCAGCTTCGACAGGTCGAAGTCGACCTTCTCGACGGCGACATTGCCCGACTCGACCTTGGAGTAGTCGAGGATGGCGTTGAGGATGCCGAGCAGCGCCTCGCCGGAATTCGCCGCGACCGACAGGTGCTCGCGTTGCCTCGGGCCGAGCCTGGTGTCGGCGAGCAGGCGCATCATGCCGAGCATTCCCGTCATCGGCGTCCGGATCTCGTGGCTCATGGTGGCGAGGAACGCGGACTTGGCGCTGCTTGCCTGCTCGGCCCGCGCCCGCGCCTGGTCGTGGTCGATCGCCTCCTGGCGCAGGCGGGTGTTGACCTGCCTGATCTGCTCGGTTTGCTCCTCGACGAGTTGCTGGAGTTCTTCGCGGTGGCGCCTGAGCTCGTCGGTGATGCGTTCGCGGTCCTGCTCCAGTTCGAGGCGCCGGCGCGACTCGTCGCGGAACTGGTTGACGGCGACGGCCATGGTGCGCAGTTCGTCGTCGCCGGTGTCGGTCACGGTGACATCGAGGTCGCCTGCTGTCAGCCGCTGCATGGCGCGCGACAGGCTGCTCAAACGGCGGACAAGGTTGCGCTCGACATAGAGCCAGACGATCGCGCCCGAAGCCAGGATGGCGCCCAGCAGGGTCACGACGAGCACGATGACGCCGATGCGGACGGCGTCGTCGGCGCGGTCGGCCGTTGTCCTCGCGAACTCGTCGGAGCGGTCGAGAATGTCCCGGGCGACCTGGTTCTGGGTGACGGCAAGATCGCGATTTGCCTGGGCCATGGCGTCGAGCCTGCCGGCCAGGTCGATGACCTGCTGGCGGCGGCCGAAGATCGAGCCCGACACCGGCACCTCGCCGGCGGCGGCCTCGATGGCGCCGAAGAAGGCGACGCCCTGCTTGCGCCGCACCGGATCGTCGATGCTCAGGATCCGGCGCAGGATGACTTTCATGTGGTCCTGGAAGATGCCGCTGATCTCGCTGATCTCGGAGCGCGACTCTGCCCGGCCAAGCCGGTTGATCAAAAGGCTTACCTGGGCGCTGCGGTGGCGCAGCTCATACATGCGCTCCATCAGGTAGATGTCGTGCTCGATCAACCGGTCGACGGCGGTGTAGGCGTCCTCGCGGCGCGCGGGATCGCCGATCAGTCCGTACAGATTGGCCGTCACAGCCGAGGCACCGGCGGACGCGTTGGAAATCAGCGTCTCGGAAAGCAGCAGGATCGACTGGGCAGCTGTTGCCGCAGCCTCCGCGCCTTCGCGATAGGCCTTGTCCTCGTCCAACCGCTGGCGCACCAGCTCGTTGTTTTCCTTAAGGTTGGCGAGCATCTTTTCGACCGAGCCGGCAAACTCCTCGACGAGCTTGGGATCGATCGACAGCCGCCTGACTTCGGTCAGCGACTTGACGAGTTGCTGCGACAGCTCAGAGAGCTTGCCTTGCTCGGCCAGCAATTCGTCGGGCGAACGCACGGCCGCAAGGGCCGGGGCGGTGGCAATCAGCTTGGCGCTCAGTTCGGCGGTGTGCTGGGTTGCCGCCACCGCGGGAAGCGCCTGTGCGTTCACCACGGCTTGGGCGTCGGCGATGTTGCGCAGGATCAGCCAGCTGGCGATGCCCGACGACAACGACAATCCCGTGATGCATAGGAAGGCGAGGAACAGCCTTCCGCCGATACCGAAACGATGAAGCATGGTCCATATAACCATGGTTTGCGCTGCCGACGTAAGCTGTCTAGCTTGCCCCGATGAAATTGCCGGCACGCCTTGATCGCTTGAGCTTCCTTGTTGCCGCCTTGCTGGCGCTCGGTGGCGGCCATCCAGCCATGGCCGAGGATGCCGCGGGCACATGGAAGCTCAATGCGTGGGAGGAGCCATTCGGCTATTCCCGGCCGGCGACGGCGATCGACTACCAGCCGGTAGCGAAGGCCGCGAAAGCCTGGCGCATCTGCGCCTCCTATCCGCATCTCAAGGATTCCTACTGGGTCAGCGTCAACTACGGCATGGTCGAGCAGGCGCGCTCGGCCGGCGTGAAACTGACCGTCGTCGAAGCTGGCGGGTATCCCAATCTCGACCGCCAGATCGAACAGATCAGGACCTGCAGCGCCACCGCCGACGCCTTGATCGTCGGGACCGTGTCCTATGAAGGGCTGACGCCGACGATCAAGGAGATCGCCCGTCGCATCCCGGTCATCGCCTCGGTCAATGACATCGACGGCGCCGGCATCACGGCCAAGTCGGGCGTTTCGTGGGAGGAGATGGGGCGGTCGATCGGCGCCTATCTCGCCCGCCTTCATCCCGCCGGCACCATGCCGGTCAGGGTGGCGTGGTTTCCCGGGCCCAAGGGGGCCGGCTGGGTCAAGTTCGTCGAGGCCGGTTTCCGCGGCGCGCTGAAGCAGAGTTCGGCCGAAATCGCCGCCGTCAAATGGGGCGACACCGGCGTGGAGATCCAGCTGCTTTTGATCGAGGAACTGCTCGAGACGCAGCCCAATATCGACTACATCGTCGGCAGCGCGCCGACGGCGGATGCCGCAGTCAGCATCCTCAGGGCCCAGGGGCGGGCAAACCAGGTGAGGATCCTGGCAGACTATTTCACCCATGGCACCTTCCGGGAAATCAACCGGGGCAAAGTTGTGGCCGCGCCGACCGACTCGCCGCCGCTGCAGGGCCGCATCGCCATCGACCAGGCCATCCGGGCGATCGAAGGCACGCTGCGTTATCGCCATGTCGGGCCGCCGGTCGAGATTGTCGACCGGACCAACGTGCAGTCGCTCGATCTCGAGCGAAGCCTGGCGCCGGCCTGGTTCAAGCCGACCTTCCAGGTCCAGTGAGGCGGCGTGACCGCTGTCCGGTTACAATTTTTCACATAAGCGCCGCCAATTTTCACGTATCTCGGCGGACTGGTTCACAGCCTGCAGGTAGCCTGTCCAGGATCTCAGGATTGCTGCGAGGAGAGCGGTGATGGCTACGACAGGTGAAAACTACCCCGCCGTGACCTCCGGCCCGCCGCGGCCGAGTCTCATCCTGCAGCCCGGGCTGCTTTTGCCGGGCATGGAGCGTTACCATGTGCCGGGCTTGGGCGCCGCACTGATCGAGATCGAGGCCGGCGACCGCGTGACGGTGCGCAACCTCGAGGGCGGCCAGCCTTGCGAGCTGGTGGCCTTCGATGCCGCCGGCAAGGCCGATCCGGGCATCCTGGGCACGCGCTCGAACAGCGATGCTGCCGGGCTCAAGGCGCTTCTGGTCGACGGCGACGACAGCCTGCAGGCGTTCCGCGCCGGGCTGGCGCGGCGCAAGCTCGAACTCGGCCGTGTCGAGGCCGTGCGCTTCTTCGATGGTGCGACCGCTGCGGGCACCGAAGAGAGCTTCACCGTCACCCGTCCGGGCACGCTGGTGGTCGCTGCCCCCGGTGCGGCGATGGCGATCGACAGCCACGACACCTCGACGCCGCTTGCGGTGATGATCAAGCGCGCGACGATCAGGCCCGCCGGCAAGTCCGACCTGCCCGATCCGCTCGCCGATCCGCTGCTCGACCTCAGGGTCAAGTCGAAGACGGCCGAGAGCTTCTTCGTCAAGGCCGGCGACTACATCCAGATCATCGACGTCGACGGCCGCCAGTGCACCGACTTCCAGTGCTTTTCGGCGCGCAAGCTCGACAAGGGCCGCGACCTTGCCCTCGACGTCACCGCCACCCGCTCGCTGATGGGCCACGCCTATCCGATGCCCGGCCTGCATGCCAAATATTTCGACCAGGATTTCGAGCCTTTGGTCGAGGTCATCCAGGACACCTGCGGCCGCCACGATGCGTTCGCGCTCGCCTGCTATGCCAAATATTACGACGACATCGGCTATCCCGGCCACATCAACTGCTCGGAGAACTTCAACGGCGCACTGACCCCGCATGGCGTCAATGCCCGCGCCGGCTGGATGGCGGTCAACTTCTTCTTCAACACCGGCATTGACGCCCATGGCGTGATGTTCTCCGACGAACCCTGGTCGCGGCCGGGCGACTATGTGCTGCTGAGAGCCCTGACCGACATCGTCTGCGTCTCCTCGGCCTGCCCCGACGACACCACCCCGGCCAATGGCTGGAACCTCACCGACATCCACGTCCGGACCTATTCCGGCCAGCACAAATTCTCGCGCGCGATCGCCAGACGCACGACCCCGGAGGCCGAACCCAAAATGACCCGTGAGACCGCCTTCCATTCAAGCTTTGCCAAGCACACGCGCAACTTCATCGAATACAAGGGCTTCTGGCTGCCGCAGGAATTCGCCAAGGAAGGCCCGATCGAGGAATACTGGGCCTGCCGCCAGAAGGCGGTGGTGATGGATCTTTCCGCCCTGCGCAAGTTCGAGGTGACGGGCCCGGATGCAGAAGCCCTGATGCAGTACACGCTGACCCGCGACGTCAAGAAGCTCGGCGTCGGCCAGGTCGTCTATACCGCGATGTGCTACGAGCATGGCGGCATGATCGACGACGGCACCTTGCTGCGTCTCGGCAAGGACAATTTCCGCTGGATCTGCGGTGACGACTATTCCGGCGTGTGGCTGCGCGAAGTGGCGGAAAAGCTCGGCCTCAAGGTGCTCATCCGCTCCTCGACCGACCAGATGCACAACATCGCCGTGCAGGGCCCCAACAGCCGCGACATCCTCAAGGAGATCGTCTGGACGCCGCCGCACCAGCCGGCGCTCAGCGAGCTCGAATGGTTCCGCTTCACCATCGGCCGCATCGGCGATGCGCAAGGGGTGCCGATCGTGGTCTCGCGCACCGGCTATACCGGCGAGCTCGGCTACGAGGTCTGGTGCCATCCGCGCGACGCCGAAAAGGTCTTCGACGCGGTCTGGGAAGCGGGCCAGCCGCATGGGCTCAAGCCGATGGGCTTTGCCGCGCTCGACATGGTGCGCATCGAGGCCGGGCTGATCTTTGCCAATTACGAGTTCTCCGACCAGACCGACCCGTTCGAGGCCGGCATCGGCTTCACCGTGCCGCTGAAGACCAAGACCGACGACTTCATCGGCCGCGAGGCGCTGATCCGGCGCAAGGACAACCCGATCCACAAGCTGGTCGGCCTCGACATCGACTCCAACGTCGTCGTCGGCCATGGCGACTGCGTCCATATCGGCCGCGCCCAGATCGGCATCGTCACCTCGTCGATGCGCTCACCGGTGCTGAACAAGAACATCGCGCTGGCCCGCGTCGACGCAACGCACGCCAATGTCGGCACCGAGGTCGAGATCGGCAAGCTCGACGGCCACCAGAAACGCCTGCCGGCCAGGATCGTGCCTTTCGCCCACTACGATCCCAAGAAGGAAAAGCCACGGTCGTAGGCGTAAGCTCCAAAGGCCACGCAAAGCAAAAGCCGCCGATTGCTCGGCGGCTTCGCGGGAGGATGGTCGGCCAATGGCCGACGCGGGGAATATGTTTCAGCTGACCGGCTCGGCAATCCTTGCGGGGGCTGGGGCCGGTGCGGGCGCGTCAGTGCCGAGCTTCATGCCCGGCTTCAAGCCGAAGGTGTCGGCGAGGCCTGCGCCGGAGAGCTTCTGGCCGGCTTCGGTACGGACCTTGAAGATCTCCACCACGCCACCCTGCACCGATATGCCGATGCTGCGCTCGCCGATCGAGACGATCTCGCCGGGCTTGCCGGTGACGTCCTCGAACCGGCGCGCCAGGTGCTTGCGCGCCTCGAACAGCCGCACCTTGGTGCCGTTGACCGTGGTCCATGCGCCAGGCGCCGGGTCGCAGCCGCGGATGACGTTGTGGACGGTGTCGACATGGGCGTGCCAGTTGATCTTGGCCTCGGCATCCTTGCACCAGCCCTCGTAGGAGGCCTGGCTCTCATCCTGATCGACTTCGCTGTGCTTGCCCGCAACGACGAGGTCCGCCGCCTCCAGCATGGCGTCGACTCCGAGCGGGAACAGCCAGTCGAAATAGACGCTGCCGAGCGTGTCGTCGGGACCGATGTCGACTTTCTTCTGCAGGATCACCGGGCCTTCGTCGAGGCCGTCGGTCGGGCGGAAGATGGTGAGCCCGGTCTGGGTGTCGCCCTTGATCACCGGCCAGTTGATCGAGCTCGGGCCGCGATACTTCGGCAGCAGGGAGGGGTGGTACTGGATGGTGCCGTGCCTGGGGATGTTGACGAAAGCCTGCGGTGCGAACTGCAGCACATAGGCCATGACGGCGAGATCGACATCGAGCGCCCGCAGCGCGTTTTCCGCCGCTTCGCCCTTGAGGCTCGGCAGCTGGAAGACCTTCAGGCCGGCCTTTTCGGCCGCCACCCGCAGCGGGTCTGGCCTGGCGCCGGCCTTTTCTGGCGCGCAGAACACGCCGGCGACTTCATCGCCGCGGGCCAGGAACGCCTCCAGCACGCTTTGTCCGAATGCCTGCTGTCCAATGATTGCAATTCGCATGATGCTGTACTCCTCCAGAATTTTGGCAAAGCTTCTCCGAGCCTTGCCGGGGCAGGGTTGCCGATGTCCTCAGGGATGATTGGAGAGCGCCCCGCCTTCAGGCGAGGCGCGGTGTCAGCGGCCGGTGTTGATCCAGACGACCTTGGGTTCGGTGAAATTCTCGATCGCCATGTCGCCATGCTCGCGGCCGAAGCCGGAATCGCGGGCGCCGCCCCATGGCAACCTGATGTCGGTCGGGCCGTAGGTGTTGACCCAGACGGTGCCGGCCTTCAGCCGCCGCGTGAAACGATGGGCCCGGCCTATGTCGCCGGTCCAAACGCCGGCAGCGAGGCTGTAGACCGTGCCGTTGGCGATGCGCAGGGCGTCCTCGTCGTCCTTGAACTTGATGACGGTGGCGACGGGCCCGAATATCTCTTCCTGCGAGATGCGCATCTCGTGTTCGACGCCGGCAAAGACGGTCGGCTGCACGTAGTAGCCGGCATCGCCATGGCGGCTGCCGCCGGCGACCAGGGTGGCGCCTTCGTTCTTGCCGATCTCGATGTAGTCGAGCACGCGCTTCATCTGCACTTCGGAAACCAGTGGGCCCATGGCGGTCGAGGTTTCGCGCGGGTCGCCGATGCGGGTGGAATTCGCTCGTGCCGCTAGACGCTCGACAACTTCGTCATAGATGGATTCATGAGCGAGGATGCGCGACCCGGCCGAGCAAACCTGGCCGGTGTTGAAGAAGATGCCGGCACCGGCTGCCTTGACCGCGGCATCGAGGTCGGCGTCGGGGAAGATGATATTGGCCGACTTGCCGCCGAGTTCCAGCGTCACCCGCTTCAAATTGCCGGCGGCACCGCGCAGGATCTGCCGTCCCACCACCGGCGAGCCGGTGAAGGTGACCTTGTCGATGTCGGGATGGTCGACGATCGCCTGGCCGGCGATCTTGCCGAAGCCCGGCACGACATTGAGGGTGCCGGCGGGGAAACCGGCTTCGAGCGCCAGCTCACCGATGCGGAGCGCAGTCAGCGGTGTGATTTCGGCCGGTTTCAGCACGACGGTGCAGCCGCAGGCCAGTGCGGGTGCGATCTTCCACATGCCGATCATCAGCGGGAAATTCCACGGGATGATGGCGCCGACGACGCCGAGCGGCTCGCGCACCGTGTAGGTCAGCGCGTCCTGGCGCGCCGGAATGACCTGGCCGTTTATCTTGTCGGCCATGCCGGCATAATAGACCAGCGTGTCGATGACCGCCGGCAGGTCCTGGCGGCGGATGGCCGAAACCGGCTTGCCGCTGTCGAGGCTTTCCAGGTTAACCAGCTCGTCCTCGTTCTGGCGGATCAGCTCGGCCAGCCTGAGCATCAGCAGGCCGCGCTCGCTGGCGCGCATCCGGCCCCAGTCGCCCTCGAAAGCAGCGCGGGCAGAGCGTACGGCAACGTCGACATCGGCCGCGTCGGCCTCGGCGATCCTGGCGATGACGTTGCCTGTCGCTGGGTCGAGCGTGTCGAAGGTGCGGCCGGAAAGCGCGTCGACCCGCTTGCCGTCAATCAGCAGCTTTTGGGTCCAGTCGGAAAAGGCGTATACCACGGGTCTTCCTCCATATATGAACTTCAGTTCCTATGTCGCGATGGAAGCTCGGCTCCTCCAGCCACCGCCGCGAGACTGATCTCACCGTAGGAAAGATATTTTCCTGTGGGAATAAGATATTTATTGCCTAACTTTTTGCCCTGAGACATGATCTCGACTGCCGGTTTGCCGATGCAGAAGATATGAATGTGAATTCATATCTGCTTCGGCCGAGGCGGTTGGGAGGTAGCGATGATCCGTATCGAGATCGATCCCGTCTGGCGCTTCAGGCGCAGCGCGGATTCACAATCCTTGCAGATCATGCTCGGTTTCCTCGCCGAGATACGGGCGAGCGGCAAGATCACCAAGGCCGCCGATCTCGCCGGCGTCTCCTACCGCCACGCCTGGAACCTGATCGAGAAGTGGTCGGCTTTTTTCGACACGCCGCTGGTGGTGCGCAAGCAGGGCAGCGGCACGAATCTCACGCCCTTTGGCGACAAGCTGGTGTGGGCCGGCCAGAGGCTCGAGGCGCGCCTGGGACCATTGCTGCAGAACCTGTCGCAGGAACTGGAGACCGAGATCAACCAGTTGCTGCCGCATGGCCCGCTGATCCTGCGGGTCCACGCCAGCCATGGTTTTGCGGTGCCAAAACTCAGGGAACTGCTCAGCCGCGAGCCAGATATCGGGGTCGATTTCCGCTATGTCAGCAACCAGAATTCGCTGGCCTCGCTGGCGCATGACGGTTGCGACCTAGCCGGCATGCACCTGCCGCAGGGCGAACTGCGCAAGCGCGCCATCGCGGCGAGCAAGGGCTGGCTGACGCCGAGCGCGCATCGCGTCATCGGCTTCGTGACGCGGGAGATGGGGTTGATGGTGGCGCGCGGAAACCCGCTCGGCATCACCTCGCTCGATCGGCTGCTCGATCCGCAGCTCCGCTTCGTCAACCGTGACCCGGATTCCGGCACGCGGATGCTGCTCGGCCACCTACTCGCCCAGCACCACATCGACAGCTCCCGCATCAATGGCTACGAGCATGCCGAATTCACCCATGCCGCCGTTGCCGCCTATGTTGCCAGCGGCATGGCCGATGTCGCCTTCGGCGTCGAAGCCGCGGCGAGGCAGTTCGATCTCGACTTCGTCCGGCTGGTGACCGAGGACTACTTCTTCGTCTGCCGCAAGGAGATCCTGGAAGTCGACGCCGTCAAGCGCGTGCTGTCGATCATGCGCGGCGAGGAATTCCACGCCGCGATCTCGCAATTGCCGGGCTACAGCGTCAATGACGCCGGCTCGATCAAGACCGTGCGCGAGGTGTTCCGGACGACAGAGTAGCGGTGCATGCGAGGCGGGCAGCGGCTTGTCCGGACCGAGGTCGCCATCACTCGTCGACGCCATCCAGCAGACGCCACTCGGCGCCGGCTGGATGGACCAAGCCAAGGCAGTCACCGCTAGCGCGCGGCGACGCCGACAGCCTATTCTGCGCGAGCGCGAAATATGATGGCAGCGAACATCAGAACGCCGGCGAACACCACGAAGGACGACACGGCAACTACTGGCCCCATTGACGGGTTCCCGGTCAAGAGCAGGTAGAGAGCGGGCGTCATCACGATCACTCCGCCCGTGTAAACATAGTACTGCGCTTTCGCTAAACGGGTCCCGGCGCCACGCGGGTTAAGCGCGTGAAATGTCCCGAAAATGGACATTGTCACCCAGCCCAGCAGGTTTGTATGCGCGTGCGCGCCAGTCGCGGCGAAGTTTTGAGTAATCGACATATGCAGGCCGACCAGAATTCCGGCCACCAGGAAGCAGATGGCGGTAATGAAGTACATTCTGGAAATATTTGGCATTTTCCCCTCAAGATTTCATGGTTTTCAAAAGTCGACAACGGAACAAATATTTGCGCGCTCCGATCACCAGCAGAGCGTTCGCTTGGCTGCCGCAGTTGCTCTCGCACGGTCAGGTTTGTGCTGTCACTTCCTTGAACATCACATTGGGACGTCCGGTCATGAAGATGAGACGAGCAGTCATATCCTCATGCCGTTGCCGGCAAAGTGACCGGCGAGGCACCTGCTAGCCGATGTTGCGCCGCCTAGCGTCGGGACCCTTCCAGCCGCCGAGCATGTCGAATGCCTCCAGCCCGTCCGCCGGTTGGTCTTGCTGCGAAGGTGAGCCGGTCAACGTGACATATGCCCATGCCTTGCCAAGTGCCCGGCCCCAATATGAAGGTTGCTGGTGAGCGGGTTGCTCCACCGGTGATTCACCGATCTGCTGCATGTGAACGGCTTCGTCTGGCATGCTCGTGCCCCTCCCTGGCGCTCGCTCCCTTGTTCGCTCTTGCGCATGTCTCGCCGGCCACCACGGGCCGGCAAGCAGGCTTATGAGCAAAACCGAGGATATCTGTCTGTTATGCCGATCACCCTGTCACTGCCTCGAGCGAGGCGAGCGAGCACATTGGGACGTCCGGTCATCAAGTTGAGACGCGCAGTCATGCGTTTGGCGCGCGGCTTGTTGCCGGCTCGATCAGGCGCCGCCAAACCAGGGTGCAAGAGGCTGGCGCAACGCAAGAAGCATACATTGCGCGCGCCAGCCACCGGCAGAGCATTCGGTGAACTGCCAGTGCTGGCTTTGCCATCGTCAGATTGCGCTGTCACTGCCCCGGACGAGGCAGCCGCGCACATTGGGACGTGCAGTCATCAAGATGAGACGCTCGGTCAAGGCGCCCGATCAATCCCTCATGATAGGAACGTTATTACTCCCCATGTGCGAATCTTGAGGTTTGTTGTGAAAAATTCTGCCAGAATTACTACGATTTACGCCATTTTTATCCTGGGGCTGGCCTCGGCACAGGCCGCAGACGTGATCAGCGAGCCAGTTCCGGCGCCGGTTGCTGAACGCTTCGCCTACGACTGGAGCGGTCTCTACATCGGCGTCCATGGCGGCATCGGCGGTGGCGAATTCGACAATTCCTACCTCATTGAAACCGAAGTTGGCCCGATTGGCTACAACGTCAGCGACAGGGCGTTCGGTGGTTTCGGTGGTGTTCAGGCCGGCTACAACCACCAACTCGCGCCCAATTGGGTCGCGGGCGTCGAGGTGGATTTCTCCTTGTCAGGGATCAAGGCCGAACACAGCGAGTCGTCGAGCGAAGGCTTCAGTTCTCGCTATGCGATCCAGATCGACTGGTTCGGCACGCTGCGTGGCCGTCTCGGCTACGCCCAGGACAATGTCCTGTTCTACGGCACGGGCGGCGCGGCCTATGGCAGGATTTCGTATTCCGACAGCGATAGCGACGGGTTCAACGAGGCGCTTGCCGACAGCAATCTGGGGTGGACTGCCGGCGCCGGCGTCGAATATGGCATCACCAACGACATCACGCTGAAGACAGAATATCTCTACGTCGATCTCGGCAGCCTGAAGGCGACGAATCTTATCTACACTGGAGATCGGATCGAAATGGATACCGCATTCCACACGCTCAAGACCGGCCTGAACTACAAGTTCTGATCAGAGCGCATGAGACAAAAGGGCGGCTTTCGGGCCGCCCTTTCCGTTTGGTGCGCGGCCTGCAAAATCGTCGGCCTGCGGCACAGGTCACCCTGCCTCTTCCAACTCTCCGCCTCGAGCCGCCACAAGCCAGGCCTCGACGATCGCTCCGCCGTTGCCGCCGCCCTGTTTCAGCAAGGTCTCATACCTTGCCATCCGCATTGAGTCCCTGGCGAGCGTGCGGACGGAACTCGGACTGATCCGATAACGCTTCTGGAAGGCGCGGCTGAAATGCGCCTCGCTGCGAAACCCGTGGTTGCGGGCAATGGCGGCTATCTTGTGATCCGGGGTTGACCGCAGGATGCCCTGCAAACTCCCCCTTAGCCGTTCGGCGAGCATCCAGCGCTGTACGCCACCATGCGGCTCGAACAAACGGAACAGTTTCGATCGCGAAATGTTCAGGAAGGCAGCCAACTCATCCGGACCGAAGTCGGGATCGGACAGCCTTAGTCGCGCGGTCGACGATGCGCGCTGGAAAAGGAATCGCTTGTCGCGCCTTTCGCGCGTTGCCGGGGCCGCAAACGCAGCAGCGGCAAAATGCAGGATGCCATCAACGATCACCTGGCTCTGGTGGATGCTGAGACCTTCGATATGCTCCACGAGTGCCTTGATCTGGATCCCCAGCATGGCGCCGGCGTGGTCGTTCGCCGTCAGCACGAGGCCGTGAGCGTTGTTCTGGAACTCGGCCGGCACGCTGGCCTTGTCGAAGGTCAGCGCGATCGCTTCAAAGCCTGAAGTTTCACTCTCATAGGGCAACGAATAGTCGACGACGACGATGTCGCCGGGCTCGTGCTCCTGGATCAACCCGTCGTAGTTGCCCGTGACCTGTCCTTCCAGGACCATGAACAGCACCATATGCGGGGTCGGTCGATCGTCGATGACCTGTTGCGTCCGCGACATCGACAACGCCGAACCGCCATTCACGTGCAGGAACGCTCCCGGAAGTTGCCAGCTGTAGCCATGGAAATCGAAAAGCGCCGGGTCGGATTCTTCAGGGATGGAACAGTCGACCAAGAGAGAAAGCGCATTCTTCCAGGCGGTATAACAGTCTTCGCCAGGCGGAAATGGCCATTCGTCGCGCTGTGGCGTCGCCATACCAAATGTGCTGTCGCCCTTGCCCATCCGCAACCGGTGTCTCTACTTCTTGTGGCCGGTACAGCACCGATCTACCGGTATGAGGTGAGGTAATGTCGAAGTAGTCAATAGCCTTGGGACGCTCGGTCAAGCAGTTGAGACGTACAGTCATGGTGACAAGCCGGCAGCGTGCCGAACCGGCGCACCGAATCCAGGTTCGGTTCGTCGCTTCGATGACACGGCGAACGAGCCCGGATCTCGTTGCGCGGAGCGTGCGGACCGATTGTGCTGCTGATTTAGTGGAATTGATCCGCTGGTGGAGCTGAGGTCCACCGAACATGCGTCCCACCATGTTTCAAGCCGTCCCTGATTGCATTGTGCTATAAGGCTTAGAGAGCATTTTATGTCTTGGGTCGTTTCGTGTCGTCCTGTACTATCCCCACTTCGAAGTGGGGAATTAAGTGGGGAATGGCCAGAACACTTAGCAAACTGTCAGACGCATCCGCCAAGGCTGCAAAGAAGCCGGGCCGCTATAGCGACGGCGGCGGGCTCTATCTCAATGTTTCACCGTCTGGCGCGAAGTCGTGGGTGTTCATGTGGGTGAAGGACGGCAAGCGCCGTGAGATGGGCATGGGAAGCTATCCGCTCGTCACGCTCGCGAAAGCACGCCAGAAGGCGAACGAACATCGACTTGCCGTGCAAGAAGGCCGCGACCCGATAGCTGAGAAGTCGAAAGAGGCCGAACCCACCTTTGGTGAATGCGCTGATCGATACATTGAAAGCATCAGATCCGAGTGGCGCAACGCCAAGCACGAGTACCAATGGAAGCAGACGCTCGGGGATACTTATTGCAAGTCGATCCGCACCAAGCGCGTCTCCCAGGTCACAAACGATGACGTGTTGAAGGTGCTTTCGCCTGTCTGGCAGGCCAAGAGCGAAACCGCGTCCCGCCTTCGCGGTCGGATGGAGCGTGTTCTTGAGTTTGCCAAGGTCAAAGGCTGGCGCTCAGGTGAGAACCCCGCAGCGTGGCGCGGTAATCTTCGCAATCTGCTGCCCAAGCGGCAAAAGCTCCAGCGCGGTCACCAACCGGCGATGCCTTACAAGGATGTCCCGGGCTTCATGGCCAAGTTGCGTAAGGCAGAGGGGATGAGCGCAAGAGCGCTGGAGTTCACAATTCTGACTGTTGCCAGGTCGGGCGAGACGCTTGGGGCCCGCTGGACGGAAATCGACTTTCCGCACAAGCTATGGAAGGTTCCAGCAGAGCGAATGAAGGCGGGCGAGGCCCACACGGTCCCGTTGTCGGCGGCAGCAATTGCCCTGCTTGAGACGCTCAAGGAGAACCGTACGGGGGATTACGTCTTCCCCGGCTTGCCACGGCCCGGGAACAAAAAGGACGCAAAGCACGGGCGCCCGCTGTCGAATATGTCGATGATGATGATGCTTCGGCGGATGAAGCTTGGCGAGCTTTCCGTGCATGGGTTCCGGTCCAGCTTCCGAGACTGGTGCGGTGATGCCACATCTTTCCCGCGAGAGGTTGCGGAAGCGGCACTAGCCCACAAGGTCGGCAATGAAGTCGAGCGCGCCTATCGCCGTTCCGACGCGCTGGAGAAGCGCCGCAAGTTGATGCAGGCGTGGGCAGACTATCTGGCAGCGGCGAAGGCTGGAAACGTGTTGAAGTTTGATGAGGCCCGCACCCGGGCTTGAATGAACCCGCAGGGATAGGACGGCCATCCGACAAGCCGGGGTTAGCACCTCCCGGTTTCCCTGCGGCCTCATAAGGTGCTCGCGAGGTGCGCGAGTGATACCGAAAACTCCCCTGCCGTGGGCTTCTTATAGCGGTCCCGACCCGTCCTATGCTTTGGAGGAGGGCGGAAGGTTTGAACAGCTTGAAGGGGCCTACGGCCAGTCGATTTCCGCACCGGCAAGGGCAGGGCTGTCTCGGATAGCGGATGACTATTTGGCAGATAGGCGCGTCGAGCTGTCCCGGCAAACCTGGCGGGATGTCGCCGATAACCTAGCGCCTCTTGAACAGGCTGCTACCACAATGTGGGCATTAGCCTATGGAGCTCCCCCAGCGAACGGGGATGCCGCCTATGCGTTTGATGCAATCGTAGATCAATTCCTTGATCGAGATGCGGTCCCTATACGGCCTAATAGAGGGGACTTGGTAATTCTGCGACCGGACGAAAAAGGTTCGTCGTGGGAGCGCTTTGATGACCACTATCAGCCACCGGAAGTAGGGTTCGGAATCCGATTGACCAGAGAAATACTGCGCGACATCGCGCAGGCACTAAGGGTCGCTGCAAATCGGTCGGCCTCAGAGATTGAGAAACGCGCATTAGAAGCCGCCGCCGATACCCTGCCAGCCTGGACAGCGCAGCAGCGGCTATTGCTTCGCCTTGGTGAGTGGGCGCGAGACTTTGGGCTGCTGTATGGCCCGTATTACAACGGCGAAGTGCCGAGCAAATTCAGCGAGTTTGTGTGCGCGCTACTGCAAATGGCTCCAGAAGGGTACCGCGAAAAGGCCCTGACTGCGGGGGCAGTCGCGGAACGTATTCGCCGTGTCCGCAAGGAAGCCGGGGCCAAGAAAAGGGAGCAATTGACCCGCGCTCATGGCAAGTAGTTCGCTCCCTTAGGGAGCATTTGAGACGTTACGAATTATTTTTCCTGCTTTCTGGAGCCAGTGCCGTCTATGGGCACAATGGGCAACGACATGACACGCAGTCATGTTGCGCGGTTGGCCGGTAGCCAGCCAGGTTTCAGGAGAAACCACCCATGACTATCTCAGTCGATATCGAAGGCGCCGTGGAAATGAGCGGGCTTTCTCGCTCAGCCATCTACAAGCTGTTCAAGGCCGGCAAGCTCACCCCTCGTAAGAACGGCAAGAGGACTTTGGTTCTGGTTTCAGAACTGCGCTCCTATGTCGAAAACCTCCCGAGCGCGTGAGGTGACACCATGAGCGTACAAATGGAAACCGCCCCCCGACTGGCATCGGAGAGCGGCGGAATTTCTAAGGCTTTGACGGCTGGAAATTACCGCATCACCCCCACTAGCGCAACGGTCACCGCAACAGAATTTGCGGCCTCAATCATCGCGGCCCGGTTCTTTATCTCCCCCACACGTGCCCGCGTTGTCTGCGAGCTAGCGCAGATCGGCGGGAGGTTCGCATGAGCACCAACGAAAAGCTTTCGGTGCGAATCCGCATCGAACCTGACGGCATGCCCATTACCTTCGTTGGACGGGACGCATGGTGTTTGTTGCGGCTCCATACAGCTGGTGAAAAGGGCTGCACCCCGATCGATCAACCCGCCCCCAGGTGGAGCGGATACGTGCACAAGCTCCGCAAGGCTGGTGTTCACGTCGAGACGATCCACGAGGGGCACAAGGGCGACTTTCCCGGCTGCCATGCGCGGTATGTCTTGAGGGCTCCCGTCACCATCCTCGAAACCAACGAGAGGGCGGCGGCATGAGCAATTCAATCCCCATCGCCATAGTCGAGAAGAACATGACTGAGGAGGTTCGCGTCTCGCTCGACGTGTTGCACGGGCGGCGCATGTTCAATACCCGTGTCTACTATGAGGTAGGCGACGGCACGAAGCGCCCCGGCAAGGCAGGGTTGGCCCTACGTCTTGAGTGCCTGGAGAGCTTCGCGGAAGCCGTCACCTCGGCACTGATGACGGCCAGGGCCAAGGGCTACCTGAAATGAGCCGGAGAGCGCGACAATGAGCAAGCGCGAGTTCTCCAAAGTTTCCCCGGCCGTGTGGCGGTCGGGGAGGTTCACCGGGCTGGAGTGCAGTATTGCCCAGATTCTGTACCTCTATTTCCTCACTTGTGAACACCAAAACAGCGCCGGCTGTTTTCGATTGCCTGATGGGTACGCCTGCTCCGACTTGGGGTGGGAGCCTGCGACGTACACTGAGGCTCGCGAACGGCTGGTCAGAGCCGACCTAGTCACATTCGACCCTGCCACCGAGGAAATCTACGTAGATCGCTGGTTCAGGCACAACGCTCCGATGAACGAGAAGCATTCACTTGGAACGCGCCGCATCATCGAGGCAATCGAAAGCGACGCTGTCCGCGAAAAAGTGGAAAACGAGTTCCTGGCGGCCGATGAGATCCGCACTGCCAAGGTTGTGCCGCCGCACACCCCATTCCACACAGCCGGCCTTTCAAACACCCGCCTCGTAAAAGGAGGGCGCTGATAATGCCCATACCTTCTCCATACGGTATCGAGACCCTATCGATATATAGAGACAGAGACCTGAGACACAGACGGAGACCTAGACCGAGAAGAGACCAAGACAAAAACCAAGGGAAAGACCTTGAGACCGCCATTCTCGCTTTCGCTGAAACGCCCCTCGGAAAAGCTGATGAAGTGCGAACCGTCAGTGCCATGGGGCTTAGGAGGGTCATAGCCAAGCTAGCAAACGTCCACGCCCTTCAGAGAGGCTTCGGCAATGGATCGCACTAAGCCTCTCACGCTCCAGCAGGCCGCTGGAATTGCGGGCGTCTCACCTGACACCATAGCCAGGTGGTGCAAGCGCTACGGCATCGGAAAGCAGTTGCATTGGAAGGCGCCGTGGCGTGTGGATCCAATTGGGCTGGAAATAGTAGCTAAGGGCGATGGCCCCGCCCTAGCGGCCTACGAGAGAAATGCAATCAGCGAATGAGCAATCTCTACCGTTTCCTGCGTAATTTCTTATAAGGTTGAGCGAGTTGCGGCTTCTCCAACGGAAGGATGCTTTGTTGTGTTCCTATTTTCCCGCCCTTTATTGGCATCGGAGGCAGTGGTGGTTCCCGTCGCAACTGCTCTGCAGTCGGTTTTGTTGGTGGCTTCTTCCGCTGGACCGCTCGCGCCTCCTGGCTAGCGCGCACAGTGTTCAACTCAGTGAGAATCCCAAGGTTAGGGCCACCAACCAAATCTCTGACGGTGACGATTTGAATTCGGGGCCGCTCACCGCCGGGCAGTTCAATGCGCCCGCCCGATGCGGCTTCAGTTCGCATGTCCGGAGTGGGGTCGTTCAAACATATGAAAATGCCAACGTCGGCGTGCTCCCTCTGGATAACGCCCTTGAGGTCCCTAATCGCGTCTGGGCCGACATTTTTGCCACCTTTGACTGACACGATGCCATGTCCATATTTGCTCGGGCCGGCAATGAACGCAATTTCCCCGTCTATGCCCTTGTCGGGTCCGCGTCCTCTCGATTGACCGCCGACGCGACCGACCGCCCATTCTTGGAAGACATGAGGCTTGATTTCGGCAAGTTTTCGCGCAGCGAACTCGTCTTTAGGTATCCCTTCAACTGAGTACCTTGCGTTGGGAAGCCACGTCTTTATGCGGTCCTCGATCACTTGGATTGCTAAATATGTGACATCGATGCCAATCCATGAGCGCCCAAGGCGCTCTGCTGCATGTACGGCTGTTCCGCACCCACAGAATGGGTCCAACACTAAATCGCCAGGCACGCTCGATGCCTGAATTATCCTCTCAAGCAGCGCTAGGGGCTTCTGAGTTGGGTAGCCGATGCGCTCCTCCGCCTGCGAATTGACAGGCGCAATGTCCCCCCAGAAACTACCTACCGGATTGCCCCGATCATCATCAGGTCGCAATTTTCTGCGGGGAGCGCCAGATTTTGACCATGCCAGATTGCCGGCTTCGTCAATTTCCTTGAGCTTCTCAAGCTCGACCCGCCAGCCATAGGCAGGCGGGGTATAACCCCTGTACTCATAAACAAGATTGGGGCGCATGCCCATGCTCGCGGAACGAAGTATTGGTCCATCCGTGAATCGCCCACGTTCATCAGTCCGTTCATATTTCTCGATCAATTCTTGCGGCTGAAGCGCCACGCGCACCGCTTCTTCATAGAAGGGCGTTTCGTCAGATCGAGCGTAATAGAGGATCGTGTCAGTGCTCGGGCTAAATTTCTTGCTCGCATGCTGGGAGCCTTTTGGGTTTCTTGATCGAAGCCAGATGATTTCATTTCGGAAATTCTGTGCCCCAAAAATGGCGTCCATAACAGCTTTTAGGTAGTGGCTCGCAGTCGGGTCGCAATGCAGATAAATGCTTCCAGTCGGTTTCAAAGCTCTCCTCAATTCGATGAGCCGTACCGTCATCATGGCCAAGTAGGCCATCAAATCGCTTTGTCCCAAGAAACCCTGGAGAGCCTGAAGCACTCGAAAAATGGCGACATCGGCCTTGCGAACTGCCTCCATGGCGGCTTCGGCATCATCTTCCCATCGCCAAGTATCCTCAAAAGCCTTCTTTTGAGCGTCCGCGCCAATAGGTGATTTGTAAAGAATATTGTAGGTGGCTTTAGAGTTGAAGGGGGGATCTAGGTAAACCAGATCTACTGAATCATCCTTGATCTTTCCGCTCCGCAACCAGTCCAGATTGTCTCCGAAGAACAGTTTGTTCATGGCCCCACCCGCTAGAGTGTTTCCACAATACGCGCACTTGGTTAACGCGAAATGAGGGGTTTTTTGCTGGTGCTGGCCCGGGCGAAGTGGATGCGGATAATGCAGCACATTGCTGATGATGCGGAACGCCAGCAATAGCGATGACTGATAAATTGTCCTGTGTTTGATGACAGGACGGTTCTTCATGCGCCTTAGCGCTGCAATGATCGAAAATATCCGTCTCCGCGTGACGCAGGAGGAAAAGCGACGTTTTGCCGAGATTGCGAAAGAGCGCGGCGTAACACTCAGCGACCTGGTGCGCCTAAGCCTGACAGAAGCCACTCAGCGCGTGGCGGCATGATGGCCGCTACTGCTTCCCCCATCGAAATGAATCTGATGGCGCTTTGGCTACGGCATCGCAGCGAGTGCCGTTCTGTCGGACAGATTGTAGCTGACGCGCGCGCCGGCCTGCTGCCAGGGGTTCACCTCGAGGGGCGCAGTTTCCTGATTGACGACGAAACGGCGGCCCTGGCCGCGATGAGCAAGGATGCGGGCAATGGCAACGGATAACGAGCCCTTCGGGCGCGAGTGGCAGGAACAGAACATCAGGCGGGCAAACGCCCTCACCGAAAAGGCGATGGAGGCTAATCCGGACATCACGCCGCGCGAGCTTTTGCAGCTGCATATCGGTGAAATCGTCAAAGGCATGCCCGCTCTATTTGCCGAAATCCAGGCAGCGAAACAGTCGAATTTCAAGGAGATAGGCTGATGCTGCCAGGTTTTTGTGGAATGATGGCTGGGCTTCCTACTTACCCAGCGCCGGAGCTGATCACGGAAAGTCAGCTTGTCAGCACCAGCGCGACCCATACCTACTCAGGCGTCAGCCTTGGCGGATTAGTCGTGGTGGCGATTGGCTGGACGATGGATAGTGGCACGGCTCGCACTGTGTCATCGGCAACTATCGGCGGCCAGGCGGCAACGGTGAATTGCCAAATCAACGATGCCGCTTCGACAGCGCCGGGGGTGGCCATTATCTCAGCTGCTGTCCCGACCCCGATTACTGGCGATATCGTTATCAACTTCAGTGGGACTATTCATCGCTCTAGCATGGGCGCCTATCGTGTGGACAACTACGCAACCCAAACAGATATCGCTACCGGCATCTCTGGTGTCATTGCTGGGGCTAGCGGCAGCAAAACAGTCAATCTTGATGTGGCTCCGGGCGGATTTGTCATCGCTTCGGGACTGGCCAGCAGCTTCAACACCACGACGATGACATTCTCAGCGGGTGTTACCGAAGACTATGAAAACGTCACGTCATCTATTCGAGTGAACAGCGGCAGCACTGCAAACCTCGCCGCTCAAGTAGGCCGCCCGGTCACGGTATCTGGCACAAACAGCGTTGCGGGGGGCTGGGGTCTCTTTATCGCCGCTGCGTCATTCCGATAGGCGACCGCATCGAGCCGACCCATCACACAGTGACACGAGGCACTGAAGCATTTGTCCCCTGATAAAACAGCAGATGAACAGCGCGGGCGCCCATTCCAGCCCGGCCAGTCTGGCAACCCGAACGGCAGGCCATCCGGCTCGCGGTCTAAGGTGCTGGTAGCCCTCGACGCTTTGGCAGAGGGCGAGGTGGAGGAGATTGCGCGAGCAATGATAACCAAGGCCAAGGGCGGGGACGCAATCGCTGCTCGAGCAATCTTCGACCGTGTTTGGCCCCCTCGCAAGGGCGCTAGAATTCAATTCGATCTGCCAGAGGTCAACAAGGCCGAAGATCTGCCTGACGCGGTCGCTGTGATCAATCGGCAGGTCGCTGACGGTGAGATATCGCCCGATGAGGGGGCGGTGGTTGTTGGCCTCCTGGAGGCCCAGCGCAAGGCCATCGAAACGAATGATCTAGCGGCACGCATCGCAGCACTTGAGGATAGGCAGGCGAAGAAATGACCCTATTGGCTCGCATGGCGCGATTGGAGGCTTCCCGGCCACCTACACAGGTGGCAACGATTATCGCTTCCGATCAAGAGGATTACGAAACCCAGCTCGAAGGTCTGCTGTTGCGTTCGCGCCCCGGCCCGCAGGAGGTTTCTGGCGCCATTGGTGGTCGGGCCTTCAATCTAACAGGTGTCCTGAAATCCCATGAGGAAATGCTGGGAGAGCTCGTCTGATGGGCATGCTGTCGCGCCTGGAGAGGCTGGAGCGGAAAACACAGCCCGACCCCTATGCTCACCTCTCAGATTCGGACCTAGAAACAGCCATTGCGTTGCTGAGGGCGAACATAGAATCGGCATCTGGCATGAGTGAAGCTGCTTTGGCGGCCGATTTTTCGCAGCGGTTGGTGGACGGAACGTTGCCGCCCGATCTGGACCCCATAGCGGTCAGCAAGTTCGTCCAGGTCATCCTCGCGGAAGTGAACGGCAAAACCCGGTCGGTATGACCATGATGGAGCGTTGATCCGATGCCAAACATACTCTCCCGCTTAGAGCGCCTTGAGCGCAGTTCGCCCGACACCAAGAAACAGCACCGTGTCATCAGGCTTGTTGCCAGCGATGAAGAGGAAGCGGAAGCCGAGCGCCTGCTGGAGGCAGAAGGATTTGACCCTGCTAGCGGCGACATCGCCATAATCCGACTCATCTGCGGGCCGGGCGGTAGCGACGGGGAGCGCTACAACAAGCCCGCCTATATCCTCAGTGATACCGGGAATGTGAATTAGAAAATCTGAGTCCAGTTGCGCGGGTGGGTTGCGTCTTGGATGGAAAGCCGCTGTGCCATCATCTGCTCCAAGTCGTAGACCTCATCCGTCAGATTATCGAGAACCTTCTGGCCTTCGGTCGTGTCGACTAGCAACACCACATGTGGTTCACCCCAAGCCATCAGGGCAAAGGCCATATGCAGCGCACCCTTGGACACGCCCCGTTTGATTAAATCGTCTCGCTTGGTCAGCGCATAGTCATCGCAGTCGCCCCGCTTCGGCGCCAATGTCCAATGGTCTATCCGTTCAGGCACGTAGACTATTGAAGCGTTAGTTTGAGCGTTGACACTTTCCAGGAGGCCTGAGCCGCGCGACGTTGAACGACCTGGAGAACGACACGGGGCGATCCGCGCCGGTCTCCTCGGCCCTGGCTGTCGAAATGGCGTTGCGGGAGAAGGGCGCCAACTTCATAGACGATGGTGAGAAAATCGGGTGACGATGCCCCGGACCAAGCCGATCGAATAACGCAGAGATTACTCCCCGACCGCTGCGCCCGGCACGTTCAAGCTATCAATCGTTTTCAGGGGGTCCGACGCCTCTAGCCGATTTCTCGCCCATCTCAACCAGGCCGATGCCCCTTCAAAATTCGGGTGGCCGCTGGAAATTGTCTGTTCAATCGCGCTGAGATAGCGCTTTGCCTGTTCAACGCGGGACCACATATCAGCATCGCGAAATAGCCGTTCAAACGCGGCGCGTTCGGCCTCGGCCTGCTTCTCTTGGGCCTGCCGGTTCGCCTTCACAATTTGCGCAGCGTGGAGCCGCTCGTCCGCCTTGTGGTCCTCAAGTCTGCGGGCCTCCATAGCGACCATCAGGCCCTGAACAACTTGATGAATGCGCGTTTCCAGGGGGGCCTCAGGACTGTCAGACCAACTAGTTTTCACCATCGCCGGGAAAACCGATGAGGCCTTTATCGTAAGTTCGCCAGTGGGAACAAAGTCGTATTTTGGATACGTAATGAACGACCATCTCCGCTTTTCCGCGACTTCCTCCGGGGTCGGCGTATGAGGAATCTGCTTCACCCGCTCCTCGACCGATAACGAGAGACTCGTTGTGCCGAGAGACAAGGCGGCTTGGCGCGGCCAATTCCGATCCACATGCAGCCCGACACCTTCACAAGCCACCAACAGCGACTCAAGTAGCGATATCGCGCGAGGGATTGATTTTGGTGCAACGCGAATGAAGAACTGGCCGGGGTGGTCCGACTTAACCACACCATATTTTTCGTCCGGTACCTCGGCTTTTAACGCCCTCTTGGTGTCAGCAACGAGGGCGCGAACAATGCGGCTCGCCCCCCCTCCCTTTTTGACCGAAATGGCAGAGAATGTTCGCTCTGCGGACTGCCTCAGGGCCTTCGAATTTGGGGAGGGCTCCTTTATTGTGATGCCAATCTGCCTGTCCGTTTGTCCGCGCGGAAGCGGTGTCTTTTCGGTTGGACGACTGGCATGAACTTTGTTCCAGTAACCCCTCGGTGGAACTGGAACATCATTCGTTCGGCAGATCTTCTTCAGGCCGACATCGGATAAATTGAAGGTTGGCGCGAGGTCCATCATTGGCGTCGCCCAAACCAGGTCATACAGCTCTTGGCGAGTGAAGTATTTTCTGTCCATCGTCGCGCTCCCATCCGTGAGATGGACAGACTTTCGCGCGGTCTGTCGTGGAGTCAAAACCGTATTTTCACTTCGTCATCGGGAGGTTGCTGCCTATCCCTCCATGCCAAATACTGCTCAAAGGTGTCGAACGTTTCGGGGTTGTCTGGGTCGAATCCTACCCCTTGTGCCTGCGCCATTTCAGCGGGCATGAGACGCACAAAAATGTCGCCAATCTTGACCTCCGCCACGAACCCCGCCTTTGCGGCCCCTTTGCAAATGGCAGTTACTTGGCGAGCGGAAAGGGCGAGCCTTCTGGTCATGGTCGATCCTTGGGGCCTCAGTCTTCAGGGTCGGGCGCAAGTTTGAATTCGTATTGGATTATCTCACTCTCCCTTTGCACTTGCTTCTCGCAAGCGAACTCTAGGAAGCGCCAGCGATTGGCCGCGAGCATAGTTATTGCAACGGGCAGCATGTCGTTTGGCATGAGGATGGAAGCCTCATAACCTCCGCGTATCGTGTAGAGTGCACCCACGGACCTTATTTTAAGCCGCTCTTCTTCCTTTTGCTTGGGGCCGAACAAGACTCCCACGTCAACGGGGAAGCCAGCCTTGCCTGGCCCGTCCGATTTTACGACCTTGCATTGGATTTCGAGCGTCTTGCTTTCGGAAACAGGATCAGGGTCAGGGTCGCCCTCGAAACTTCCTAGAGACAGGGAGTAGTCCCACTTCCAACTCTCAATCGTCATCGGAAGGAAGAAGGCGAGACGGCCGCCCCCGATACGATGCCCAATTCGCACTTTGTCCACGTAAGGCGCCCAATTAGCTGACGGGAGCGCTAGGTTGCGCCACACGGCAGCCTAGCTCGGCATCCGTCACCCTATAAGTGGCGGAGTTTTTTGCAATCTCGGTCCCAGTTGGTTGTGTTGCCAGCGCTGAACAATTGCGACGGCGAACAAGATGGACAGGCTTTCGCGCGCTCTCTTCTGAAGCCGATTGGCGCGGGGCGCTTCGAAGAAGTCTTCTATCGTGAAATAGTCGGGCACGTAGGGCCGCGTGTCGCTCGGCACCAACTGCACCCAAAGTTGCGGCTGGTCTATGTCGAACACAAACTGCCAAGTGCTGCGTGCGTCCGCCGCGATGTCACAAATTGCAAGGCCCATGGGTCATCTCCTTTTGAGGGAGACTGCATTGGCCCTTGAAGCTTAGCTATCGCAAGAATTGGCTATTGACGCAGGGACGAAATGCCGGCGGCATGGAAAACGGCTTCCGCAGCAGCGATGCCACGCCGGATATCTTCGGGGGAAACTCCCCCGATTCTCAGGTGCAATCCCATCAGGGCCTCCATCACGGATGCCCATACGTTAGCGTGATGTGAATTGACTCCGCAAGGCATCTGTTCCTATTTCGTTCTCATGCCGCTGCTCACAGAATTCCCATCCGATAAGGTCATCGTCTCGTGCGAAAAGTGCGGGCTGCGGAGGCAATACGACAGGGATGCCATGGTGCGTACGGGAGGAGACCGCACGCTGGCTCACCTGTTGGATGAAATTGTCGCCCGCGTTGGGTGTCCTAAGGCCAACAGCCTGAGTGTCTACGAACGGTGCGGCGCCAAATATGAGGAGCTGTTGGCACTGTTGAAGGGGCGGCGGGAAGAATGACCGCTGCGAAGAAACGCGAGAACGCGAAGCGTTGGCATATCCGCAAGAACCTGCCGCATCAGGTGGCGCTCCCGAATGACCTCTGCTGCATGGAGAACTATGACCTGATTGCAGCCTTCTGCCGCCAGTTCGAAACGGAACCGATGCTGCTGCATGTCATGGCGAAATGGCCCAACGGCAAAAGCGAGGATTATCGGCTCTATTGCTTCGCGACCCGCGCCGATTCCGAGGTGTTCGCGGCCCATTTCGAGGGCACGCTCTTCGATCCAATCAAGGACCGCGAAAAGGGTAAAATCAGCGGCGCCTGGCTACGAACCGATGAATGGAAGCCGATAGATCGATGCGGCCCCTTGGAGTTGCCGCGCTTCTTCCGAGAATATGGGCGGTAGCTAGTCAACGTGGGCTCTGTGTAATGAACAGGTCACTACGCGCACATAGAGGCGGTTTAGTTGTTGATCGATAGCGGGCAGAGTTGAACGGCGCCGATGGTTATGGCGACGGCGGAGCCCAAGCAATCATAGTAGCAGATCTTGTTCATGCCACTCACCTGTTCTCCGGTCTTAAAGCACACCGCAGCTACTTGATCCGATGCCGGCGTGGACTGGTTTGGTACAGGCGCAGTGGTCGCAAGGGCGACAAGAAGAGCAATCATTACAACCCCCTCATTGCAGTAGCCACAAACGGCTTGTGTGCTTCTTTGTCGTAAACGGGACGCAAGAATTCTTCAATGGCTTTCCCCTGGGTCGTCTTAATGCCTCCCCCGTATAAAAGAGAGTGGGTGCAAACTCACACAGAAGCCCGCCAGCGCTAGTTAGGGCAGTGGCAGGCCTCTGGTGAATCGGCATCACCCAATCGCCTCTCAGCGGGCGGGTATGGCGGAAATGGTGGTGTTAGTCTGGTTGGTGGAAGGGCGCAGGCTCGCAGGAGAGACCAAGAGCACCGCGACAAGGCCTATTGCACCGGCCAGGGCGAGAACGTGCAGGGTTTTCTTCATCGGGGCTAGATAGGTGCGGCTGGGGCCACAGCCAAGATTTTTCTGACATCACATCGCGCGTAGTCGGCGTGCTTCCCACGGCTCAAGAAAATCGCCCTGCCACATGCCGCGCCGATCTGCCTTGGCCTCGGCCTGGTCTGCTGCATAGGCTCCCCGGCTGTAGCGCTTCCAATCCAGCGCATACCCATTGCGGACAAGCCAGCGGGATACGCTCTCACCGTCTGCCCTGTAGCAATCCCCCACAAAGCGCTTGTAGCGGTCGCGGCTGTGGTACTCGCACCTTGTCGGGCGGGACGCGGCCAGGAACTCATGTAGGGCATTGGCGGCGGCCTGTCCGCATCTGTAGGCCTTGCCGTTGCCATCGTGGCAGACCTGCCAGCTTTCGGGGGCGTCCACGCCATTGAACCGGATGCGCTCGCCGGCAATCTCTACCGTGTCGCCGTCGACAACCGACGCGCGACCGATGACGGGGCCTTGTGCCGCAACGGGGGCGAGGCTCAGCAATACCGCCAGCACGGCCAGTGATGTTTGAGGCATCATCAGCCGACTTGCCGAACCGTTGAAAAGACGTGGCTGGCGAAGTCTTCTAACTCACGATCGATCACCTCGTCAGACAGTGCAGCCGCTCGCATCTGCGACCGCATTCCCTCGATGACCTGGCGCCAATAGTGGTCGGCACCCTTACCGGTTTTCTCAGACAGGACTTGAGCCGTGCGCCGGATCTTGCCAACTCGCCGACTGGTCGGGAACGGGATGACTTCACACGACACTGTGGGCATGCCCCATCCCCCTACGGTCGTTGGCCCATAGGCCATAATCTATATAGCACTTCGGAAACACGAAGTCGGTTGATCTGTTGTTTTCGTTGCGGTTTTTGACGTGTCGGGACATTAGCCAGCCCTTCGCACTTCGGGTTCCCGAAGCGGGCGCACTTCGCCTTCCCGAAGCGAGCTTTTTTTCGCGGCACGCTTGGCCCGCATCTCGTCCCGAACGGTTTCGGTCCACATTTTGGCAGTATCGCGGGTGCAGGCCTTCCAATCGTTCGTAGCCGCCGCGCCGTCATGGGTGCCCGTCAACGTGAGGCGGTAGCTATTCGGGTGCGCTGTTCCATTGCCAGCCCTGCCCCTAGATACCTTTATCAGGCCCTTGAAAGCCAACTCGTCTATGGCGTCGGCTATAAGCTCCGATGTCACCCCGTAGTCAGTGAACTGCGCATGGGTGACAATGAGCCTGCCGTTTTCCGTTCGGCCATGGCGCAGGTGTTCGATGATAATGCGATAGAACACCTTTGAAGCGTTAGGGCTCAGGGTTCGGAAAGCCATCGATTCCAGCAACTCGCAGGAGATAGGCATCCACGCGCCTTGGTCCCTGGGTGCGCCAGTGTTGCGCAATACCCGGCCAAGGGCGGTTCCTTGCTCGGTCCTGCTATGGTCGCGTGGGCTGAATTTTGCCATCGATGTTGATCTGCCTTTTGGTCAGGAACTACCCGACTCAACTTCTGGCGAATGCAAATGATGCATGGCTCAGTCTGGATTTTTTAGGCGGACACCAGCCCCGCCACCATTCTTCGGGATGAACACAACGCCAGCGTTCTCCAAAGCGGATTGCACCGTTTGGACGTTCGCCGCCGAACTGCGCGCGGGACCGATCTGGTTGTCTTCCATGCGTCGGATTGTGGTCAACGACAGTCCGGTGGCCTGCACTAGGTCCGGCTGCGACCATTCCAAAAGAGCCCGTGCAGCCCTGATTTGCTTGGCATCAATCATTGTCAGCTCCCCTGCGCTTAGGCCATAAAGGTGCATACGTAAACATTTACATATCATGAATGGACGAAAAGTGTTGACGCCATGCGATGTAGATGCTTAGATATAGACAGAAAGTGTTTATGGAGCAAGGGGCGTACCTGCTATGTTCTCGCGTTCGGAAATCATGTCAGCAGCATGGGCCATGTATCGCCGCCACTTCGCAGCCCGGCCTAGCCTGACCTTCAAACTCAACCGCTCTGATTTTGGGTTCTACCTCGCCACCGCGTGGCGGAACGCCAAGGCAGCCGCCATGACGGTTGCAGAGCGCCGCAAGGAAGCTGTGGCCAATCAGATTGAGGCCTTGAGCTTCAAGACGCTGCGGTATGACACCGCCCCAATGCGCCGAGCGCTGGAAGGCCAGATGTCCGCGTTTTCGGCCTAGGCACGCAGCGCCCAACCTTAACAAAACTCAACATCAGGGAGACAAGACAATGTCCACGCGCAAGGTGGCAGCCGCCGAAGGCATGCCCGAAATCAATCGCCGCACCGCTCTTGTTGCCGGCGCAAACCTCGCCCTCTCCAGCGCCATTATTGGGTTGGCGGTTTCCCCTTCCGAGGCTGTCGAGCCAGAACACCCATGGGTGAAGGCCCGGAGGTTGGCCCGCGAACTCTCCAATGCACTGGCGCAATGCGATGAAGGCCGCTCAATGGCCTACATCTACCCGGCGTCTGCGGGGTATCACAGCAACATACTTTTCGGAGACATGGGGGGCTCAGCCGAGCACCGGCTAGAGTTCCACGCCAAGGCCTATTCTATGGCGGCCCGCGATATCGACCCCACGGCAACGTCGCTGTGGATGGGCCGGGCTGTCGATGACAGCAACCCGCAGCGCTTCAATGTCGTCGTCGTGCGGGAGGGTTGACCATGGGCAACGTTGTGGCACTGGCCAACTACATTGACCGCCCCCGCGCCGATGTGCTCACTGACTACATCAGGCCGGTTGAGGCTTGGGCAGAAGGGTGGGCGCGCTTCAAGATGTGCGACCATCAACGCGAAGTGGCTTGGTGGGCCTACCGACTGGCAGAAGCCATCCACGGCAAGAATAGTCTGGAAGCGATCCAGGCCCGCCGCTACCGCGTCACCGTTGAGAGGGCTTGGGAGCACGAGGCCGTCAAGCTTCTGTTCGTCGCAGCTCCCGCCGTCCGCTTCCTTAGGTGGAAAGAGCGGATTGCGACGGGAAACCGCTGGTGCCCCGAAGTCGAGGCCGCCTTAGAACGAGACCGGCAGGCTTTCGCGCATCGTATTGAGGGGCAACGCAAGGCCGCTGCTACGCGCCGTGGCAGGAAGGCGGTGCACTCATGAGCCGCTTTATTCCCCAAGAGGACATGACCGCCGACCAAGTGATGCAATGCAGCTACGAAGCTGCGGCCATCATCCGCCTGTGCGAGAGCGCGGCTTGGGCCATCCAGAATGGCGGCGATTCCACCGAGTTATCCGACGCCATCGGTGCTGGGCTGCGAACCGCGCATGAACTGGTCGGCGTGATGCACGACGCCCTAGCGCGCCACGAAGGGAAAGGCGGTGAAGCATGAGCGCGCAAGCAATGAGCATCACTCGCCGTCTATTCCTTCGAAACACCGCCGCCGCATCGGCTGCCGTTGCGACCGTTGCCGCCCCTGCTGTTGTGGAGGCTGCCACCACCCCGCCCGTGTCGGGCATGGACCGTATCAAGCTGGCGCTTGATGAACTTCGGGCGGCGATGGACGACCATGTATCGCCCCAAGAAGGCCCGTGGGATGTGGTCTTGAATTGTGACCGTCGCCGGAAGGTCACGGCTATTTTGGTCGGCGGCAAGGTGTTTTTTGAAAGCGTCGATGCAGGGGACGCCTCCAGGGGCGGTGCGATATGACCGCCCGCCGTGCGCACATCAATCCTACTCGCCGCAGCATTGAGGATGAGATTGAGCGGCTGATTGCTATGCTCGACGCATTCGAGCCCGAGCCGGACCTAGAGCCCTATTTGGGGTGGACGGCGGGAGAGGCCGCGAACGAGGAGTATTCGCCCGAAGGCTTGGCCGACCTTGAGGAACAGCACGACTTGGAAATGAACGACTATGACGGCGAAACGTGCCAGTGGGCGCTAAGCCAGGACGTGCCGCAGAGTGGCCCGAAATGGCATGGCCTCCCGGTGGGGAGTTAAAACCCGAAACCGCAATGTTTACAGTGTCTTGGCCGTTTTATAATGGGGCGAAAATGGTGGCTGGTGCATACTAAAATAGATTCCAAGTAGTATCGCCAGCCCCGCATTCACCTTCGCCCCATTGAAAATCAATGGGTTAAGTCAATTAAATGGCTGGTAATGGGTCCGAGCATCCTTTGCAAAAGTAGCAAACAAGTAGCAATGCCCGGACTACCAGTTAGCTCGAAAAGCCATTATCTTTCCAAGGGTTTGACGCCGGTTATCCGGCCACCAGTCAGATCGACAAGCCCTTGATGCCGCTCGCCTAAAGTAGGCTCGAATAGGCACCGCCGTTCGATTTTAATCAAACAAAATCAAGCGCATTTCATTTCGGCACCGTAACGATAAGAAGGCGACATTAGAGCGACACATGCAACGCGCACTCTGACGACATTTCGGAGAAGGCGCAGATGCCAAATGCCTACAGTCCCCGGACACTCGCGCTGGAATGGCAGTGCTCTGAGCGGCACATACGCAACCTGATCGAGCGAGGTGAACTCAAAGCGTTTCACCTAGGCGGCAAGCTGTTGAGGATAGAGGCCGCAGAGGCCGAGGCTTTCAAAGCGCGAAACGCTACCATCCAAGAACCCGCGCTATCCGAGACCGCACCCAAGGCGGACGAAGCCCCTCCTCAGCCGAAAAGGAACCGAGCTGCCCGGCTCGATTACCCGTTGCGCCAGCTCAAGGCGACAAAGACCTAGGCGGTTGGAAGTGCGGGTTGTGTGTTTCCCCGCATCATTGACTTTTCCGCTAGGTGAGGGCTTGCTTATATTTGGGTAGGGGGGAAGTCATGAAAAGAGCAGCAGCGCTGGCATTCATGTTACTTGCCGGGTGTCAGGGCGTGGATGGTGAAACCTACATGGGCGTTCCAGGCTCGCCCGCGTGGTTCAGCACTGCATCGCCAAATACCATCGCGGCCTATTTTTCGAAGCGCTGCACAGCGTACGGATTTCAGCCGGGAACGCCGGAAATGGCGCAATGCATCCAAAACGAGGCAGCCTCGTCAAGGATGGCTTCGGCGCAGAGGTCGGCTGCGATAGCGAACGCTAATGCCGCATTCCAAGCCAACGCGGCAGCCAATCGCCCACGATTTACCTCCTGCAATCGCTTCGGAAATTCGGTCAACTGCACATCATACTGAAGCGGTACGGCGCGCTCATGCCCTTGATGACCCCAGCACAAGCCGCAATCGAACTCGGCATATCGGGCCGCCAGTTGCGCGACCTAACCGCAGATGGCGCAATCCCGTACATCGATGTTGGGCGGGGAAAGCGCGAGGCTAGGCGGTATGAGCCGTCCGACATCGAGGCGTTCAAAGCAGAGAGAAGAAGGATTGCAGGCCCGCCTGTCAGCAGATTGGGTCAGAGACACACAGCTAAGCCACCCGCGCACAGGGTGTACGACATTCAGGAAATACTAGCGAAGCGTCAAAGCGAAAGGCTGAAGCAGTCGAGCGAGAAGCGTGCAGCCCGCAAAGCCAAAGCCGACAGTTCGAAGACTGGGCAGGTTTCGTCCCGGCGGGTAGAACGACCTATGCGGGCGGGAGCGTAGGCGGCTTGGGCTGTTCGCATGCCTGATAGTAGAACGCCATGTCCGCTATCATCGCCTTGCGCCCATTCACCTCGGCAAACCGGAAATGGAACGTTGAGGGGTTCCCGGCGCCGTGTGGATCGGTAAATGAAGCCCGCTTCACGTTAGGAAGGCCCTCAACCCCAAAGACGATGAATTGAAAGCTCGCAGCGCCATCACCAGGGAAGTGCACTAACAAATCGGCGCCGTTGTCCTGTATCCATGAATCCGGGTCTGTCTCGTGGACATACCACCGGCAATCCTCTGCATGAGCGGGGAGTGCGAGGGCGGCCAAAGCCCCAAGCACGAGAAAGCCACGACGCAACATTTGCCTGCACCCCTGGCTAGGAAAGGCATTCCAGAACGGGCCTTTCGTCAGGAAATCTAGTTCACCCGGCTTCGGGCTTCAACTGCGGTGCTGCAACTTGGTTAAGTGGGGAAGAAAGTGGGGAGCGGGCGCGGGTTTTTCAAAAGGCGCAGCAAAATCAATTTGGTAGGACAATCCGCTGGTGGAGCTGAGGAGGATCGAACTCCTGACCTCGTCATTGCGAACGACGCGCTCTCCCAGCTGAGCTACAGCCCCGTCCAGCGGATGGCCGCATTTATTGGCTGCGCGCGGCTTCTGTCAAGCGGCACGTGACGCAGGGGCGACATGGCCTGCGCCACCAACCGTGGTGGCAATCGCAAGGCTTTGCTCCCGTTGCTTGACCAGGTCCTTTCCAGCGCCGGCATTCATCCTTCGCCGGGAGGACCTTTGCTCCGTGGTCTTGCTCAGGCCTGATCCTTCGCGGCGCATTCGCTCGACCTCGGCGCCTCGATCGATGCGGCCAGACGACCGGGGCTTGCCGCAAAAGCGTGCAATGGCTAAATGTCGGCAACACATTGGAGAACGGCATGCTCGCCCTCATTCAGACGATCGTTCTGGCCCTCGACCTTTACTGGTGGATCATCATCGCCTCGGCGATCTTCTCCTGGCTCTATGCCTTCAACGTCGTCAACTCGCGCAACCAGTTCGTCGGCACCATCGGCAACATGCTGTTCCGCCTGACCGAGCCGGCGCTGAAGCCGATCCGCCGCTTCATGCCCGATCTTGGCGGCATCGACATTTCGCCGATCATCCTTTTGCTGCTGCTGTTCTTCGTGCGCCAGTTCATCCTGACCACCGTGCTGCCGCTCGTCATCTGAGCAACCGGCGGTGTCCGGCTTCTTCAGGGAATGCCGTGACGGTGTCGAGTTGTTCGTGCGGCTGACGCCGCGTGCCGCGAAGGATGCGGTCGAAGGTATCGAGACGACCGCCGACAGGCGCAGCCGTCTTTCGGCGCGCGTACGCGCCGTGCCCGAAAAGGGCGAGGCCAATTCCGCGCTGGAAAAGCTGTTGGCTGCGTCGCTCGACATGCCCAAGAAATCGATCGCGGTGATTGCCGGTGGTACCTCTCGGCTGAAGACGGTGCGGGTTGCCGGTACGCCGGGCGACCTCGAACCCAGGCTCGCCCGGCTGGCGGGACGAAAAGACTGAGATCTCTGGATCGAAGGGCTGCCGCGCGGCATACTCGCGGCCAGCGGCGTGACGCCGCCGGCGGGGCCGATGTGGCCATCGCCCATCCCCGGGGAGGCTAAGATGCGCAGGCTGGTTCTCGCAATCGCGCTGGTGGTGCCGTGGCACATGGCGGCGGCGGAAGAAATCTCGAGCGCCTATACCGAGATCAGGGCCGAGCAGGATTGCGTCACCTACGAGAAGGCCGGGGCCGACGATGGCGATTTCGCCAATTTCGCCTGTCCCGGATATCGCGGATATCCGGTGCTGATGTTCACCGGCGATCTCAGGGTGTCGATGTTCTACGGCTTCCCGCCCGCCAAGCTCGACGGCGTGCCGTGGCAGAGCTTCGGCACCTTCAACTCGACCGGCGGCAAGATCGAATGGCGCATCTCAAGTCATGACGGGCTGTCGGTGCCGTTCGCGACCATTCACCGCTGGTACGTGCAGGACGAAGCCAGCGAGGCCAAGCAGATCGAAGTGCTGGTGGTGGCGAAGGTCGGCCAGCCGGGCAAGGCGGATGGCTGCGCGGTCGGGCTGGTGCTGGCGACAGGAAAGCCCAATGCCAACGACCTGGCACGCAAGATCGCCGACGAGCAGGCCCGCGATTTTGCCTGCGGGGCCGATGAGCGCGTGCTCATCGGCGAGCTCATTCCCGAATTCATCTCGGTCGACAAGGCGGCGAATTAAGGCGCGGACGGCTGGACCACCCGCGCCCGGGATTTGATCGGCTACGGCTCGGAGCGAAAGGCCTCAGGCCTTCTGCTTGGCGCGCTCGATCGCCTCGACGATCATCTTCTTGGCGTAGGCGGCATCGTGCCAGCCTTCGATCTTGACCCACTTGCCGGGCTCGAGATCCTTGTAGTGCGCAAAGAAGTGCTCGATCTGCTTGAGCGTGATCTCGGGCAGGTCGGTGTATTCGAACACGTCCTCGTAGCGGCGGGTCAGCTTGGGCGAGGGCACGGCGATGACCTTCTCGTCCTGGCCGGCATTGTCTTCCATCACCAGCACACCGATCGGGCGCACATTGATGACGCAGCCGGGGATCAGCTGGCGGGTGTTGCAGACCAGCACGTCGATCGGATCGCCGTCGCCGGAAAGCGTATGCGGCACGAAGCCGTAGTTACCCGGATAGTGCATCGGGGTGTAGAGGAAACGGTCGACCACCAGCGTGCCGGCTTCCTTGTCCATCTCATACTTGATCGGCTGCCCGCCAACGGGCACCTCGACGATCACGTTGACGTCTTCGGGTGGATTCTTGCCGATCGCGATTGCATCGATGCGCATGAGGGAAGCTCCAGATTAAAGGTGCCTCCCGATAAACGCGTTGGGCCGCGTGTGCAATGCAATATTGATTCGACCAAAGGTCAGTGGCGGGCCCAACAAGCCTGCCGCGCCGGGGTCACTCCCAGACGAACGCGACTTTCTTCAGCGCTTTCTGGTCGAAGACTTCGACGCCCTCGGCGATGTCGCGGCCGCCGGCACCGGCATAGAAGGACAAGGCGTTCTCGTTTTCCTCGAGCGCCCAGACCACCATGCCCTTGAGGCCGTGGTCGGCGAGGCGCTGGCGGGCAGCAGCAAACAGGCGGCTGCCGAGGCCGATGCCCTGGCATTCGGGGCGCAGGTAGAGTTCGTAGATCTCGCCCTGCTGCTTGAGTTCGCGGGCGCGGTTGCGGCCGAGCGTGGCATAGCCGGCAATCTTGCCGCCGATTTCGATGACCAAAACGGTGGCGGCGCGACGGATCGCGTTGGCCCACCATTCGCCGCCACGGCGGTTGATCATGGCGGTCAGGGCGCGGTGCGGGATGATACCGGAGTAGGCGCCGCGCCAAGCTTCGTGATGCACTTCGGCGATGGCATCCGCGTCGCGGGGCTCGGCCTTCCTGATGTCGATTGTCAGCGTGTTCATAGTTTCTTAACCATAAACCGCGTTTCGGCCGTTGCAAAGAGTCCGCCGACGCGCTGGCCGGCCTTTCACAGGATTGGGAACGAGATCGGCGCCCAGTGTGTCCGAATGGACTCAGCAGTCGGCGCTTGACGCCGGACGCGTCAGATTTCGACGAGGTGGTCGTCGAGTTCGTTGACGTCGGTTGTCGACACGGGGAAATGCCGGGACAGCAGGCCGCCGACAGTGGCGATGGCCGCAACGAAACCGTCGGCGAGGCGGTTGTCGCGGGCTTGGGTGGTGAGATCGCGGACGATGCCGTCCCAGGTGTCCTGCGGCACCTTGGCGTTGATGCCGGCGTCGGCGACGACTTCGGCATAGCGCTCGGCAAGCGAAACGAAGATCAGCACGCCGGTGCGTTCGCTGGTCAGATGAACGTTGCGGGCGAGGAACTGCCTGAGCGCATTGGCATGGGCCGCGCGCCAGAGCAGCCGGCGCGGCACCAGCCAGAGGCGCAAGCCGGGCAACCACCACAGCAATGCGCAGGCGGCGGCGACCGCCAGCAACTGGACGACGACGAAGTGCGGCAGCCGGACCGCGACCCACCAATATTCGAGCGCGAAAGCCGCCGCGAGGCTGACGAGAAGGATGCCCAAAGTGACGGCGAAGGCCGCGGCGAAGAAATAGCCGTCGCTGCGGCGGGCGACGACGCAGTAGATCTCTCCCGACGTTTCGGCTTCGGCAGCACGGATAGCCGCTGCGATGCGTTCATGGTCGCCGGAATTGAGGGTAGCTTCAGCCATTTCGTCCTACCAGCTTCCCGAAGAGCCGCCGCCGCCGGAGGAGCCACCGCCACCGGAAAAGCCGCCCCCACCCGACGACCATCCGCCGCCACCGCCGCCCGAAGACCAGCCACCTCCGCCCGACGTCCAGCTACCGCGAGACGAGGAGCCGGAGCGCTGGTTGTAGTTGAAGGTCATGCCCAGCCATTCGTAGCGGCCAGGACCCAGCTTGCGGCCATAGATGCGCGGCAAGATGGCCATGGCCATGCCGCCAAAGAACAAAGCTGCCCACAGTGCGATGAAGACGAAAAAGATGATGTCGTCTTCGCTCATGCCCGACAGGCCGGTCTGCTCGTTGCGTTTTGCCCGCGCCTCGAGCTCGGCACCTTCACCCTCGACCACCATGACGATATCGTCGACGGCGCTGGAGATGCCGCCGGAGAAATCGCCACCGCGAAAGGCCGGCACCATGGTGTTTTCGATGATCAGCTTGGTGTGCAGGTCGGTCAGCACGCCTTCGAGGCCATAGCCGACCTCGATGCGCATGCGCCGGTCGTTGGGCGCGACGAGCAGCAGCACGCCGTTGTCCTCGCCGGCCTGGCCGAGCTTCCAGGCGCGGAACAGGCGGTTGGCGTAGGGCTCGATTTCCTCGCCGTCGAGGCTGGGGATGGTGGCGACGACGATCTGGTCGGAAGACTTCTGCTCGAAAGCCTGGAGCTTCTGGACAAGTTCGGCCTCGGTGGCGGCATCGATGATGCCGGCATCGTCGACGACGCGACCGGTGAGGGCGGGTAACTCGGCGGCGACGGCGGTTACTGGAACCCACAAGAGAAGAACGAGGGCAGCAAGGGCAAGGACGTGTCTGAGCACCCCCCTCTGGCCGGCCGGCCATCTCCCCCGCAAGGGGAGAGATCAGCCGGCCGCACGGCCCGCGCCAATCAAAAAATTTGAAAGGTCAGCGTCACAGCCGACGCTGCCAATCTCTCTCCTTGCGGGGGAGATGGCCGGCCGGCCAGAGGGGGGTGACCAGACGCCCGCGCTCAAGATCATTTCTGCAACTTTACCGGAGAGGTCCAGCGATGCTTATCGTCCTCACCCGCCCTGCTTGGTGCCGAAGTTGACCTTGGGCGCCTCAAGCTTGTCTTCGGCGACGGTGAAGTTCTGGAACGGCTCGTTGCGGAACCAGAAGGTGTTCCAAAGCATCGCCGGGAAGGTCTTGAGCGAGGTGTTGTAGACGCGAACGGTCTCAATGTAGTCGCGGCGGGCAACGGCGATGCGGTTTTCGGTGCCTTCGAGCTGCGCCTGCAAGGCGAGGAAGCTCTGGTTGGCCTTGAGGTCGGGGTAGTTCTCGACGACGGCGAGCAGGCGCGACAGCGCGCTGGTCAGGCCGGCCTGGTTTTCCTGGAAGGCCTTGAAGGCATTGGGGTCGGTCAGCGTCTCGGGCGTGACGGTGACCTGGGTGGCCTTGGCGCGGGCCTCGACGACGCCTTCGAGCACATCCTTTTCATGCGAGGCGTAGCCCTTCACCGTTTCGACCAGGTTAGGGATGAGGTCGGCGCGGCGCTGATATTGGTTTAGCACCTCGCTCCATGCGGCCTTGGCCTGCTCTTCCTGGGTCGGGATGGTGTTGTAGCCGCAGGCCGACAGGAACGGCACGACAAGCATCAAAACGAGAAACGCCGGGAGAAGGCGGAAAGAAGGAAGTGCCGGCGAAGCTTGCATCTGCATTGGAATGTCCCCTCGACAAAGCGACTGATAGCACAGCATTATCACAAACATGCGCGGAGAAAACCGTTCGCGCCATGGCGATGATGCCGGGAGAGTTTTGACGATGGCTTCGCCGAGAGACAGCGACGGCGAAAAGGAATCCCGCCGCATCCTCGACCGCATCGCGCGCGAGAGCGATCCCGGCGGCGCCTCCTTCGTGGCGCGCAAGGCCGACGAGATGCGCAATCATCTCGCAGCCGCCGATGTCGACAAGGCCGACCCGATCGAGCATCTGGGAACGCGTATCGGCCGCATCCTCGGCTTCGTGCTGACGGTTGGCCTGGTGCTGTGGCTGATCAACTATCTCGTTCGAGGCGGATGACTTCATGACAATTCAAGCCGAGACAGCCGCGCCACGCGCGGTGATCGTCGTGTCGAGCCATGTCGCGCGCGGCTCGGTGGGCAACCGTGCGGCGGTGTTCGCGCTGGAAACGCTGGGGCACCCGGTCTGGGCGGTGCCGACCGTCATGCTGCCGTGGCATCCCGGCCATGGCCGGGCTACGCGCATCGTGCCGCCGACCGAACAGTTTTCCGCCTTCATGGCCGATCTCGAACGGGCACCGTGGCTGGGCGAGGTGACGGCGGTGCTTTCCGGCTATCTCGGCGAAGCCGGCCAGGTAGAGGCGGTGGCCTCGCTGGTCGAGACGGTGAAAGCGAAGAACCCGAAGGCGCTTTACGTCTGCGATCCCGTCATCGGCGATTCCGGCGGGCTCTACGTCGCAGAGGCGCTGGCGTCCGGCATTCGCGACCGGCTGCTGCCGCTGGCCGACATAGCCACGCCCAACCGCTATGAACTGGAATGGCTGACTGGCACCAAGCTCGACGACATGCGGGCGACGATGGCGGCAGCGCTGGCGGCACCGCCTCCGACCATGCTGGTGACTTCGGCCCCGGCGATGATGGCTGGCGGCACCGGCAACCTGCTGGTCACGCAGACACAGGCGCTACTGGCCGAACATCGCACTGTCGAACGGCCTCCGAACGGGCTTGGCGACCTGAGCGCCGCCGTGTTCCTGGCGCGACTGCTGGCCGGCCAGCCGGCGGCCAAGGCGCTGCAATCTACCACTGCTTCAGTCTATGAGATTCTCGCCCGCACGTCGAAGCGCGGCGGTGACGAACTGCAGCTCGAAACCGACGCGCAGAGCCTGTCGCATCCGATGGCGATGGTCGAATTGCGCACGCTGATCCACCCCTCCAGGAGCCGCAAGGCGTGACGATTGCCGGCGTCGACGGCTGCAAGGCCGGCTGGATCGCGGTGATCCGCAACGACGCCGGGACGTACGCTCAAGTCTTCGGTAGCTTCGCAGAATTGCTGGCGGCGATGCCCGATGACACTGTGGTGTCGGTCGACATGCCGATCGGCCTGCCCGATTTCACGACCAAGGGCGGGCGTGGGCCGGAGGCGCTGGTGCGACCGTTGCTGGGTCAAAGGCAATCGAGCGTGTTTTCGATTCCGTCGAGGGCGGCGGTCCATGCCGAGGCGGCAGCCTTCACCGATATCGAGGCCTGGTATGCCGCCCATCGCCGGTCGAGCGACGTGGCGATGCAAACGTCGGAGCCGCCGCGCGGCGTGTCGATCCAGGCGTTCGGTATCTTTTCCAAGATCCGCGAGATCGATGCGCTGATGATCGCCCGGCCGCAACTGCGCGGGCGGGTGATCGAATCGCATCCTGAGGTGGCGTTCTGGCGGCTGAACGGCGGACAGGCGATGGGCCTGCCGAAGAAGATCAAGGGCAGCGTCAATCCCGCCGGCATGGCAGAGCGCAAGACGTTGCTGGCACGCTGCGGTCATGAGCGCAGTTTTCTCGATCAGGCGCCGCCGCGCGGGGCGGCGACAGACGATTTCCTCGACGCCTGCGCGATGATGCTGATTGCCGAGCGGCATCGGCGCGGAGAAACGGTGAGTTTTCCGTCGCCGCCCGGGCGGGATAGCCATGGCATTCCTGTCGCGATCTGGGTTTAATGCCGTCATCCGACACGGAGGCGTGCGATGAGACCCATTCGTGCGATGGCGGCGGCCCTGGCGTTGCTGGTAACTGTCAGTGCGGTTGCGCAGGAGAGCATCGTCGACCGCTGGTATGCGGCGCTGCTCAAGGCTGACGGGGCGGCCCTTTCGGAGCTGCTGGCCGAGAATGCCACGATCCGGCTCGACGACATCGGCGTGACCCAGAGCAAGCAGGAATTTCTCGCCTCGATGGACGAGTGGCAGTCGGCCGTGAAGGGCGCCACGATCCGCCACAAGATCGAAGCGGAGATGGGCGACACGGTGGCCGTGCGCACCTGCTACGACTTCCCCAACAACGACATGACGATGCGCGAGACCTTCACCACCAAGGACGACCTCATCGTCGCCAACACGCAGATGACCATCGGCGAGAATTGTGACGGGTTCTGAGGCTATTTCAGGCGGGTCATCAGCGCCGGCTCGGGCAGCCGGCGCCAGGTCAACCATGACAGGATGGCAGTGAGGCCCATCAGCGGAATGACGGTGGCCAGCGCGTTGACCGGATCGCCCATCCAGGCTGCGGCAGCGCCGCCGACCATACCCGCACCCATCTGGAAAAAGCCCATCATCGCCGAGGCAGCGCCGGCATTGCTGGGGAACGGAGCAAGGGCTGCCGTCATCATGGCCGGCATGACCATGGCAATGCCGAAGGCGTAGATGCCGACCGGAACCATGACGCGCAGGAAAGTGGGTTCGTAGGTCCTGAGCACGATGGCCATGGCAATCGAGCCGACGGCGACGAAGAACAGGCCAACCGGCACCATGCGTGCCGCCCCGTAGCGCGGCATCAGCCTGCGCATGATCAGGGCACCAGCCATGAAGTTTGCCGTCTGCATCAGCATGCCGACGCCGAACTGGGTGGCGGTCAGGCCGACACGGTCCATCAGGATGAAGGCAAGCACCGTCGCTTGCGTATAGATCGCACCGGAGGTTCCGGCGATGACCAGGCTGCACAGGACGAAGTAGGGGCTGCGCAGCAGCGAGCCGTAGGAACTCGCGAGTGCTGCCGGGCGGATGCGGCCGAGATCGCGCGTCACCGTTTCGCGCAGGGCGAAGATGGCGACCAGCATGACGACGATGCCGAGCAGCACCATGACGATGAAGATGGCGTGCCAGCCGAAGAATTCCATGGTCAGGCCGCCCAGTGTCGGGGCGATTGCGGGGCCGAGCGCCAGCAATATGCCGATCATGTTCATGATGCGGGCAGAGCGCTCGCTGGTGAAGACGTCGCGGACCACCGCGCGCGCCACCGAAACGCCGACTGCGGCACCAACGCCTTGGAGGAAGCGTGCGGCGACCAGTGTCTCGATGTTGGGCGCGACCAGTGCAAGCACCGATGCGGCGAGATAGATCGCCATGAAGACGAGGGTGATCGGACGGCGGCCGAAACCGTCGGAAAGCGGGCCACAGACGAGCTGGGCGAAGGCGAAGCCGCCGAAATAGAGCGACAGGGTCATCTTGACCGCCGCCTCGGTGGTGCCGAAGGCCTGGACGATCTCGGGCATGGCCGGGGTGAAGAGCGCGAGCGAGATCGGGCCGATGGCGACCATCAGGCCGCCGATCAGGGAAACCCGGCGTTCGCTCATGATCGGAGCGGGGGCGGCTTCCAGCGGTTCGGCAGCAGCGGCAACGTCGGGACGCATGTTCATGCCGCCGTGCTTTCGGTCGACTGGGCTTCGGAGCGGGAGGTCAGCAGATTGGCGCGGGCAGCCCTGAGGGCAACGAGAAGGCGCTGCCAGTCGTCGGGATCGATACCCTGCGCCGCGTCGCTGCGGATGCCGGCGGCGATGGGTTCGATCTGCGCAACAACGGCTGCGCCCGCGTCGGTCAGCGTCACGAGCTTGGCGCGGCGATCGGCCGGGTCGGGCTGGCGCGCGACATACCCCTTGCCTTCGAGCCGGTCGACAAGACCGCTCAGCGTCATCGCCTCGATGCCGAGACGCTCGGCGAGAGCGGTCTGGCGGATCGGGCCGGCACGGCGGACATTGAACAGGACGCGGCCCTCGCCGGTGGTCAGGCCAAGGCCCGCTTCTCCGGTACGGCGGTCCATCTCGGCGCGGATGATGCGCGACAGGTCGTTGACGATGAAGCCGAACGTGTCTGTTTCGCTGCTGGCGGGCATATTAATAAGCAATCCTTATTATATGGCTTGCTTAGTTTACCATGGGCGGCGAGTCAATGCGGTTGCGCAGCTTCCGGTCCGGCCCTACATCGAAGCGTCCGCACCGAATGCCAATCGAGGAAGCCATTCCATGTCCGTCAGCCCAAAAATCGATCTCGCGCGTCATCCGCTGACCCATTGGGCCGGGCCGCTTGGCCTGCCGGATTTCACCAGGATCGAGGACGGCGATTTCGGGCCTGTGTTCGACACGGCACTTGCGGCGCATGCCGCAGAGGTCGACGCGATCGCGGCCAACGCCGAACCGGCAACGGTTGCCAACACGCTCGAGGCGCTGGAGTTGGCAGGCGTCGCGCTCGACCGTGTCTCGTCGATCTTCTGGTGCCGGGCCGGTGCCCATACCAACGATGCGATCCAGGCGATGGAGCGCGAGATCTCGCCGAAGATGGCCCGCCACTTCTCGGCCATCTCGATGAACGAGAAGCTGTTCGCCCGCATTGACGATCTCTACGCCCGCCGGGCGGCGCTCGGTCTCGATGCCGAGACGCTGCGGGTGCTCGAAAAGACCTGGAAGGGTTTTGTCCGCTCCGGCGCCAAGCTCGACCCCGAGGGCAAGAAGCGGCTGGCCGCCATCCAGGAGGAACTGGCGTCGCTCGGCGCCAAGTTCGGCCAGAACGTGCTTGCCGACGAAAAGGAATGGGTGCTGTTCCTCGACGAGGAGGATCTTGCCGGCTTGCCCGAATTCGTGCGCGGCGCGATGGCCCAGGCTGCCGAGACGCGCGGCCAGAAGGGCAAATATGCCGTCACCCTGTCGCGCTCGATCTATGAGCCCTTCACCACCTTCTCCGAGCGGCGCGACCTGCGTGAAAAGGCCTTCAGGGCGTTTGCCGGACGTGGCGAAACCGGCGGTGCGACCGACAATGCCGGCGTGGTGCGCGATACGCTTCGCCTTCGCGCTGAAAAGGCGAAGCTGCTGGGTTACGACAACTATGCGGCGCTGAAGCTCGACGACACCATGGCCAAGACGCCGAAGGCGGTGATGGAACTGCTCGAGCCTGTCTGGAACAAGGCGCGCGAGAAGGCTGCCGCGGACGAGGCCGAACTGCAGCGGCTGGCGGCAGCGGCTGGCAGCAACGACAAGCTCGCCGCCTGGGACTGGCGCTTCTACCAGGAGAAGCTGCGGGCGGAGAAATATGCCTTCGACGAGGCCGAACTGAAGCCCTATCTCCAACTCGAAAAGATCATCGACGCCTGCTTCGACGTGGCGACGCGGCTGTTCGGCGTCACCTTCAAGGAAAAGCCGGGCATTGCCGCCTGGCACCCGGATGCCCGGATTTTCGAGGTGTTCAACGCCGACGGCAGCAAGCGTGGCCTGTTTCTGGCCGACTATTTCGCGCGGCAGTCGAAGCGTTCCGGCGCCTGGATGAGTTCGTTGCAATCGGGCCACAGGCTAGGCAAGGGCTCGACGCCCGTCATCTACAACATCATGAACTTCGCCAAGCCGGCGGCAGGCGAGCCGGCGCTGCTGTCGCTCGACGAGGCCAAGACGCTGTTCCACGAGTTCGGCCACGCGCTGCACGGCATGCTCACCGACGTCACCTGGCCGTCGGTGTCGGGCACCTCGGTCAGCCGCGACTTCGTCGAGCTGCCGTCGCAGCTCTACGAACACTGGCTGACAGTGCCGGCGGTGCTCGAAAAGCACGCGCTGCACTACAAGACCGGCAAAGCGATGCCGAAGAAACTGCTCGACAAGATGTTGGCGGCCAAGACGTTCGGCGCCGGCTTCGCCACCGTAGAGTTCACCTCGTCGGCGCTGGTCGACATGGCTTATCACGCGCGTCCCGATGCGCCGGCGGAGCCCGCGGCCTTCGAGGCGGAGACGCTGGAAAAGCTCGGCATGCCCGAAGCCATCGTCATGCGCCACCGCACGCCGCACTTCCTGCATGTGTTCTCGGGCGAGGGCTATTCGGCCGGTTACTACTCCTACATGTGGTCGGAAGTGCTCGATGCCGACGCTTTCGCCGCTTTCGAGGAGACGGGTGACGCCTTCAATCCGGCGATGGCCGAAAAGCTGCGCAAGCACATCTATTCGGCCGGCGGCTCGGCCGACCCGGAAGAACTCTACAAGGCCTTCCGCGGCAAGATGCCGTCGCCCGAAGCGATGATGGAAAAGCGCGGCCTGACCTGAATCTCCTGAGCTAACGCGGATCCCGAAGGCAGATGGAACTACCAGCAACATTGCGGGCGGCGGTCGACCGTGCACTGGAAGGCGTGCCGCTCGCCGAGTTGCAGCGCGCCGCCGACACGCTGTCCTTGCGCTATCGTGCCGAGACGCGCGATGGGCGCCTGCACCTGTCCGACGAGATGTTTGCGCGCGCCTATCTGGCGACACGGCTGCCGGCGACCTTTGCCGCCGTGCGGGCGAGCCTCGAGAGCGCGGCTGAGTTGGTGCCGGAGTTCGCGCCGAAAAGCCTGCTCGATGTCGGTGCCGGACCGGGAACGGCACTTTGGGCAGTTTCGGATTGCTGGCCTTCGCTATCGCAAGCCCTCATGCTGGAGGCCAGCCAGTCGATCCGGAAGGTCGGCGCGGAGCTTTCCGCACATTCAGGCGTCGATAAGGTCGAATGGCGCGCGGCAGATGCCTCCAAGAGCTTCGAGGCGGAAAAAGCCGATCTCGTCACCTTGGCCTATGTGCTGGACGAGCTGTCGGCCGCGGAAGGGCTTGCGTTGGTCGAGCGGCTTTGGGCTGCCGCATCGGGACTGCTGGTGATCGTGGAGCCGGGCACGCCGGCCGGCTGGCGGCGCATGATGGTGGTGCGGTCGCGGCTCATCGAGCTGGGAGCACATCTGGTGGCGCCTTGCCCGCACAGCCAGACCTGCCCGATCGTCGAGCCCGACTGGTGCCATTTTTCGCGGCGCGTGGCGCGCTCGCGCCTGCATCGCCTGACCAAGCGCGGCGACGTGCCGTGGGAAGACGAGAAATACATCTTCCTTGCAGCTTCACGGGCGCCAGTTGAACCCTTTGCCGCCCGGGTGCTGGCGCCGGCGCGCGGCGGGTCGGGGAAGGTCCAGCTCAAACTCTGCCAGGCCAACGGTTCGGTGGAGGAGAAGCTTTTGACCAAGCGCGACGGCGAGCTGTTCAAGACGGCGCGCCGGGTCGACTGGGGCGACATTTTGTAACCTTGCGGGGGCACGGAAAATCAGTCGATTTGTCCGCCCCCCTTTCGCATTTGCGAAAAAAGCTGTAAGAGCCCGGCCACACGAAACGCGGCGCGTCGTCAGGCAGTGCCCGCAACGCTCCCGAGTAGACATATGAACCTCCGCAATATCGCGATCATCGCGCACGTCGACCATGGCAAAACAACCCTGGTCGATGCGCTTCTCAAGCAATCCGGTTCGTTCCGTGAAAATCAGCGCGTCGCCGAGCGCGCGATGGATTCGGGCGACATCGAAAAAGAACGTGGCATCACCATTCTGGCCAAGGCGACCTCGGTCGACTGGAAGGATACCCGCATCAACATCGTCGATACGCCGGGCCACGCCGATTTCGGCGGCGAGGTCGAGCGCATCCTGTCGATGGTCGACAGCGCCATCGTTCTGGTCGACGCTGCCGAAGGCCCGATGCCGCAGACCAAGTTCGTGGTCGGCAAGGCGCTCAAGGTCGGCCTCCGTCCGATCGTGGTGATCAACAAGATCGACCGCCCCGACGCCCGCCACCAGGAAGTCATCAACGAGGTGTTCGACCTCTTCGCAGCGCTCGACGCCACCGACGAGCAGCTCGACTTCCCGATCCTCTACGGTTCGGGCCGCGATGGCTGGGTTTCCGAGAATCCGGAAGGCCCCAAGGACCAGGGCCTGGCGCCGCTGTTCGATCTCGTGCTCAAGCATGTTCCGGCGCCGACGGTTAACCCCGGCCCGTTCCGCATGATCGGCACCATTCTCGAGGCCAATCCGTTCCTCGGCCGCATCATCACCGGCCGTATCGCGGCGGGCACGCTGAAGCCCAACCAGGCGGTCAAGGTGCTGCACCATGACGGCACGCTGCTGGAAAACGGCCGCGTCACCAAGATCCTCGCCTTCCGCGGCATCGAGCGTCAGCCGATCGAAGAAGCCCATGCAGGCGACATCGTCGCCATTGCCGGTCTTTCGAAGGGCACCGTGGCCGACACCTTCTGCGATCCGTCAGTGAACGCGCCGATGGCCGCCCAGCCGATCGACCCGCCGACCGTCACCATGTCGTTCATCGTCAACGACTCGCCGCTGGCCGGCACCGAGGGCGACAAGGTGACCAGCCGCGTCATCCGCGACCGCCTGCTCAAGGAAGCCGAAGGCAACGTCGCACTCAAGATCGAGGAATCGCCTGACAAGGACTCATTCTTCGTTTCCGGCCGTGGCGAATTGCAGCTCGCGGTGCTGATCGAAACGATGCGCCGCGAAGGCTTCGAGCTTGCAGTGTCGCGTCCGCGCGTGGTCATGCAGAAGGACGAGAACGGCGAACTGCTCGAGCCCGTCGAAGAAGTCGTCATCGACGTCGACGAGGAGCATGCCGGTATCGTCGTGCAGAAGATGTCGGAGCGCAAGGCCGAGATGGTCGAGCTGCGTCCTTCGGGCGGCAACCGCCAGCGCCTGGTGTTCCACGCGCCGACGCGCGGCCTGATCGGCTACCAGTCCGAGCTTTTGACCGATACGCGTGGCACGGCTGTCATGAACCGCCTGTTCCACTCCTATCAGGCCTACAAGGGCGAGCTGCCAGGCCGCACCAATGGTGTCCTGATCTCCAACGATCAGGGCGAGTCGGTGGCATTCGCGATGTGGAACCTCGAAGATCGCGGCCCGATGGTCATCGATGCCGGCGTCAAGGTCTATCAGGGCATGATCATCGGCATCCACAGCCGTGACAACGACCTCGAGGTCAACGTGCTGAAGGGCAAGAAGCTGACCAACATCCGCGCCGCCGGCAAGGATGAAGCAGTGCGCCTGACGCCGCCGATCCGCATGACGCTCGAGCGCGCTCTGGCCTGGATCCAGGACGACGAGTTGGTCGAGGTGACGCCGAAGACCATCCGCCTGCGCAAGCTCTATCTCGACCCGAACGAGCGCAAGCGCTTCGAAAAGTCGAAGGGCGCGGCGTAAGCCACCAGATTTGATCAAAAAGGGCGTCTCCACTGGAGGCGCCCTTTTTTGTTTGCAGGATAGATTGCGTCCAGCGTCACATCTCGATGATCGGCGCCACCTCGACAGAACCGCCGGCCGCAAGGATCGGGCAACCCTTGGCGATGCGCGCGGCGTCGGCGGCATCTTTCGCGTCGAACACCGAATAGCCGCTCACCGGATTGGCGCCGCCGTCATTACTGACCGCGCCGTTGGCGGCGACCGTCTGGGATTTGCCGACCGGTGCACCGCCGTCGACGACGGCGGCACCCAAACCGGCGAACCAGTCCATCCAGGCTTTCATCACCTTTGCGCCTTCTTCTTCGGTCTGCGGTATCGTACCGCCGTGATAGACGAAGAGAAACTTGGCCATGATCTATCTCCCGTGGCGTGCCGACAGGCCGGCCACCCGGCATCTTGCCAGCGCAGGACGAACCATCCGCCCGAAGCTTGTCGCGAGCAAGACCTCCTGGCGTCCCCCTCTATCAAGTTGCGCCATTACGGCCGGCCATCGTCCGCCAGTTGCAAGTTCCGCTCGTTGCCATAAGCTCTGGCTGCCAGTTTGAGGGAAAGACGATGGAACCGACGTCGCTTCTGATCTTTGCCGGTGCGCTGCTTGTCGCCGCGGGTTCGCCCGGACCGTCGATCGCCGCCCTGGTTGCACGGGTGATCTCCAAGGGGTTCCGCGACGTGCTGCCGTTTCTGGTGGCGATGTGGATCGGCGAGGCGATCTGGCTGTCGCTGGCGGTGTTCGGGCTCGCCTTCGTGGCGCAATCTTTCCACCTGGCCTTCGTGGTCGTGAAATGGCTCGGCGTCGCCTATCTCGTCTATCTTGCCTGGAAGATGTGGACAGCACCGGTCGAGGCGCGTGAAGGCGAGATGCCGCGCCAGGATTCAGCCGTCAGGCTATTTGCCGCCGGCATGGCGGTGACGCTGGGCAACCCCAAGATTATGATGTTCTACCTCGCTTTGCTGCCGACCATCATCGACCTCGCTTCCGTCACTGTTGTCGGCTGGCTGGAACTGACGCTGACCATGGCGGCCGTGCTGGTCGCCATCGACCTTTGTTGGGTGTTTGCGGCCGCGCACGCGCGCAAGCTTTTGAGGAGCCAGCAGGCGATGCGAATCGCCAATCGGGTGAGTGCGACGACGATGGCCGGGGCCGCCGCCGCGATTGCCGTGAGGTAATGACAACTGTTTCGGCAACATGTCGGTGGCGTGCGCCTTGCGAACGTTGCGTCAGCCTAGAATTCAGGCATTTTCTGCCCATTGCCTAGGCGTTTTTCCATACGTTCCGTCAAACCTTTGTCGCTAAAGGCGGGCCATCTGCTACGATAGTCGCAAAAGCATGTGACGGGACGGGAGAAACTAGCGTCATGGCCGAACCAATGAAGTCGAAGGCGAGTTCCGCCAAGACTGCATCTTCCTCGAAATCCTCCAACAGACCTCCCCAGATTCTCGAACTGTTGCTTGGTCGCGCTCCGGCCGAGGACGTGGCGGACTACGAACCCGGCATGCTGGAACGGGCCGCCCAATTGGCCGAACAGGCCGTTCTCAAGCATCGCAAGGGATCTTCGGTGATCGACATCGAGACCGGGGCGGGGGTTATCCGCCATGGCCGGCCGGTAACTGTCGTAACCGTCGTCAACGACAACATGCCGTTCCTGTTCGATTCGGTCCTCGGCGAGATCACCGAGGCTGCAGGCGAGCCGGTACTCGTCACCCATCCGGTCCTTCACGTGCGACACGGTCGCACCGGCGTCGACGAAATCCTGGGCGACGGCAAGGGCGACCAGGGCGTCGACAAGCTGAGCGTCATCCATGTGCACATCCCGCTGCTCGGCAAGGACGCCGCCGAAGCGCTGCGCGAACGGCTGAAGAAGCTGCTCGGCCAAGTCCGCGCCGCCGTCACCGACTGGAAGCGCATGCTGGCCCGGCTCGACCAGGCGATCTCGGAATTCCGCTATGCGCCGATCCCACTCGACAAGAACGCGGTGACCGAGGCGATCGCCTTCCTGGAATGGCTGCGAGACGACAATTTCACTTTCCTTGGCATGCGCGAGTTCAAATATTCGGGCGGCGAAAAGAGCGGCACGCTGGAGCGCGCCGACAAGCCGGGCCTGGGCATCCTTGCCGACCCCGACGTGCTGGTGCTGCGCCGCGACACCGTCGATGCGATCTCCACGACGCCCGAGATCCGCGTCTTCCTGCATGGCCCCGATCCGCTGATCGTCACCAAGGCCAATGCCAAGTCGGCGGTGCACCGCCGCGCCTATCTCGACTACATCGGCGTGAAGACCTACGACGCCAAGGGCCAGCTTTCGGGCGAATTGCGCATCGTCGGCCTGTTCACCTCGACGGCCTACACCCGCTCAGTGATGAAGATCCCCTATCTGCGCTCCAAGGCCGAAGCGGTGATCCAGAAGTCGGGCTTCGATCCTGCCGATCATTCCGGCAAGGCACTGATCAACGTGCTCGAATCCTATCCGCGCGACGAGCTTTTCCAGATAGCGGTGCCGGCGCTGCGCAAGCATGCCGAGGCGATCCTCGGCCTGGTCGAGCGGCCGCGCGTTCGGGCGCTGGTCCGTGTCGACCAGTTCGACCGCTTCGTCTCGATCCTCGTCTTCGTGCCGCGCGACCGCTACGATTCGGTCGCCCGCGAGCGGATCGGCGCCTATCTCAGGAAGGTCTTCGAAGGCCGTCTGTCAGCCTATTACCCGGCCTTCCCCGAAGGCGGGCTGGCGCGCGTTCACTTCATCATCGGCCGCTCCGGCGGCAAGACGCCAAAGGTCGAGCAGGCAGCGATCGAGGCGGCGATCCGCGATATCGTCACCACCTGGGAGGACGGGCTGCGCGAAGCTTCGGCAGAGGCGGGGTCGCCCGCGTCGCTGGTCAGCGTCGCCAACCATTTTCCGCAGGACTACCAGAACAGCTTCTCGCCGGGCGCGGCCCTGCTCGACGCCGAGCGGATTTCCACGATCAGCGCCGCCAATCCGATCGTCATCGACTGCTACCGCGACGCCGGCCAGGCGCCGGAACAGGCTTCGCTGAAGATCTACCACTACGGCGCACCGCTGGCGCTGTCGCGGCGCGTGCCGCTGCTCGAGAACATGGGCTTCCGCGTCATCAGCGAGCGCACCTTCGAGTTCGGCGAAAAGGGCGAAGACCAGATCTTCATCCACGACATGGAACTGGAGAACGCCTACGGCCAGCCGGTCGACCTTGCCGACGGCGGGCTGCTGTTCGAGGAGGTGTTCCTGTCGGTGTGGAACGGCGACGCCGACAATGACGGCTACAACGCTTTGGCGCAGACGGCGGGGCTCGGCTCCAACGAGATCGTCATCCTGCGCGCCTATGGCCGCTACCTCCAGCAGGCCGGCATTCCGCAGAGCCAGGACTTCATCGCAGCAGCGCTCAACCGCTACCCCGATATCGCGCGCGGCCTGCACCAGATGTTCCTCGCCCGGCTCGACCCGGCACAGGAGAAGGACGGGCTAGTCACAGCAAAGCATCTCAAGGCCAAGATCAAGGATGCGCTGGAGGCCGTTCCGAACATCGACGACGACACCATCATCCGGCGCTACGTCAACCTGATAGAGGCGTCGCTTCGGACCAACCATTTCGTCGCCGGCAAGAAGGAGCGGGGCCAGTCGCTGGCGATCAAGCTCGACTCGCGCAGCGTCGACGGCCTGCCGGAGCCGCGGCCCTGGCGCGAGATCTTCGTCTACGGCTCCGAGGTCGAGGGCGTGCATCTGCGCTTCGGCGCGGTGGCCCGCGGCGGCCTGCGCTGGTCGGACCGGGCGCAGGACTATCGCACCGAAGTGCTGGGCTTGGTGAAGGCGCAGCAGGTCAAGAACGCCGTCATCGTTCCCGTCGGCGCCAAGGGCGGCTTCTTCCCCAAGCGGCTGCCGGTCGGCGGCAGCCGCGATGCCACCTTTGAGGCGGGCAGGGCGGCCTACGTCAACTTCGTCTCCTCGATGTTGTCGATCACCGACAATATCGACGGCGACAAGGTTGTGCCGCCGAAGGACGTGGTGCGGCGCGATGTCGACGATCCGTATTTCGTTGTCGCCGCCGACAAGGGCACGGCAACCTTCTCGGACACCGCCAACGGCATCAGCGAGAAGCACGGCTTCTGGCTCGACGATGCCTTCGCGTCGGGCGGCTCGGCCGGCTACGACCACAAGAAGATGGGCATCACCGCGCGCGGTGCCTGGGAGGCGGTGAAACGGCATTTCCGCGAGATGAACCGCGACATCCAGACCTCGCCCTTCACCGTGGTCGGTGTCGGCGACATGTCGGGCGACGTGTTCGGCAATGGCATGCTGCTCTCCGAGCAGACACGGCTGATTGCGGCCTTCGACCATCGCGACATCTTCATCGATCCCGATCCCGACATGGCGGCGTCGTTTGCCGAGCGCAAGCGCATGTTCGCGCTGCCGCGGTCGAGCTGGCAGGACTACGACAAGTCGAAGCTGTCGGCGGCTGGCGTGATCGTCTCGCGGGCGCAGAAATCGGTGACCCTGCCGGCTGCGGCGGCTGCCGCGATCGGATTGGAGAAGACCACGGCTTCGCCGACCGAGATCATGAGCGCCATCCTGCGGGCGCCGGTCGACCTGTTGTGGTTCGGCGGCATCGGCACCTATGTGCGGGCGACCGGCGAAACCAACCAGGAGGCCGGCGACCGGGCCAATGACGCGATCCGCGCTACGGCCAGCGAGGTTCGCGCCAAGGTGATCGGCGAAGGCGCCAATCTCGGTACAACGCAAAGGGCGCGCATCGAATTCGGCCTCAAGGGCGGGCGCTGCAATTCGGACGCCATCGACAATTCGGGCGGCGTGAACTCGTCCGACGTCGAGGTCAACATCAAGATCGCACTGGCTTCAGCGATGCGCGCCGGCTCGCTCCAGCGCCCGGCGCGCAACAAGCTGCTTGCCGAGATGACGGAGGAAGTGGCCGGGCTGGTTCTTGCCAACAACTACGAGCAGACGCTGGCGCTGTCTCTCGCCGCCCGGCGCGGCATGCAGGACATCGCGCACCAGGGCCGCTTCATGAGTGCGCTCGAAACGCGCGGCCTGCTCGACCGCGCGGTCGAGGACCTGCCGAGCGCGGCAGCGCTCGCCGAGCGGCAGACGCGCAACGAACCGCTGACCCGGCCCGAGCTCGGCGTGCTTTTGGCCTACGCCAAGATCGTGCTGTTCTCCGATATCGTCGCCAGCGACTTGCCCGACGATGCCCAGTTCGCGCACGACCTGATGGGCTATTTCCCCGGCCGCATGGCCAAGAAATACGAAGCTGAGATTGGCGGCCACCGGCTGCGCCGCGAGATCATCACGCGCGTGCTGGTCAACGATCTCGTCAATCGCGGCGGACCATCCTTCGTCAACCGCCTGCAGGAAGCAAGCGGCCGATCGGCAGCGGATGTGGCGCGCGTCTTTGCGGTTGTACGCGACGGCTTTGCGCTGCCGGGGCTCTATGCCGAGATCGATGCTTTGGACAATGTCGTCGATGGCATGACGCAGCTCGATCTCTACCAGGCGGTGAGCAGGCTGCTCTTTGTGACCTGCGGCTGGTACCTCAGGAACGACCACGGCGACGCCCCGCTGGCAAGCCGCATCGCCGAGTTGCATGGCGCACGCGCGGCGCTCGAGCACAAGTTCGCCGGCATGCTGCCAGCCTTCACCCAGGACCGCATCCAGAAGCGGAAGGCGGGCTTTGCCGCGGCGGGTGCGCCGGAGAAGCTGGCCGAGCGGCTGTCGCTGCTCGAAGTCGGCGAACTGGTGCCCGACATCGCGTTGGTGGCGAAGACCGCCAAGGCCGATATCGTCGCGGCCGCCAAGTCGTTCTTCGGCGTCAGCGAGGCGTTCCGCATCCCGCGCATCGAAGACGCTGCCAATGCGATATCGAGCTCCGACTACTATGAGGGGCTGGCCCTCTCTAGGGCGTCGGACACGATCGGGGCGGCACGGCGCGGCATTGCGGTGGCGGCCCTTACAGGCTTCGGCAAGGCTGCCGACCCTGTCGCGGCCTGGCTCGAGGCGGGCGGCGAGCGCATCAACCGTACCCGCGAACGGCTGCAGGCGCTGACCGAGGGCGGTGACATCAGCGTGTCACGGCTGACCGTCGCGGCGGGCCTGATGAGCGACCTGTCGGGCCGATAGTGGCTCGTCAAACCGGCCTGCCGCGCACATCGCGGCAGGCATTTTCCTCAAGGACCACGCAAGCGAACTGCGCTATAGCTCGCAACGACGCGCAGATGCGGCGCGCGTGGAGGGACGATGGCTGAGACGATGGTGGTTCAACGTACGCCGCGGCGTGGCGTCTGGGGCTGGATGCTGTTCGATTGGGCGGCGCAACCCTTCTTCACGGTGGTCACCACCTTCATCTTCGGCCCCTACTTCGTCTCGCGCATGGCGACCGATCCGGCCATGGGCCAGGCAGCGTGGGGCTACGGCATCGCTGCAGCGGGCTTCGTCATCGCCATCCTGTCGCCCGTCCTCGGCTCGATCGCCGACCAGACCGGGCCGCGCAAGCCGTGGATCGCCTTCTTCGCGACGATCAAGGTGCTAAGCCTGTGCATGCTCTGGTTTGCCGAACCCGGCTCGCCGCTCGTGCCGATCGTTTTGCTGTTTTCGCTGGCGTCAGTTGCGGCGGAATTCTCGATCGTGTTCAACGATTCGATGATGCCGCGCCTGGTGTCGAAGGACGAGATCGGTAAGATTTCGAACATAGCGTGGGGCCTCGGCTATCTCGGCGGCATGATCGTCCTGATCTTCGTCGTAGGCTTCCTGGCGGCATCGCCCGAAACCGGCAAGACCATCATCGGCGCCGACCCGCTGTTCGGCATCGATCCGAAACTCGGCGAGGATGCACGTGCCACCGGCCCGATCTCGGCGCTGTGGTACCTGATCTTCATCCTGCCCATGTTCCTGCTCACGCCCGACAGCGGCAAGGGCATTGCGATCCGCCCGGCCGTGCGCCTGGGCCTGAGCGAACTCAAATCGACATTGGGCGAGGTGCGCCAGCGCACGGGCATCTTCCGCTTCCTTGTTGCCCGCATGATCTACCAGGACGGCGTCAATGCACTGCTCGGGCTCGGCGGCGCGTTCGCCGCAGCGATGTTTGGCTGGACCATCACCGAGATCGGCATCTACGGCATCATTCTCAACGTCATAGCGATCTTCGGCTGCCTCGTCGCTAGTAGGCTAGACACTGGTTTCGGCTCGAAGGTGGTGGTGGTGGTTTCACTGGTGCTGCTGACGATTGCCACCATCGGCATCGTCTCGACCGGGCCGGGCTACACGTTGTTCGGTATCTGGCAGATGCCAGGCGCCGACACCGGCGGGCTGTTCGGCACCCCGGCGGAAAAGGCCTACATCGCCTTCGGCCTTTTGGTCGGTATCGCCTTCGGTCCGGTGCAGGCCTCGTCGCGCTCCTACATGGCCCGCAGCGTCTCGGCCGATGAGGCCGGGCGCTATTTTGGCCTCTATGCGTTGTCGGGCCGGGCGACGAGCTTCGTTGCGCCTTTCGTGGTCGCAACCGTCACCGCGTTGAGCGGTTCGCCGCGCCTGGGCATGGCGATGATCATCATCTTCTTTGCCGTCGGCCTGGCGGTGCTGCTGCGGACGCCTTACCCGGCGGACGAGGTGTAGTAAGCGCGTACTTCCTTCTCCCCTTGTGGGAGAAGGTGTCGCCGCAGGCGACGGATGAAGCGTGCTGGAAGAAACGAGAAGCTGCGGCGAGCGCGCTGAGCGGTGGACGCATCGAACCTGCAGTACTCCGTCCAATACCCCTCATCCGTCTCGGCGCTTCGCGCCGATCCACCTTCTCCCCCAAGGGGAGAAGGAACGTTGCTTCAGTGCCTGAAATGCCTGACGCCGGTGAAGATCATGGCGATGCCGTGCTCGTCGGCGGCGGCGATGACATCTTCGTCGCGCATCGAGCCGCCCGGCTGGATGACGGCGGTGGCGCCTGCCTCGACGGCTGACAGCAGTCCGTCGGCGAAGGGGAAGAAGGCGTCCGAGGCGACGACCGATCCCCTGGTCAGCGGCTCGGCGAGGCCGGCAGCCTCTGCCGCGTCGAGGGCCTTGCGCGCGGCGATGCGGGAGGAATCGACCCGGCTCATCTGGCCGGCGCCGATGCCGGCGGTGGCAAGGTCGCGGGCATAGACGATGGCGTTCGACTTGACGTGCTTGGCGACACGGAAGGCGAATTTCAGGTCCTCGATCTCGCGCTGGGTCGGCTGGCGCTTGGTGACGACGTTGAGGTCGAGGGCGTCGACGATGGCGTTGTCGCGCGACTGGACGAGCAGGCCGCCGGCAACCGACTTGACCGCAAGGCCGGCGCGGTCAGGATCGGGCAGGCCGCCGGTCACCAGCAGGCGCAGGTTTTTCTTGGCGGCGACGATGGCCTGGGCTTCCGGCGTGGCGTCGGGCGCGATGATGACCTCGGTGAAGATCTTGACGATCTCCTCGGCAGCTTCGGCGTCGAGAATACGGTTCATCGCGACGATGCCGCCGAAGGCAGAGACCGGGTCGCAGGCGAGCGCCTTGGCATAGGCCTCGGCAAGAGAGGCACCTTCGGCGACGCCGCAGGGGTTGGCGTGCTTGATGATGGCGACCGCTGCGGTACGGACCGGATCGAACTCGCCGGCGAGCTCGAAGGCGGCATCGGTGTCGTTGATGTTGTTGTAGGAGAGCTGCTTGCCCTGCAGCTGGGTTGCGGTCGCAACGCCGGGGCGCTTGTCGCCTGTCAGGTAGAAACCGGCCGACTGGTGCGGGTTCTCGCCGTAGCGCATGACGCTCTGTAGCTTGCCGCCGAATGCGCGCCAGTCGGGCGTGTCGATTTCGAGCGCTTCGGCAAACCAGCCGGAGATCGCGGCGTCATAGGCGGCGGTGCGGGCGAATGCCTTGGCGGCGAGCTTCTTGCGCGCCTCGTAGGACAGGCAGCCATTGTTGGCGACGATGGAGTCGAGCACGTCCTTGTAGTCGGCCGGATCGGTGACGATGGCGACATAGGCGTGGTTCTTGGCCGAGGCGCGGACCATGGCTGGACCGCCGATGTCGATGTTCTCGACGATCGAGGCGTAGTGGGCGCCGGAATCGCGGACCTCTTCGAACGGGTAGAGATTGACCACCACGAGGTCGATCGGCTCGATGCCGTGTTCGGCCATGGCGGCAGCGTGCTCGGGATCGTCTCGAACGCCGAGCAGCGCGCCGTGGACCGATGGATGCAGCGTCTTGACGCGACCGTCCATGATCTCGGGAAAGCCGGTCAGTTCGGAGACGTCGCGGACTACGATCCCTTCGGCTGCGATGCTCTTGGCCGTGCCGCCCGTCGACACGAGTTCGACGCCGACATTGGCGAGGCACTTGGCGAATTCGATCAGGCCGGTCTTGTCGGAAACCGACAGCAGGGCGCGGCGGATCGGTACCAGATCGGGAGCGGGGATCTTCTTGGATACGACGGCCATGGCGAGGGGGCCTTTCAAGGCTGGATGGGAGACGCGACTACAGCGCCGCGCGTCTTTTGGGACGCGCAAAGGACGCTGTAGCAAATTAATTGGTGCATGATCCTTTCCGAAAATCGTTACCGATTTTCGGGGTCATGCACTAGGGCGGCGTACCATATGACGCTTGGAAATCAAGGCGCGCAGCGCCTTTCGCTCAGTTTTCGAGGCGGCTGATGATGCGAGTTCGGGAGAATTGCCAGTGCACCTCGGAGACTTCCGAAGCCTTGAACGACAGCACGATCTGGCGCGAGCGGCGGGGCCCGCCGAGACCGGCGAAATAGATCGATTCCTCGACCTCGGCAGGAATGTCCGGGGAGATGAAGACCCAGGTGTCGATGTCAGGGCCGGTCAGCACCAGCCGCTCCTTCTGGTCACGGAACAGCTGGACGTCGGGGTGGACGTGGAAACGCACTGCAACGAGATCGCGGCCGTCGTTCTTGATTGGCGCCTTGCCGGCGCGAAGCAGGCGGTCGCAACCCGACAGGATGCTGCCGCCGGCCGACAGGCTGAGCTCGCGCTCGTGATGGAGCCCGAAGCGCTGGGCGTAGCCGTCGTGGCTGGCGACAAAGCCATGGATGCCGGGCTTGTCGAGCCGCTGGGTGGGCACCGACTTGGGGCCGCCGAACAGTGGGCTGCCGAGCAGGCCGCTGACGCGCTGCGAATGGGCAAAACTTGCCGACGAGGTGTCGTTGATCGTCACTGTCGAATGCGCGGCGGTGGCGCGCGCCAGCGGCCTCAGTTCGGCGATGCCATAGGTGTCGACGCCGGCGTTGACGATGTAGTGCTGCCGGCCCGACGACATCTCGAAGGACAGGCAGCCGGCATGGGCGTGGTTCGACACGTCGATGGGTGGGGCCGTGCCGGTGTCGGCAATGACCGTCGTGCCGCCCATGGCCAGGCGCTCGTAGCCGGAATGGGTGGCATGCAGCGGCGGCGAGCCGGCGGTGTCGTCGTGGCGCAGGATCGCGGCGATGCGGTCGTGGATGGTGGCGCCCATGCCATTGAAGCGCGCGAGGCTGCCGTCCTGGTGGCGGAAGAAGCGCAGCGCTGGCAGCATGCGCTCGACAGCATTGATCAGCGCCAAGGGCGGCTGCTCGGCCTGATTGGCATAGGTGTGGCGCAGCGGCAGGAGGTCGGCGAGGATCTCCAGCACCGCCATGGGGTTGCGCGAGACATGACCGCCGTCGGGCAGGATCTGGCGGTCGAGTTCTTCGGCGAGACTGCGCGTGGCCGAGCGCAGCGCCGAGACCGGTGCTGGCAGGGAAAGGGCGGCGAAGGCAAGCGCTATGCGGGCTCTCAGCCGGTCCTTGCCGGCGGGCATTTCGCGCGCCATCGACCGGAGGTAACGAATCTGCATCGCCAGCGAGCGCAGGAAGGACCGGTAGAAGGCGAATTCGGCGCCCTGGAGCACTACCGAGGAATGCTGCAGCCAGGCGATGATTCGCTTGGCGGTGGTCGCCGGCTCCCAGGCGACGCCTGAAATGCGATTGCCATGCATGGCGATCCAGTCGGAGACGAGCGCCCGCGCGTTCGCCGCGGCTAGTTCAGTGCCGGCAGCGCGCATGTGGCGCAGCCAGCGGAAACCGTGCAGGCTGCGTTGCCAGCCGCGATTGGGAACGTCGACGAGGAAGGGCGACTGGCCGCCTGTTTCGACCAGATGGCCGGACAGCGGAAAGCGGCCATAGTAGATTTCAAGCGCGATCTGGGGGTCGGCGAGGCGCAGGTCGGGCGGCGCAATGAGCACGCGTTCGGGCGTACGCCCGGAGTAGCGCCAGCGGTAGGCCGGACCGGCGCGCAAGCGCCGGCGTGCCTTGCGCCAGAACTCCTTGGCGACGAGCGTCCACAGGCGCGTCGTGTTGTCCGCCGTAATCGACAAAAGCCCTCCCGACGCAACCCACGTCATGGTTCAAATTAGGTTGTTTCAATGGCGGGCGCGAGGGTGAATTTTTGGTAAATGCGTGGATCAGGCGAGACGACGGAAGCGCGCGGCAAAGAAGCCGTCGAGGCCGGAGACGGCGGGATTGCCGAGGTCGAGGCCTGCCGGCGTGGTACGCAAATATCCTGCGGCAGTGACGAAATCGTCGATACCGGCGACCTCACCGACGCGAATCGGATCGAGTTCGACCTTGCCCTTGTGATCGGTGAGGAACCCGGCGACGAGCGCCTCGCCTTCCTCGGGATCGAGCGAGCAGTTGGAAAAGACGATCCGGCCACCCGGCTTCACCAGCTTCACCGCGCAGTCGAGAAGGCCGCGCTGCACGCCGGCGAGCTTGGTGATGTCATCAGGTGATTTCGTCCACAACACGTCGGGGTGGCGGCGCACGGTGCCGGTCGACGAGCACGGCGCGTCGAGCAGCGCGGCGTCGAACAATTCCTCCGGCTCGTAGGCGAGAATGTCGGCATTGACCTTGTCGGCGTCGAGGCCAAGGCGCTCGAGATTGCCGGCAAGGCGAGCGAGGCGGTTCTTCGAGGCTTCGACCGCAGTGACCTTGGCACCGGTGAGCACAAGCTGGGCGGTCTTGCCGCCGGGGGCGGCGCACAGGTCGGCGACACGCTGGCCGGCGACATCGCCAAACAGCTTTGCGGGGAGCGCTGCGGCGGCGTCCTGGACCCACCAGGCGCCTTCAGCGAAACCGGGCAATTCGGCGACCGGACCGGCGAGGCGCTCGATGCGCACCGAGCCGGTGGACAGGACTATGCCGCCCAACTGCTCGGCCCATTTTGCGACATCGGCCTTGATGGAGAAGTCGACAGGTGCTTCGATGCGATGCGCTGCGAGGATCTTTTGGGCTTGGTCCGCGCCATAGGCTGCGGTCAGCCGCTCGACGAACCAGTCCGGGGCGTCGTTCGTCGCGGCCAGCATCTCGGGAAGCTCGGCATCCTTGGCACGGGCAAGGGTGCGCAGCACGCCGTTGACCAGGCCGGAAAAACGCACGGTGCGCGGGTCCGCCTTGGCGTGGGTGACAGCGAGGTCGACGGCAGCGCTGTCGGGGATGTCGAGGAATAGGATCTGGGCCGCCGCGACATGCAGGATATGGGAGAGCACCGTGGCGTTGGCCGGGAGCGGCTTCTCCAAGCGCCGCGCGAGCAGCTTGGCGATGGTGACGCGATAGCGCAGCGCCGTGGCGAGGATGGCGCGGACGAGGCCGCGGTCGCGCAGGTCCAGCGCCCGGAACTGCGGATGGCCGTGCTCGTGATCGGTCAAGCCGTCGAGCGGCGTCCTGGCGTCAATGGTGGCTGCCAGCAGGCGCGCGGCGGCCATGCGCGCGGCGATGCCGGGGACATCGGGAACGATGGACGGGCGGTTGCCCCTGCCGTTGTTGGTGCGTGCGCGGTTTCGCTTTTGGTCGCGCTGGTCGGCGCTCACGACCTCGGGCCTTTCGGCCCGGTCGGATTGCGGCCCCATGGGCCGGACGGGCGCGGCTGCTCGGGTGCCGCCTCCTCGGAGGGGCGACCGCCCCACGGGCCCTGCTGGCTGGAAGGAGCGGTGCGCTGGGCGATCGGTTGCTGCGGTGCCGTGCGCGGGGCAGGACGACCGACACCCTCATTCGCCATCGCCTGCAGGGCAGCGATGCGGTTTTCGGTGTTGGGGTGGGTCGAAAAAAGATTGTCCATGCGCTCGCCGGAAAGAGGATTGATGATGAAGAGGGGAGCCATGGCGGGATTGCGCTCGGCTTCGGGGTTGTGGATGCGTTCGACGTTGCGGGCGATCTTGTCAAGGGCGGAAGCGAGCCAGAGCGGATTGCCGCAGATCTCGGCGCCACGACGATCGGCCGAATATTCGCGCGTCCGGCTGATCGCCATCTGCACCAGCATGGCGGCGAAAGGTGCGACGATCATCGCCACCAGCACGCCGATGAAGCCAAGCGGATTGTTGTTGTCGCGGTTGCCGCCGAAGAAGAAGGCGAAGTTGCCGAGCATAGAGATCGCGCCGGCAATCGTCGCGGTGATCGTCATGATCAGCGTGTCGCGGTTCTCAACGTGGGCGAGTTCGTGCGCCATCACGGCCGCGACCTCTTCGTGGCTGAGGCGCTGCAACAGGCCGGTGGTGGCGGCGACGGCGGCATTCTCAGGATTGCGGCCGGTGGCAAAGGCGTTGGGCTGCGGATTGTCGATCAGGTAGACCTTCGGCATCGGCAGGCCGGCATTGGCCGCAAGCCCGCGCACGATGGCGTAGTATTCCGGCGCGTTGCGCTCATCGACCTCGACGGCATGGTTCATGCGCAGAACCATCTTGTCGGAGTTCCAGTAGCTGAACAGGTTCATGCCCGCCGCGATCAGGAACGCGATGGTCATGCCGCCCGAACCGCCGATCAGGTAGCCGACGCCCATGAACAGCGCCGTCATGGTCGCCAGAAGCATCGCCGTCCGCATCATGTTCATCGTTCGCTCCGTCCTTTTCCGCGCGTGCCAGGGTCGATCCCGGCTGCGCGCTTCGCTATATGATGGGAGAGACGAGGGTGCGTTTCAATCATTTCCGAGGAATCCCATGAACGACGCCATGCCGCAAATCGAGCCGGAGCAGCCGGCGCCGAAGGAGCTTTCGCCGGCTGCCAAACGCGCCTTGGCTGAAGCCGAGGCACGCCGCGAAGCCTACAGGGCGCAGGAGGCGAAGCTGCCGCGCGAGATCGGCGGCCGCGGCGGCAAGGAGCCCGGGCGCTACGGCGACTGGGAAATCAAGGGGCTGACCAGCGACTTCTGACGGCACTTAGGCTCGTGTGTACCTTGCTGGCAGCGATGGAACGGAAGTCGTGAGCCGTTCGTTTTCCCAAGAATTGCGCAAGGAGCTGCTATGACCAAGATGATTTCGGGACTCGTGCTTGCTGTATTGCTTGGCGCCATGCCGGCGCACGCCCAGACCAAGGATCCGGCGGTGCCGCCGCAGAATTCGCTCAAGCTGTCCGAGATCATCGCCAAGATCGAGCAGCGCGATCAGTTCCACTACATCTCCGAGATCGATTGGGAGAGTGAAGGCTATTATGACGTGGTTTATTACACGTCTGATAAAGCCAAGGTTGAAATCAAGATCGATCCGGTCAGCGGCGAGCCGAGGATGTAGGCCGATTGGCATCAGCCTCCCTGACCTATGACTGTAGCCGACGGGTATTTTGGTGGTCCCTGGCAGATTTTGGGACACCTCCGACGCACCGAAACGGAACAGTTCGTAACCGGCCTTGGAAATCGCAATGCATCATGGTTAGCGAATGGTGAAGAAGCCGCGCAGCTGGCAGCGCTGTTTACGCTCCATTTACCTTAATGTCAGCTGAAACCTTGCGAATTCAATAACTTGTCGATGCGCCGGTCAGTTAGGACCGGTAGAAGGCCGACACGGCCAGTTTCCTGCAACGCCCTTCGCCAGAGGCAATCGAATGGCGGGGCGGGACATGTTGCAATTTCGGAAGGTGGGACGGACGGCACTTCGCCTGGCCGGGGATCGTCGGGGCAATTTTGCCGTCCTGGGCGGCGTGACGATTCCGTTGCTGGCCATGGCTGCCGGGTTCGGGCTCAACATCGTCCAGCTTTCCAATGTCAAATCCAGCCTGTCGCTGGCGGTCGATGCTGCCGTGACGTCGACGGCCCGCGACCTGACGACAGGGAGGATCAAGCCGGAAGATGCGGACTCCTCCGTCCGGACGCTCCTCGAGGTCAACGCCGCGAACCTGCTGGCGCCGGGCGAGAAGGTGGTGCTGCGCAGTGTGACCGTCGACAAGCTGGCGGGCACGGTCGAGGCGACCGCCGAGATCGACGTCGACATCTTCTTCCCGCTCTTCGGTACGGCCAACCGGCAGCGCGTTTCGGCAACGACCGCGTCGCTCTATTCCGACAAGCGCATCGAAGTTGCGATGATGCTCGATGTCACCGGCTCCATGGGCGGGCAGAAGATCAAGGACCTGAAGACGGCCGCCCAGAACGCCGTCAGCATCCTTCTAACCGGCCAGGACGCCGACAAGCCGCGCATACGCATTGCGCTGGTTCCCTATGCCGAGGCGGTCAACACCGGCGGGCTTTCGGATGCCGTCTTCGTCGAGAAGCCGGGCAAGTCGGACCTGCCGCCGCCGATCGATGCCGTTCAGGCCGTGTCCGCCAGCAGCGGTGGCGACGGTTGCGCCACCGAGCGCAAGGACAAGGACGGAGCCGCCGACTTCAGCGATGACGGACCCTATACCGAGCGCGAGAACAACAAGGGCGAGATCTACCTCGCCAGGGTCAATCGCGACGACCGGGTGGGGTCTTGCCCCTCGGCGAAGCTGATACCGCTAACCGCCGATATGGCGAAGCTGACGACCGCGATCGACGGTTTCAGGGCGAACGGGGTGACAGCAGGCGGTATCGCGGCGCAATGGGGCTATTACATGCTTTCGCCCAAATGGCGCACCGCCATCAAGGACGCGAACCTTGGCGCGGGCCCGTCGGATCCCGATGCGAAGAAGGTTGCGAAGGTCGCCATCCTGATGACCGATGGCCTGTTCAACACCGCCTTCGCAGGCGTGTCCGGGAAGGCCCAGGGCGGCCAGTCGGCCAAGTCCGGAAGCTACGCCGAAAGCATCTGCGCCAACATGAAGAAGGACGGCATCGAGGTTTTCACCATCGGCTTCGATCTCGACAACAAGGATACCTCGAAATCCGAAAGGAATGCAGCCAAGGCCGTGCTCAAGAACTGCGCGACGCCGGATACCGCAACCTTGAAGCGTTATTTCGAAGTCTCGACGGGCAAGGAACTCGACGATGCCTTCCAAACCATCGCCCGCAACATCGAACGGCTGTCGCTGACCAAATAGGCGCGATCTCCAGGAATCAAAAAGGCCGCGCTTCTTGCGAAGACGCGGCCTTTCCGTGTTTCGTCCGTGGCGCGGCCGTCAGCGGCAATGCCTGGGGCATCACCTGCCGCACGTCATGCATCGCTCAGGAAGGCTGCTTCCCGAGAAGGCAATCCGTAGAGGCCACGTTCAGGAAAACGAAATCACTCGACATCGGATCACCTCCTTTCAGTTCGTTGAACACGAATAGCAAGGTGGGGTCTTTTCGCAGTTTGCGCAAGTGCGACCATCGATCTAACCGCACTTGCAGGCCGGCTCCCCTCGCACCGGTGGCGCGAGGGGATGGGTCAGTTCAGGCGCGCTTGTTCTGGCGGTTGGCAACGAGATCGTCGACGACGGCCGGATCGGCCAGCGTCGAGGTATCGCCCAATGCGCCGAAATCGTCCTCGGCGATCTTGCGCAGGATGCGGCGCATGATCTTGCCGGAGCGCGTCTTGGGCAGGCCGGGCGCGAACTGGATCTTGTCGGGCGAGGCGATGGCGCCGATCTCCTTGCGGACGTGGGCGACGAGCTCCTTGCGCAGGTCCTCGGTGGCCTCGATGCCGGACATCAGCGTGACATAGCTGTAGATGCCCTGGCCCTTGATGTCGTGGGGGTAGCCGACCACGGCGGCTTCCGAGACCTTGTCGTGGCTGACCAGTGCCGACTCGACTTCCGCCGTGCCCATGCGGTGGCCGGAGACGTTGATGACGTCGTCGACGCGGCCGGTGATCCAGTAGTAGCCGTCTGCGTCGCGGCGGCAGCCGTCGCCGGTGAAGTACTTGCCCTTGTAGGTGGCGAAATAGGTCTGGATGAAGCGCTCGTGGTCGCCATAGACGGTGCGCATCTGGCCCGGCCAGGAATCGGCGATGCACAGATTGCCGTCGGCAGCGCCTTCGAGCAGCTTGCCTTCATTGTCCACCAGCTCGGGAACCACGCCGAAGAACGGCCGTGTCGCGGAGCCCGGCTTGAGGTCGGTAGCGCCGGGCAGCGGCGTGATCAGGATGCCGCCGGTCTCGGTCTGCCACCAGGTGTCGACGATCGGCACCTTCTTGTCGCCGACGACGTTGTAGTACCACTCCCAGGCTTCGGGGTTGATCGGCTCGCCGACCGAACCCAGCACGCGCAGCGACTTGCGCGAGGATGTCTTCACGTGGTCGTCGCCCGCACCCATCAGCGCGCGGATGGCGGTGGGCGCGGTGTAAAAGATGTTGACCTTGTGCTTGTCGACGACATCCCAGAAGCGCGAAGCGGAGGGATAGTTGGGCACGCCCTCGAACATCAGCGTGGTGGCGCCGTTGGCGAGCGGACCATAGACGATGTAGCTGTGGCCGGTGACCCAGCCGACATCGGCGGTGCACCAGTAGATGTCGCCGTCATGATAGTCGAAGACATACTGGTGGGTCATCGCGGCATAGACGAGATAGCCGCCGGTCGTGTGCAGCACGCCCTTGGGCTTGCCGGTCGAGCCGGAGGTGTAGAGGATGAACAGCGGATCCTCGGCCTTCATCTTCTCGGGCTTGCACTCGGCTTTCACCGAGCGGACTTCGTCGTGGTACCAGCGGTCGCGGCCCGGAGCCCAGCCGATCTTGCCGCCGGTGCGGCGCACGACCAGCACGTCCTTGACCATGACGTGGTTCTTGGCGGCAATGTCGATCGCCTTGTCGGTGTTTTCCTTGAGCGGGATCGCCTTGCCGCCGCGCAGACCTTCGTCGGCGGTGATGACGAAGGTCGATTCGCAGTCGACGATGCGGCCGGCCAGAGCGTCGGGCGAGAAGCCGCCGAAGACGATCGAATGGATGGCGCCGATGCGCGTGCAGGCGAGCATCGCATAGGCTGCCTCGGGGATCATCGGCATGTAGATGGTGACGCGGTCACCTTTCTTGACGCCGTGCTTCTTCATGACGTTGGCGAGGCGGCAAACGTGCTCGTAGAGCTCGTTGTAGGTGATCTTCTTGTCGTCGTAGGGGTTGTCGCCTTCCCAGATGATGGCGGTCTGGTTGCCGCGCTTCTTCAGATGGCGGTCGATGCAGTTGTAGGAGACGTTGGTCAGGCCGTCTTCGAACCACTTGATCGAGACCTTGCCGTCGAAGGAAGTGTTCTTGACCTTGGTGTAGGGCTTGAACCAGTCGATCCGCTTGCCGTGCTTGCCCCAGAACTTGTCGGGGTTCTTGACGCTCTCGCCATACCATTTCAGGTAGGTGTCGTTGTCGATGAGCGCATTCTTCTTCCACGCCGGCTGGATGCGGTGGACACGGACTTCGGACATTTCTTTCCCTTCCTCCCGGATGCGATCCGACGGCCCCTGATGGCCTGCGGACGGCGACCTCAGGGCCGCACGTTGGCGCGCATTATTATCAATTTGCAGTGCGTCACAATATTAGACATTGGATTTGCCTCGACACATTCCGCAGCGGCAAATCGCCGCCGCTATATAGCTATCAGCAATGGTCGCGGTCGAGTGTTAAACGGCTGATTTCTTGGAACTTATCACGGGCGGATCACGTTCATTTTAGTGGACGGTTAACGACCGCGGCGCAGACTCATGCCGTGGAGGAGTTGTTCGACACGGAAGGCTTGCGATGCGCGACACTTCTGAACTGGAACTGATGCTGAAGGGCTACGGCCTGACGACAGCTGAAATTCTCTACCATCTGCCTGACCATCCGCACGTGCTGCAGACCTATATCTGGCAGGACTACGACCTGGCTCCGAAGTTCCCGATACTGTTCGGTTTCATCGAGTTCTGGCGGGCCAAGCTCGACGGGCCCTTGCATTCGGTGCACTACACCCATCGCAAGCTGATCGCGCCCAACGAGTGGCGCAAGGTGGATGGCGAGTTCCTCATGCACTAGGCGGACTGCCGGTTAACCTTGCGCGGCCAATTGTGCGCAGGCGGGCGTGCGTCGCATGCTAGTATCCGCCCTCGGTGGAGCGACAGTCGGCGGGAGGCGGCATGTCTCAGGCAAGCGGCGCTTGGGTTCTGATCTTTTCCGACGGCACCGGGCAGCGTGGCGTCCGGGCCGACGAGATCGAGCAGGTCGGCGATCGCCAGTTCAAGAACACCAATGTCTTCCAGATGTACTCGGCCATCGACGGCAGGCCGGGCATCCGCGCCTTCTACGATGCCGGGCTCGGTGCACCGGAAGCAGGTGAGTGGAACTGGACGCGCACCCTGCGCAACCTCTGGAGCAAGGCCACCGGCTGGGGTATCACCGCAAACATCGTCGATTGCTATGAAGCGTTGATGATGGATTGGCAGCCCGGCATGAAGGTTGGGCTGTTCGGCTTTTCCCGCGGCGCCTACACGGTGCGCTGCCTTGGCGGCGCGCTGGCGACATGCGGGATCGCGACCACAGATCGCGGCGGGCCGATATCGCGGGACAAGGAGGGCGCCGGCGCAAAGCGGCGAAGGGCCATCGCCGACGAAGCCGTCAGCGCCTACAAGATCAGGGACAAATCCGAGCGGCAGAAGGCCGGTTCCGACTTTGGCGCCAGATACGGTGCAGCACCCGTCGTTCCCGATGTGATCGGCGTGTTCGACACGGTCCGCGCGCTCGGGCTGCCTGGCATCATGAACATGGTGAACCCCTACAAGCACGCGTTCCACGACAACGAACTGTCGGTACGCGTGCCGGTGGGCTTGCATGCGCTCTCCATCGACGAAAACCGCAAGGCGTTCGCTCTGGTACCTTGGGACGAGGTCGATGCCGACGCCAGGGCGTCGGGCCAGGTTGTCGAACAATGCTGGTTCCCGGGCGTGCATTCTGACATCGGTGGCGGCTATGACGACGACGACAACCTGGCCAAGCTCAGTCTCGGCTGGATGCTGGAGAGGCTGCGCAGCTTGTCCGGCCTCGATTTTCCCATCGCAGTCGAGCTCGAGGGAAAGGTGCTTGGCCTCGCGCATGACGAGCGTACGGGTCTGGGTGTCTTCTGGCTGCCGGGAGCGCGCTCCATTCAAGGCAAGGAGGTCGACGTCGACAGGCTGTGCGTCGATATCGAGCAGCGCTTCGACGGCTACAGTCCTCGCTACAGGCCGGGCTCGCTGAGCCGGCATCCGCGGGTGCGGCGCTACTTCTGACGCGTGGTTTCGTCGCTGCCGGTGGCCTGTGACAGACGCTGGCACAAATCAATCGCGGGCGATGTGGCCACTGGGCTGATTGCAAGCAGGTCCCGGGACGGGTATTCCGCCACAAGAACTTCCGCTGTGCCCTCGAGGCTTGCGGGTTAAAGGGAGAGTTACGATGAACATGAAGATCCTAGCTGGCGTCTCGCTCGCTGCATTGCTCGCATTTGGTTCTGCAGCACGCGCCGACATCACTATTGGCCTTGTCGCGCCGCTGACCGGACCGGTCGCGGCCTATGGCGCCCAGGTCAAGAACGGCGCCCAGGCGGCCGTCGATGCCATCAACGAGAAGGGCGGCATCCTCGGCGAGAAGGTCGTGCTGAAGCTTGCCGACGATGCGGGCGATCCCAAGCAGGGCGTTTCGGCGGCCAACCTGCTGGTCGGCGAAAGCGTGCAGTATGTGGTCGGTCCGGTGACTTCGGGCGTCGCGATCCCTGCTTCGGACGTGTTTGCCGAAAACGGCATCCTGATGGTGACCCCGACTGCGACCGCGCCTGATCTCACCACCCGTGGCCTGACCAACGTGCTGCGCACCTGCGGCCGCGACGACCAGCAGGCCGAAGTCGCCGCCGCCTATGTGCTCAAGAACATGAAGGACAAGCGCGTTGCCGTGATCGACGACAAGGGCACTTACGGCAAGGGCCTGGCGGATGCCTTCAGGGCGGCGATCAACGCCGGCGGCCTGAAGGAAGTGCAGCAGAACTCGCTGACCCCGGGTGAGAAGGACCTTTCGGCCCTCGTCACGCGCATCAAGGCGGACAATGTCGACGTGATCTACTTCGGCGGCTATCACCCCGAAGGCGGTCTTCTGGCCCGCCAGATGAAGGACGGCGGCGTCAATGCCGTCATCATCGGCGGCGAAGGCCTGTCGAACACCGAGTTCTGGGCCATCGGCAACGAGGCTGCCGCCGGCACGCTGTTTACCAACGCGTCCGACGCGCTGAAGAACCCGGCTTCGGCCGATGCCGTCAAGGTGCTCGAGGGCAAGGGCATTCCGCCGGAAGCCTTCACGCTGAACGCCTATGCCGCGGTCGAGGTGCTCAAGGCCGGCATCGAGAAGGCTGGCAAGGCCGACGACACGGCAGCAGTTGCCGCGGCGCTCAAGTCGGGCGAGCCGATCGCCACCGCCATCGGCAACCTGACCTACGGCGAGAGCGGCGACCTGACCTCGCCGAGCTTCTCGCTGTTCAAGTGGGAAGGCGGCAAGATCGTCGCAGCCGAATAGGCCACTGCGAAATTGCTTGAAGAGGGCCGGGGCGCAAGCTCCGGCCTTTTTCGTTTTTCAGGGTCGATTCCGAACTGCTTTCAGCGGGTCCCGAAGATCGCCGAGCCGACGCGGACACTGGTGGCGCCGAATGCAACTGCAAGTTCGTAGTCGCCGGACATGCCCATCGACAGCTTTTCGAGGCCGGCCTCGCGCGCCAGTTTTTCCAGCAGCGCGAAATGCGGGCCGGGATTCTCGTCGGCAGGCGGAATGCACATCAGCCCTTCGATGGCGAGGGCGTGGACCTCGCGGCAGCGCTTGACGAAGGCAACGGCCTCGCGCGGTTCGATGCCGGCCTTCTGCGGCTCGGAGCCGGTGTTGACCTGGACATAGAGTCTTGGCGCGCGGCCCTGGCGTTCGATTTCCTTGGCAAGCTCCGCTGCGATCTTCTCGCGGTCGACCGTCTCGATGACGTCGAAGAGGGCGACGGCTTCCTTGGCCTTGTTGGACTGGAGGGGGCCGATGAGATGTAGCTCGATGTCGGGGAACTCAGCCTTGAGCCCGGGCCACTTGCCCTGCGCTTCCTGGACGCGGTTTTCGCCGAAGACGCGCTGACCTGCTTCGATGACCGGGCGGATGTGCTCGGCGTCGAACGTCTTGGAGACGGCGACAAGCGTCGCCGAACCTTCAGCCCTGTTGGCCTCGCGCTCGGCCGACCCTATCTTATGCTTCACCAGCGCGAGCTGTTCGACCGAGCTTTCCATACCTTCGCCCTGCTGCTTTTTGCCCGCCCCCGGCCGGCCGGAGTTGACGGGTCCGGGAATCCATGGTGAACACCCGGCAACGATTTCCTGAACCGCGGGTTTTCGCCCCGGTCCACGCACGCTTTTAAGTGAAAAACATCCGATGGCAACCGAACGATACAATCCGCGCGCATCCGAACCCAAATGGCAGAAGGCCTGGGGCGAGGCAAAACTCTTCGAGACGAAGAACGACGATCCGCGGCCGAAATATTACGTGCTCGAGATGTTTCCCTATCCGTCGGGGCGCATCCACATGGGCCATGTCCGCAATTACACGATGGGCGACGTCGTCGCGCGCTATCGCCGGGCCATGGGCTGCAACGTGCTGCATCCTATGGGCTGGGACGCCTTCGGCATGCCGGCGGAAAACGCCGCGATGCAGAACAAGGTCCACCCCAAGGCCTGGACCTACCAGAACATCGACACGATGCGGACGCAGCTGAAGTCGATGGGCCTGTCGCTCGACTGGAGCCGCGAGTTCGCGACCTGCGACGTCGACTACTACCACCGCCAGCAGATGCTGTTCATCGACTTCGTCGAGAAGGGCCTGGTGACGCGCAAGTCGTCCAAGGTCAACTGGGACCCCGAGGACATGACCGTGCTCGCCAACGAGCAGGTGATCGACGGGCGCGGCTGGCGTTCGGGCGCGCTGGTCGAACAGCGCGAGCTGACGCAGTGGTTCTTCAAGATCACCGACTTCGCTCAGGACCTGTCGGATGCGCTGGAAGGCCTCGATGAGTGGCCCGAGAAGGTCAAGCTGATGCAGCGCAACTGGATCGGCCGCTCGGAAGGGCTTCTGATCCGCTGGCCGCTGGCGGCCGGCACCGCACCTGCGGGCGAGAGCGAACTCGAAGTCTACACGACGCGGCCCGACACCATCTTCGGCGCCTCGTTCATGGCGATCTCGGCCGATCATCCACTGGCCAAGAAGGCTGCCGAGAACAAGCCTGAGCTCGCCGCCTTCATGGAAGACGTGCGCCGCATGGGCACGTCGGTGGCTGCGCTCGAGACCGCCGAGAAGAAGGGCATGGACACCGGCATCCGCGTCGTCCATCCGTTCGACGAGAACTGGACGCTGCCGGTCTATGTCGCCAATTTCGTGCTGATGGAATACGGCACCGGCGCCATCTTCGGCTGCCCGTCGGGCGACCAGCGCGATCTCGACTTCGCCAACAAGTATGGCCTGCCCGTGGTGCCGGTGGTGATGCCCGAGGGCGCGGATGCCGCGACCTTCCAGGTCACCGAGGAGGCCTATACCGACGACGGCTTGATGATCAATTCGCGCTTCCTCGACGGCATGAAACCGACGGATGCGTTCAACGACGTCGCCAATCGTCTGGAGCAAATCTCGATCGGCAACCGCCCGATGGGCGAGCGCAAGGTGCAGTTCCGCCTGCGCGACTGGGGCATTTCGCGCCAGCGCTACTGGGGCTGCCCGATCCCGATGATCCACTGCGACGATTGCGGCGTGGTGGCTGTGCCGAAGGCCGACTTGCCGGTCAAGCTGCCCGACGACGTCGAGTTCGACCGTCCGGGCAACCCGCTCGACCGTCACCCGACCTGGCGCCACGTCGCTTGCCCGAAATGCGGCAAGGATGCGCGCCGCGAGACCGACACGATGGACACCTTCGTCGATTCGTCGTGGTATTTCGCGCGCTTCACCGCACCTTGGGAGAACGAGCCGACCGATCCGAAGGCCGCCAATGAATGGCTGCCGGTCGACCAGTATATCGGCGGCATCGAGCATGCGATCCTGCACCTGCTCTATTCGCGCTTCTTCACCCGCGCGATGCGCGAGGCAGGCCACCTGAACATTGCCGAGCCATTCAAGGGCCTGTTTACGCAAGGCATGGTCGTTCACGAGACCTACAAGGGGCCGAACGGCTGGGTGACGCCCGTCGAGATCAAGATCGAGGAAGCTGACGGCAAGCGCCGCGCTTCGCTGCTCTCCGACGGCACGCCGATCGAGATCGGCTCGATCGAGAAGATGTCGAAGTCGAAGAAGAACGTGGTCGACCCCGACGACATCATCGCCAGCTACGGTGCCGACACGGCGCGCTGGTTCATGCTGTCGGATTCGCCACCCGAGCGCGACGTGATCTGGACCGAGGCCGGCGTCGAGGGCGCGCACCGCTTCGTGCAGCGCGTCTGGCGCCTGATCTCCGAGTCAGCCGACGCGCTGGCGAATGCCGAAGCCAAGGCATCGGCGGAAGGCGATGCAGCCGTCGTGTCGAAGGCTGCGCACAAGGCGCTGAAGGCTGTAGGCGAAGACATCGGCAAGCTCGCCTTCAACAAGGCGGTGGCGCGTATCTACGAGCTGTCCAACACGCTGCAGGGGCCCATGGCCGACGCTGCTGCCGGCAAGGCATCAACGGAGATGGTTTCGGCCTTGCGCGAGGCGGTCGACATCCTGATCGTGATGATTGCGCCGATGATGCCGCACCTGGCCGAGGAGTGCTGGGTGGCGCTCGGGGGCCAGGGCATGGTCGCCGACCGGCCGTGGCCGAAATTCGATCCCGCCCTCATCGTCGACAACGAAATCACCTATCCGGTGCAGATCAACGGCAAGAAACGAGCCGATTTGACAATCGCCCGCGACGCAGATCAATTGACCGTCGAAAAAGCGGCGCTGGCACTGGAAGCAGTGCAGAAGGCGCTGGATGGAAAGTCGCCGCGCAAGGTGATCGTTGTGCCGCAGAGGATCGTCAATGTCGTTGCCTGATGCGCGAAATTCTGCCGGTTCGGTGCGCGTTGCTGCCCGTCTGGCCCTCCTGGCCGCGCTTGCACTGGCGTCTGCCTGCACGGTGCGTCCCCTCTATTCGGACGGCCCGGCGTCGGCAGGCGTCGAAGCTGGCACGGCGACGCAACTGGCCTCGATCAACATCAAGCCGGTCAACACCCGCTACGGCCAGGAAGTCCGCAACCACCTGATCTTCATGTTCAATGGCGGGGCGGGCCAGCAGGCCGCAGCGCCCTACACGATGGATCTGGCGGTCGCGGCTCTCACCGAGTCCTCGCTGCTGGCCGAAGTCACCAGCAAGGACGACGAGCCGACTGCGGGTGCGGTGACGCTGACCGGCACCTATGTCATCACCGACAAGACCGGCAAGCGCATCGCCGCGGGCAAGCGCAACGTCTCTGCATCGTTCGATCGGCCACGCCAGGAATTCGCGCGGATGCGCGCCGAGCGCGACGCCGAGAACCGTGCGGCGCGCGAGCTTGCCGAACTGCTCAGGCTGGCCATTGCCCAGGACATGTCGAAGGGCTGAGGCCCTTTTACGGAAGGTCGGTCGATGCGGCTGACATCCTTTTCGGCCGCAGGCTACCGCTCGCTGCGGTCGATCCGGCTCGACATCGGCCAGGTCAGTGTCTTCGTCGGCGAGAACGGGGTGGGCAAGTCCAACCTCTACCGCTCGCTGCAACTCATCCAGGCATCTGCCGAGGGAACGCTGGCCCGCGAGATTGCGGCCGAGGGCGGGATGGGCTCGGCGCTGTGGTCGGGCAAGCGGCGCGCCGGCCAGCCAGTTCGAGTCGTCATTGATGCCGAGTTCGTCGACGACGAAACGGCGGCGAAATACAGCTACAAGGTCGAGATCGGCCCGCCGCCGCCCGTATCGGCCGGCTTTGCCTTCGAACCGCACGTCAAGGAAGAGACGCTTACCGTCGAGGCCGGACGCCGTCCGGTCGAGATGATGACGCGCAAGGGACCGGCAGTGTTTGCCCGCGACGGCGACGGGCGCCGGGTCGAGCATCCCGAGCATATCCTCAATTCTGAAACCGCGCTTGCGCTTCTGGGTGGAGCGGGGCGCTATCCCGAGGTCGGCGACCTGCGCGCTGTGGTTGCCGGCTGGCGCTTCTATCATGGCTTTCGCACCGACGCGGATTCGCTGGTGCGCCGCCCGGCGCTGGCGACGACGGCGCCGATGCTCGACGAGGACGGCGCCAATCTCGCCGCCGTCTTTGCGACGCTGCGGCACATCAGGGAAGATACCGTCGATCTCGACCGCTGCATCGCCGAGGCGCTTGGCGGGGCGCTGCTCGACGTTCCGGTGCCGGGCGAAACGGCGACCTTCGGGCTTGTGCTGCCGGAGTTTCCGCAGCGGGTGTTCCGTCCGCAGGAACTGTCCGATGGGCAGATCCGGTTCCTGGCGCTGGCAGGTGCGCTGATGTCCTACCGCCTGCCACGACTGATCGCGCTCAACGAGCCGGAAGCGAGCCTGCATGTGCGCATGCTGCCGTCGTTGGCCGACATGATCGCCCGCGCCGCCGAGCGGACGCAGGTCTGGGTGGTGACGCATTCGCGCGAACTGGCCGATCTCGTGCATGAGCGCACCGGTTCGCGGGCGCTGACGGTCGTGCGCCTGGAGGGTGCCACCATGATCGAAGGCATGCGGACGACCGGCTTGATGCCGGACGACGACTGAAGCTTTCAGGCTCGCGCGATGCGAGGCCTCGCCAGCGACCAGCCAAGCGTCATGCCGGCGGCGGCAATCAGGATGGCGGCGGCGCCGACAAGCTGCAGCGGCTGCAGGCGATGGCCGAAGGCCAGGAAGTCGGCCAGGATCGCCACGACCGGATAGATGAAGGACAGCGCGCCGACGAGGTTGGTCGGCAGCTTCTGGATCGCGCCGTAGAGCAGGATGTACATCACGCCGGTATGGATGACGCCGACGGCGATGAGCAGCGCCCAGGTGCCGGCGTCGGTGGGGAGATGGCCGAAATTGGCGAAGGGAGCCAGCATCAGGATGCCGACCGCTACCTGGATCAGCGCGATCAGATGCGGCGGCACGCCCTTGAGTTTCTTGGTGATGATGGCGGCAATCGCGTAGAAGAAGGCAGCGCCCAGCGCCAGGAGGATGCCTGAGAGATAGTCGGTCCCAGTGGTTGCACTTGATTTTGCCTGGACGATCATCAGCATGCCGCCGAAGGCGATGCCGAGCCACGCCAGCTTGGTCAGCGTCAGGCGCTCGCCGAAGAACATCGCCCCCAGAGCCACCAGCATGAAGGGCTGGGTGTTGTAGACGGCGGTGGCTATCGAGATCGAAGCGCGTGGAAAGGCGGCGAACAGCAGGATCCAGTTGGAGACGATGGCGACGCCGCCGATGGCTGCATAGGCGATCTGGCTGCGCGACATCACCTCGGGCCGGAACAGACCGAGCGCCGCACAGACGATCAGCAGCGTGACCGCGCCAAAGGCGCAACGCCAGAAGACCACGTCCATGACCGGCTGGCCGGACAGGACGACGAACAGTCCGATGGTTCCCGAAATCACCATTGCAGCGGTCATTTCGACGGTTCCGCGCATCTTGTCCGACATCTCGCAGCCCTTTCTGTTCAGGGCTGTATTTTTACGCTTATGGTCTGTCGGAATATATGGATATCAGAAGGCGTTTGTTTGGATTCTCCTAATCATGTAAGGTGGACGCTGAAAAATGCCTAAGAGGATTGCATGCTGGACGATCTGGACAGGCGCATCGTCGAAATCCTGGTCGACGATGCCAGGATTTCGCTCAAGGAACTGGCGCAGCGGGTGAACCTGTCGTCGCCGAGCACGTCGGAGCGGTTGCGCCGGCTTGAGGAGCGCGGGGTCATCCGCGCCTTCACGGTCGACATCGACCCCCAGGCACTCGGCTATACGCTGCAGGCGATCGTGCGCATCCGGCCGCTGCCGGGCAAGCTGCATCAGGTGCAGAAGCTGATCGAGGACATCGCCCAGTTCTCGGAATGCGACAAGGTGACGGGCGACGACTGTTTCATCGCCAGGCTGCACATCCGCTCGATCGACGAGCTCGACAAAATCCTCGACCAGATCACCGACAAGGCCGAGACCAACAGCTCGATCGTCAAGGCGCAGCCGGTGAAGCGGCGCCTGCCGCCGCTGGCTTGACCAGCAAGGGATGGACACAAAAAAGCCGGCGCTTGTGGCGCCGGCTTTGGTCGGTCCTTTCGGAAGGATCAGCCGATCTTCTGGCCGGTCTTGGCCCAGTCGGCCAGGAACATCTCGAGGCCCTTGTCGGTAAGCGGGTGCTTGACCAGCGCCTTCAGCGTTGCCGGCGGGATGGTGGCGACGTCGGCGCCGATGAGTGCGGCGCGCTTGACGTGCTCGGTCGAGCGGATCGAGGCGGCGAGGATCTCGGTGTCAAAGCCGTAGTTGTCGTAGATGTGGCGGATCTCGGCGATCAGCTCCATGCCATCGACGGCCATGTCGTCGAGACGGCCGATGAAGGGCGAGATGAAGGTGGCGCCGGCCTTGGCGGCAAGCAGCGCCTGGTTGGCGGAGAAGCAAAGCGTGACGTTGACCATGCGGCCTTCCGAGGTCAGCGCGCGGCAGGCGCGGAGGCCGTCGAGGGTGAGCGGCACCTTGATGCAGATGTTGTCGGCGATCTTCGACAGCACCGCCGCTTCCTTCATCATCTCGGCATATTCCGTGGCAGCGACTTCCGCCGAGACCGGACCTTCGACGATGTCGCAGATTTCCTTGGTCACTTCGGCGATGTTGCGGCCGGACTTGAGGATCAGCGACGGGTTCGTGGTAACGCCGTCGAGAAGGCCGAGCTCATTGAGTTCGCGGATGTCCTTCACGTCGGCGGTGTCGACGAAAAACTTCATGGGGTTCTCCTTGGCAATGGAAGGGTGCCTGTGGGGCACAGCACTTGTCGGCCTTTGCTCTAAACCAAGTTCGGGGCAAGGTCACGCGTCATGACCGCCGATTCGCCAAGAACCAGGGCCGCCCCCGTGCTGGTGCCGATGCCGGCCGAGCGCGCCTATTCCTATGCCGTCCCCGACGGCATGCAAGTGGTGCCCGGCTCGGTCGTGCGCGTGCCGCTGGGCCCGCGCGAAGTGGCCGGCATCGTCTGGGACGGTCCGGTCGAGGCGGTCGATCCGAAGAAGCTCAGGCCGATCGCCCATGTCTTCGATTGCCCGCCGATCACCGACCAGATGCGCCGCCTTGTCGACTGGATCGCGCACTATACGCTCTCGCCACCCGGCATGGTGGCGCGGATGATCCTGCGGGCGCCGGAGGCCTTCGATCCGGAGCCTTGGACGGAAGGCCTCAAGCGCAGCGACGGCGAGCCCGACCGGATGACGGCGGCGCGCGCACGCGTGCTCGAGATGGCGAATGACGGCATGGCCTGGACCCGCTCGGGACTGGCGCATGCCGCCGGTGTCTCCTCGACGGTCATCGACGGGCTGAGGGCGCAAGGCGTGTTCGAGACGGTGTTGATCCCGCCGCGGCCTGTCGTGGCGGCGCCCGACACCTCCTATGCCAGCGCTGAGCTCACCAACGACCAGCAGACGGTGGCGAACAGCCTGCGCGGCCAGGTGGAGGCCGATCGCTTCGCAGTCACCCTGATCGACGGCGTCACCGGTTCCGGCAAGACCGAGGTCTATTTCGAGGCTGTGGCGGCAGCGCTCGACAAGGGCAAGCAGGTGCTGATCCTGCTGCCGGAAATCGCGCTGACCCAGGCCTTTCTCGAGCGCTTCCAGAACCGCTTCGGCGCGAAGCCCGCGGAGTGGCACTCGGACCTGCCGCCGAGGATGCGCGAGCGTGTCTGGCGCCAGGTGGCGGAAGGCGGCGTGCGGGTGGTCGCCGGTGCCCGCTCGGCGCTGTTTTTGCCGTTCAACAACCTTGGCCTGATCGTCGTCGACGAGGAGCACGACCCTGCCTACAAGCAGGAGGACAGGGTCTTCTACAACGCCCGCGACATGGCCGTGGTGCGTGCCCATATCGGCGGCTTCCCCGTGGTGCTGGCCTCCGCCACGCCTTCGGTCGAAAGCCGGGTCAATGCCGAGCAGGGCAAGTATGCGCGCTCGGTGCTGTCGGTGCGCTTTGCCGAGGCAGCACTGCCCAAGCTTGCCACCATCGACATGCGGCGTTCGCCGCCGGCGCGCGGCGGTTTCCTGTCGCCGGTGCTGCTCGGCAAGATGCGCGAGACGCTCGGCCGGCAAGAGCAGTCGCTGCTGTTCCTCAACCGTCGCGGCTATGCGCCGCTGACGCTGTGCCGGGTCTGTGGCCATCGCTTCGGCTGCCCGGTCTGTTCGGCATGGCTGGTCGAGCACCGCTTCCGCGGCCAACTCGTCTGTCATCATTGCGGCCACAACGAGAAGCGGCCCGAAGCCTGCCCGGAATGCGGCACCTTCGACCATCTCGTCGCCTGCGGGCCGGGTGTCGAGCGCATTGCCGAGGAGGTCGTCTCGCATTTCCCCGATGCACGTACCATCGTGCTGTCGTCGGACATGCTCGGCGGGGTCAAGCGGTTGCGGCTGGAACTGGAGGCGATCGCCAACGGCGAGGCCGATATCGTCATCGGCACCCAACTGGTCGCCAAGGGCCACAATTTCCCCAACATGACGCTGGTGGGCGTCGTCGACGCCGATCTCGGCCTCGCCAATGGCGATCCGCGCGCCGCCGAGCGCACCTATCAGCTTTTATCGCAGGTGACGGGCCGGGCAGGACGCACCGGCAAGAAGAGCCTAGGCTTGCTGCAGACCTTCCAGCCCGACCACCCCGTCATGCGGGCGATCGTCTCGGGCGATTCGGAAGCCTTCTACGAGCGCGAGATTTCCGAGCGCGAGAAGGCAGCGCTGCCGCCTTTCGGCAGGCTCGCCGGCATCATCGTCAGCGCGGCGACACGGCCCGAGGCCGAGAGCCATGCGCGCGGCCTCAGGCGCGCGGCACAGGTTGCTCAGGACGTCCATGTGCTCGGTCCGGCGGAGGCGCCCCTGGCCCTGATCGGCGGGCGCCACCGCTTTCGGCTGCTGGTGCAGGCCGACAGGAAGGCCGACATCCAGGGCTACATACGTGCACTGCTTGCCGCCGGGCCAAAGGTGCGCGGATCGGTGCGGGTCCAGGTCGACATCGACCCGCAGAGTTTCCTGTAGGCGGATCAGGCCGGGGGCGACGCGACCATGCCGAGCAGCGGCGGCTTCGGGCTCGGACCGTACATCGTCCTTTCCAGCGTGTAGCCCGCAGCCTTCAGGCGCACGGCGATCGCGTGCTCTATGGTCGGGATCTGGCTGGCGCTTGGCGGCTCGAAGAACAGGAACAGTCGGCCCCCAGGGGTGAGCAGGGAACTGATCACCTTGAGCTCGCGCGCGGCCTCCAGCCAGAACAGGTTGACGTTGATGGCGAAGACCTTGCCGAAGGCGTGACCGGGACCAGACCAATCCGCCAGGGCGGCTTGAAAGAGCGCCGCCTTGCCGGAAGCGATCGATGCCCGGACTCTCTCCTCCGCCGAATTGACGGCACTACCGGACCGGTCGAGCCCGGTGATGTGGCCATCGACCAGCAGAGGGGCGATCTCGGCCATGGCGACGCCGCGGCCGCAGCCGATTTCCAGCAGGCGGTCGCCCGGTTCGACTTCGAGATGGCCGATCGACCAGGCAATGCGTTGAGGTATGGCCATGGTCCTACCCTGGTGTCGCAGGCGGGCGCTGCGAGGGCAAATATACTACTCGCCCGGCAACGATTCGAATGGATTGATATGCGCGATGTCGAGCGGCTCGAAGTGTCTGCCGTTCGCGGTTAGCAACAAGAGGCCGTGCGCTTGGGCTGTTGCTGCTATCAACACATCGGCCAAGTCGGGGTGACGGCCGCGAGCAACCGCTGTATCTTCCATCGCACCGGCTATCCTTGCAACTGAAGCATCGACGGCCAGTAGGCGGTCCCCAAAGCTGGACAGCAGGGAATCCAGCCATGTGGCCAGTCGATCGGCTCGCGCGATGCCGCCAAAGCGTCGCAACTTACAAATACCCTTCTCCACTTCGGCGACGGTAATGCTGGATAAGTACAGCGTCCGAGCCTCGCCCTGCGCGGTCATCCAATCCGAGATTTCCGGAGAGGTCGCTTTTCTCTCCGGAGCGAACGCCGACAGGACGGACGTGTCCAGCAGGAAGCCTGTCACAGATCAATCTCGCGCATCGGCGAGTCGTTGCGCTCAAACTCCAGCCCTCCGGGGAAGCTCATCAAAAATGTCCCGAGATTGGGTTTTCGATTTGGGTAGAGTCGTTCCGCGTCGCCGACAGGGATAACTACAGCCGCTGGCTTGCCATGCTTGGTGATAATGGTCGGCTCGCCATTCTCGGCCGCTTCAACTACCGCAGAAAACCCGGCTTTCGCTTCGCGAACCTGCATCTTTTTCACGGGGGTCATCCTTGTAGTTACACGTAGTCATAATATAAACGAGGCGAAATAAAAATGCCAGTGCGTGCCTGGAAGGCTGGTGGCGGACAGGCTTCGCGTTGTGCGCGTTCGCAGGTTATGATCGCCGCGTATTCGTGGCCGGTTCAAAGTGCTAGTGCTTCCGAAGGGACGCGAGGCGCACTAGCGGAGGGGGAAAGATGGAGTTCGCATTTCCGTGGCCGATGAGCCAGGGCGAGTGGCTGGCTTGGAGTTCGGCAGCGGTGACGCTGCTGTTCGGCGTCATTCTCTTCTTCGCCCCGAGGATCGCCTTTCGCCTGCTCAGGCTGCAGGCTCGCCCCGACAATCCCGAAGCGATCGCCCAGGGCCGCGCCACCATGGCCGGCTTCTTTCTCGGCGTCGGCCTGTGCGCGATCCTGCTCGCCCAGCCGTGGCTCTACATGGCGCTCGGCGTGTCGTGGCTGTTCACCGCCTTCGGGCGGATCGTCGCCATGATGTCGGACGGCGCCAACACCCCGTACAACTGGGTAGCCATCGTCATCGAACTGGGTCTGGCGGTCCTACCCCTGGGGTTTGTTTTCGGCTTCTGGCCGTGAATCGCCGTCCGGCAGCAGCCTCAATGCCCAAGATGCGACAATAGTGCCTGAAATGGCTGTTAGAGGACGTGTTGCGGTCCTCAAAAGCCTGTGCTAGACGGCAATCGACTTTCGGCCGGGGGGATGCGGCTGCCGCTAGCTCCGGGGTCAAAAAACGCAGTAAGGTCAGAGATTTAGCTAGAGTCAAACGCTCGCGCCAACAATCTTGCGGCCTGTCAGACAAGAGAAAAGACGGTCCGTGGCCCAATCTTCCTCGCCAATCTCCGGTGTTGCTGAGCGTTATGCTGGATCGCTGTTCGATCTCGCGCTCGAAGCAGGCGCCGTTGCAAAGGTAGAAGCCGACCTTGGTCGTTTCGCCGCTCTGCTTGATGGCAGCGCCGATCTCGACCGCCTGATCAAGAGCCCGGTCTTCTCCGGCGAAGACCAGGAAAAGGCTATCTCGGCGATCGCCGACAAGGCCAAGATCACCGGCCTGGCTGGCAACTTCCTTCGCCTCGTGGCGCGCAATCGCCGCCTTTTCGCCCTGCCCGGCATGATCAAGGCGTTCCGCCAGATCGCTGCCGAGCATCGTGGCGAGACCTCGGCTGAAGTGACCTCGGCGCATGCGCTGACGGCAGCCCAGGAAACGGAACTCAAGGCAGCGCTGAAAAGCGTCGCCGGCAAGGATGTGGCGATCTCGGTCGCCGTAGATTCTTCGCTGCTCGGCGGCCTGATCGTGAAGATGGGCTCGCGCCAGATCGATACGTCGCTCAAAACCAAACTCAATTCGCTCAAGCTTGCACTGAAAGAGGTCGGCTGATGGACATCCGCGCCGCGGAAATTTCCGCAATTCTGAAAGACCAGATCAAGAATTTCGGCAAGGAAGCCGAAGTTACCGAAGTCGGTCAGGTTCTGTCGGTGGGCGACGGTATCGCCCGCGTCTACGGTCTCGACAACGTCCAGGCGGGCGAAATGGTCGAATTCCCCGGCGGCATCCGCGGCATGGCGCTCAATCTTGAAAGCGACAACGTCGGCGTCGTCATCTTCGGTGCCGACCGCGACATCAAGGAAGGCGACACCGTCAAGCGTACCGGCTCGATCGTCGACGTCCCGGTTGGTCCGGAGCTGCTCGGCCGCGTCGTCGACGCGCTCGGCAATCCGATCGACGGCAAGGGCCCGATCAAGGCCAAGGAACGTCGCCGCGTCGACGTCAAGGCGCCCGGCATCATCCCCCGCAAGTCGGTGCATGAGCCGATGTCGACCGGCCTCAAGGCCATCGACGCCCTGATCCCGGTCGGCCGCGGCCAGCGCGAGCTGGTCATCGGTGACCGTCAGACCGGCAAGACCGCGATCATCCTCGACACCATCCTGAACCAGAAGGCGATCCACCAGTCCGGTCCGGACAAGGAAAAGCTTTACTGCGTCTACGTCGCCGTCGGCCAGAAGCGCTCGACCGTCGCGCAGTTCGTGAAGGTGCTCGAAGAGCGCGGCGCGCTCGAATATTCGATCATCATCGCGGCCACGGCTTCCGATCCGGCACCGATGCAGTTCCTGGCTCCGTTCGCCGGCTGCGCCATGGGCGAATACTTCCGCGACAACGGCATGCATGCGCTGATCGGCTATGACGATCTGTCCAAGCAGGCCGTCGCCTACCGCCAGATGTCGCTGCTGCTGCGCCGCCCGCCGGGCCGCGAAGCTTACCCGGGCGACGTTTTCTACCTGCACTCGCGTCTGCTCGAGCGTTCGGCCAAGCTGAACGACGAAAACGGCTCGGGTTCGCTGACCGCACTGCCGGTCATCGAGACGCAGGCCAACGACGTCTCGGCTTACATCCCGACCAACGTGATCTCGATCACCGACGGCCAGATCTTCCTCGAGACCAACCTGTTCTTCCAGGGCATCCGTCCTGCCGTGAACGTCGGTCTGTCGGTGTCGCGCGTCGGATCGTCGGCCCAGATCAAGGCGATGAAGCAGGTTGCAGGCTCGATCAAGGGCGAGCTCGCGCAGTACCGCGAAATGGCGGCGTTTGCGCAGTTCGGCTCCGACCTCGATGCAGCTACCCAGCGTCTGCTCAACCGCGGTGCGCGTCTGACCGAGCTGCTCAAGCAGCCGCAGTTCTCGCCGCTGAAGACCGAAGAGCAGGTCGCCGTGATCTTCGCCGGCGTCAACGGCTACCTCGACAAGCTCGCCCTCAACAAGGTTGGCAAGTTCGAGCAGGGCCTGCTGGCTTACATGCGCTCGGAAGGCAAGGACGTCCTCGACGGCATCCGTACGGAGAAGGCGCTCAGCGACGACCTCCGCGGCAAGCTCAAGGGTCACATCGACGCTTTCGCGAAAAACTTCGCCTGACACTGACGGATAAGGCATGGCCTCGCTAAAAGACCTCCGCAACCGTATCGCCTCGGTCAAGGCGACGCAGAAAATCACCAAGGCGATGCAGATGGTCGCCGCGGCGAAGTTGCGTCGCGCCCAGGAAGCTGCGGAAGCCGCGCGTCCCTACTCGCAGCGCATGGGTGCGGTTCTCGCGAACATCGCCCAGGCTGTTGGTGGCGGTGGCGATGCTCCGGCGCTGATGACCGGCACCGGCAAGGACGACGTGCACCTGCTCGTCGTCTGCACCGCCGAGCGTGGCCTGTGCGGCGGCTTCAACAGCCAGATCTCGCGTCTGGCTCGCGATCACGTCCGCAAGCTCCAGGCCTCGGGCAAGACGGTCAAGATCATCACCGTCGGCAAGAAGGGCTACGATGTCCTGCGTCGCGACTTCGCCTCGCTGATCATCGATCGCGTCGAACTGCGCGATGCCAAGCAAGTTGGTTTCGTCCATGCCGACATGATCGCCAAGAAGGTGATCACCCTGTTTAACCAGGGCGCGTTCGACGTCTGCACGCTGTTTTATTCCGAGTTCAAGTCGGTGATCAGCCAGGTTCCGACCGCACAGCAGGTGATTCCGGCTGCGGCTCCGACTGTCAGCACTGATACCGCCACCAGCGGCGGTGCTGTCTACGAATACGAGCCTGAGCCGGGCGAAATCCTCGGCGATCTCATTCCGCGCAACATCTCGGTGCAGATTTTCCGGGCGCTGCTGGAAAATGCTGCTGGTGAAATGGGTGCCAAGATGAGCGCGATGGACAACGCCACGCGCAATGCAGGCGACATGATCAACAAGCTGACGATCACGTACAACCGCCAGCGTCAGGCCCAGATCACCAAGGAACTGATCGAGATTATTTCGGGCGCCGAAGCGCTCTAGCCGCGTGATGGCTCGCCGCAAGGCGGGTCCGCGTGAAACAACGAACGGACACAGAGGTTAGAACGATGGCTAAAGCAGCTACTCCGAAAGCCGCTCCGGCGGCGGAAAAGGCCCCGGCAGCAAAGAAGGCGGCGCCTGCCAAGGCAGCCGCTGCCAAGGTCGAAAAGTCGGCGGTCGTCGCCACGGGCGCTGGCCGCGTTTCGCAGGTCATCGGCGCTGTCGTCGACGTGCAGTTCGACGGTGAGCTGCCGCCGATCCTGAACGCGCTCGAGACGATGAACGGCGGCAACCGCCTGATCCTCGAAGTGGCGCAGCACCTCGGCGAAAACACCGTCCGCTGCATCGCCATGGACATTTCGGAAGGCCTCGTCCGCGGCCAGGCCGTCCGTGACACCGGTTCGCCGATCATGGTTCCGGTTGGCGACGAGACGCTTGGCCGCATCATGAACGTTATCGGCGAGCCGGTCGACGAAGCCGGCCCGGTCAAGACCAAGTCGAAGCGCGCCATCCACCAGGAAGCGCCTGCCTATGTCGACCAGTCGACGGAAGCACAGATCCTTGTCACCGGCATCAAGGTCGTCGACCTGCTGGCTCCTTACGCACGCGGCGGCAAGATCGGCCTGTTCGGCGGCGCCGGCGTCGGCAAGACCGTTCTGATCCAGGAACTGATCAACAACGTCGCCAAGGCGCACGGTGGTTACTCGGTGTTCGCCGGCGTCGGCGAGCGCACCCGCGAAGGCAACGATCTCTATCACGAAATGATCGAATCGGGCGTCAACAAGGACCCGCACGAGAACAACGGCTCGACCGAGGGTTCGAAGTGCGCCCTGGTGTTCGGCCAGATGAACGAGCCGCCCGGTGCGCGCGCCCGCGTCGCCCTGTCGGGCCTGACCATCGCCGAGCATTTCCGCGACCAGGGCCAGGACGTTCTGTTCTTCGTCGACAACATCTTCCGCTTCACGCAGGCGGGTTCGGAAGTGTCGGCTCTTCTCGGCCGTATTCCTTCGGCCGTGGGCTATCAGCCGACGCTGTCGACCGACATGGGCCAGATGCAGGAACGCATCACCACCACCAACAAGGGCTCGATCACCTCGGTGCAGGCCATTTACGTGCCCGCCGACGACTTGACCGATCCTGCGCCGGCGACCTCGTTCGCGCACCTTGACGCGACGACGGTTCTCAACCGCGCGATTTCGGAAAAGGGTATCTACCCAGCCGTGGATCCGCTCGACTCGACCTCGCGCATGCTCGATCCGCTGATCGTCGGCGAAGAGCACTATTCGGTCGCCCGTCGCGTCCAGGAAATCCTTCAGCGCTACAAGTCGCTGCAGGACATCATCGCCATCCTGGGCATGGACGAGCTGTCGGAAGAGGACAAGATCACGGTTGCCCGCGCCCGCAAGATCGAGCGCTTCCTGTCGCAGCCGTTCTTCGTCGCCGAAGTGTTCACCGGTTCGCCCGGCCAGCTGGTTCCGCTCGAAGACACGATCAAGAGCTTCAAGGGCCTGGTCGACGGCGAGTACGATCACCTGCCGGAAGCTGCCTTCTACATGGTCGGCGGCATCGACATGGCGATCGAGAAGGCCCAGCGCCTGGCTGCGGAAGCGGCATAATCATTAAAGCCGCAGCGCGGGCCTTGAGGTCCGCGCTGTTGCACCGATGACTGCCCTTTCGTGGGCAGGTCTGCTCGGAACTCCGTCCAAGCATTTGTGAGATACCATGGCTGAAGCATTCAAATTCGAACTGGTCTCGCCCGAGCGTCTGCTCGTTTCGGAGCAGGTCGAGTCCGTCGTCATTCCCGGTGCGGAAGGCGAAATGACTGTCATGGCTAACCATGCGCCCGTCATGACCACGATCAAGCCGGGCGTCGTGACGGTGAAGGCCGTCGGCGGCAAGGAAGAACGCTACGTCGTGTTCGGCGGTTTCGCCGATATCGTTCCGGCTGGCTGCACGCTGCTTGCTGAATCGGCAACGCCGGTAAAGGATATCGATCGCGCCGAATTGCTGCGCCGGATCCAGGATGCTCGCGAAGACGTGTCGGATGCCAAGGACGACCAGGTTCGTACCAAGGCGGAATCGTACCTCAATCACCTGTCGACACTGGAAGCCGCGATCTGAGGCTTTTGCCCGGTAGCTGGCGTCAGTGTAAACTACTTCAAGCCGTCGGGTTCCCCGGCGGCTTTTGCGTTTCTAGTGCCTCGGGCCTGTATTGCGGCTAACCGCATTTGCCCGGGCGCCGCATGCGCCTCGCGTGCGTGGGCGCTTCCGAGCCCTCCGAGGGCCAACCGCACCCGGGGTATATGCCCAACTAAGCCATTGATACCAAAACTAAATTCGTAACATCGAGCAACGGTATCGGGTACCTCATCGAGTCCAGCGCTAGCCTGTTCGCTAAACCTTACTTGCTGAAATCAAATCTGTGCAATGGCGCTGCCAAATTCATGGAGTCTGTTCAGCGTTTGACATACATTCAGCCGCGAATCGTACGCCGGACGGGGGTCATAGGCAACGAGGTCAGGAAACCTTAGGTGAAGGGAATAATATTAGCCGGCGGTAGTGGAACAAGACTCTATCCCGCCACTCTTGCAGTATCAAAACAGATATTGCCGATTTATGATAAGCCGATGATCTATTATCCGCTCGGCGTTCTCATGCTGGCGGGTATACGGGAAATCCTTGTTATTTCGACCCCACGCGACTTGCCGCAGTTCGAGCAGCTTCTCGGCGATGGATCGGCGTTTGGCGTGTCGTTTTCCTATGCGGTCCAGCCGTCTCCCAACGGCTTGGCTGAGGCCTTCATCATTGGACGCGAGTTCATCGGCACCAGTCCGGTGGCGCTGATACTCGGCGACAACATCTTCTATGGTGACGGCCTCTCCGAGCGCTGCCGTGCCGCCGTGGCGCGCGAAAGCGGCGCCTCCGTCTTCGCTTATCAGGTCGAGGACCCTCAGCGCTATGGTGTGGTGACCTTCGACAGGGCGACACAGCAGGCGCTTTCGATCGAGGAAAAACCAGTGCAGCCGCGTTCGAACTGGGCGGTCACGGGGCTCTATTTCTACGACAATCCGGTTGTCGATATTGCTGCGTCAATCAAACCTTCGGCGCGCGGCGAGCTTGAGATCACCGACGTCAATCGGACTTATCTCGAGCAGGGCAATCTGCATGTCGTCCGGCTTGGAAGAGGTTATGCCTGGCTCGACACCGGCACCCATGACAGCCTTCACGACGCCTCTTCCTTCGTACGCACGATCGAGCACCGCCAAGGCATCAAGGTCATGTGTCCCGAAGAGATCGGCTTCGAACTGGGTTGGCTCAGCGAAGAGCAGGTTCTCCGCCGGGCCGCCTCGCTCGGCAAGACCGACTACGCGCGCTATCTCGAGCGCCGGGTTCGGGAGATCGCCTATGGTTGAGGTGCGAGAGCTCGGGCTGGATGGTGTTTGCGAGATCCAGCCAGCCAAGATCGAGGATGCGCGCGGGTTCTTTTCCGAGACATGGAACGCGGCAAAACTGGCGCACGCCGGTATCGCGGTGGACTTTGTGCAAGACAACCAATCCTTTTCGCGGGCTCGCGGCGTGATGCGGGGGTTGCATTTCCAAACGCCACCCTTCGCGCAGGACAAGCTGGTGCGCGTGCTGCGGGGGTCGATCTTCGACGTTGCGGTCGACATAAGAAAAGGTTCGCCGAGCTTCGGCAACTGGGTCGGGCTGACCCTCTCGGACAAGGACTGGAACCAGATCCTGGTGCCCAAGGGGTTCGCGCACGGCTTTGTCACACTCGAGCCGAACACCGAGGTCGTCTACAAGGTTTCTGCCCCTTATTCGCAGCCGCATGACCGGTCGATCCGCTTCGACGATCCCGACATCGGGATCGAATGGCCGCTGGCTGCCGCGGAGATGGTGCTGTCCAGCAAGGACGCGACGGCACCCTATCTGGCCGAAGTCGAAACCGGGTTCGTATACGCATGAGACAAGCTCCGCAGACTGTTCTGGTCACTGGTGGTGCCGGTTTCATCGGCTCTGCCGTCTGCCGGCATCTGGTCGGCACGGGCAACTTTCGGGTCGTTAACCTCGACAAGCTGACCTATGCTGGGAACCTGGCGTCTCTGCGCGAGATAGAAGGGAATTCCAACTACCTCTTCCGTCAGGCCGATATCTGCGACACAGACCGCGTGCGCCAAATTCTGGCTGACGAGAAGGTCGACCTGATCATGCACCTGGCGGCTGAAAGCCATGTCGATCGGTCGATCGACGGGCCGATGGACTTCGTCACCACTAATGTTGTCGGCACCGCAAGCCTGCTGTCGGCGGCACTCGATCACTGGCGCAGTCTCAGCGAAGAGGGACGCAAGGGTTTCCGCTTCCACCATGTCTCGACGGACGAGGTCTTTGGCGACCTGCCTTTCGATTCCGGCGTCTTCACCGAGGAATCGCCCTACAAACCTTCATCGCCCTATTCGGCCTCGAAGGCGGCATCCGACCACTTCGTCCGTGCCTGGCACGAGACCTATGGGCTGCCTGTCGTCCTTTCCAACTGCTCCAACAACTACGGACCTTATCATTTTCCGGAAAAGCTGATCCCATTGGTGATCGCCAACGCACTTGATGAGCGGCCCCTGCCCGTCTACGGCAAAGGCGCCAATGTGCGCGACTGGCTGTTCGTCGAGGACCACGCCAGGGCACTGGAAGCGGTGCTGACAAAAGGCAAGGTCGGAGAGAGTTACAATATCGGCGGCCGGGCCGAGCGCACCAATCTCGAGGTCGTCGAGACGATTTGTTCGCAGCTCGACGCCTGCAGACCAAGGGCTGGTGGCCGCTCGCACCTCGACCTCATCGCCTATGTTGCCGATCGCCCGGGCCACGACCGCCGATATGCCATCGACCCGACCAAGAGCGAACGGGAACTCGGCTGGGCACCCAAAGAGACATTCGAGAGCGGTCTGGAGAAGACCGTCGACTGGTACCTGGCGAACGGCTGGTGGTGGCGTCCGATACGCGCGCAACAGTTCGACGGGAGCAGGCTTGGACTGGTGCGGTCGACGTGAGAATTCTGGTGACAGGAACGTCAGGACAGCTGGCAAGCTCGCTCGCAGCGCGGGCACGGGGGCAGGCGGAGATCGTGCTGGTCGGTCGCCCCGATCTCGACCTCGAAAACCCGGCGACGTTTGCTCCGGTCCTGAACTCGGTCGCGCCCGGCATGGTCATCAATGCGGCGGCCCACACAGGGGTCGACCAGCAGGAAGACGAGCCCGAAAGAGCTTTCAGGATCAACGCCGAGGCTCCGGCGGAGTTGGCACGACTGACCAGGCTTGCCGGCATTCCGATTGTCCAGATTTCCACGGACTACGTTTTCGATGGCAGGTCGAGCAGGCCTTATGTCGAAGCTGACAGGCCCAATCCGCAGACGGTCTATGGTCGCAGCAAGCTCGCCGGCGAAGAGGCGGTGCGTGCCGGCAATCCGGATCACATGGTGGTCCGCACGGCCTGGGTGGTCAGCCGCTATGGCCGCAATTTCGTCAAGACGATGCTGTCCCTGGCTGCTGCACGTGACCGGTTGCAGGTGGTGGCAGACCAGTTTGGCAATCCGACCTGCGCCGATGACCTGGCCGATGGCCTGTTGGCGGCGGCAAGCATCTGGCGTAGCCGAGGTGGCTTCCCGCAAGATCTCTACCATCTTGCCGGCCAGGGCCGCGCGAGCTGGTATGAGCTGGCAAGCCATGTGCTCGCGGTCAGTGCCTCGCTTGGCGGGCCATCGGCAGTGGTCGAGCCAATCAGCAGCGAGCAATGGCCCACCAAGGCAGCCCGCCCAGCGAACTCGGAGCTGAACTCGGCCGCCTTCGATCGCGATTTCGGATTTAGAGCGGGCGACTGGCGGGGGAGGGTTGAGGCGCTGTTGAAAACCTTGGTCCAACAATCATGAAATGGTGAATTAGAGGTCGCTGTATGCCTCTTTCGCGAAGGAGGCAGGGCGGATGAAAGTCATGTTTGACGAAAACCAGTCGTCAGCGCTGCCAGACCAACATACGAACCGAACTACGTCATAGGATTGATCAATATGGCCAAACGCAATAGCAAGACGGCGCACAAATACGAATACGATATCGATCTGGGCAGCGATGTAGCGCCAGCTCGCGTGCTGCGGATGGTTGGAACTGGAAAGAAAGTACTGGAAATTGGAGCAGGTCCGGGCTCTATCACGCGACATCTTTCTGGAACGCTTGGCTGCGACGTAGTCGCATTGGAGATCGAACCCGAGGCATTGGAAAAGCTGAAGCCTTTTGCGCGGAGCGTGTACAAACTGGATCTTAACGACCCCACGTGGCACCAAAAAATACAAGTCCTGGAGGGAAAATTTGACGTAGTCATCGCGGCGGACGTCCTGGAACATGTTTACGATCCCTGGACGGTGCTCAACGGCATGAAAGCCCTGCTCAACGACACAGGGTCGGTAATCTTGTCCATCCCTCATGTGGGTCATTCTGCCGTTGCGGCGTGTCTCTTGGACGAAGATTTTCAGTACGGCCCTTGGGGTCTTCTGGATAAGACGCATATCCGCTTCTTCGGTATCAAAAACGTGCAAGCTCTTATTCAGTCCCAGGGACTAGAAATCGAGCAGGCGGAGTATGTTGTTCGTACGCCTCAGATGACCGAATTTGCGCACAGGTGGGCAAGGCTTCCCGAAGACGTCCGGAATGCTCTCGAGCGTAACCGCTATTCGCATGTATACCAGGTGGTTACGAGGTCGGTGCCGCGAGAGCGTGCAGTTGGCAAAATAGATCTCATGAGTGTGGACGTTCCTGCTCCGGAAAAGAAGGTGGCGTCTTATTGGGAATCGGTCATGTCTTCGTTTTCCCCGGGGAGCGATAGCGACTTACGATCGACCATGGGGGATGGCCTCGCTGTCCGTGTGCACTCCGGCAGGACACCCATTGGGCGTTTCGCTCGGCGGTTGTTTGGTTCATGAGCGGAGTGGATTCCGTGCTAGCAAAGAGTGACCGTGATCGCGTTAAGCTAATCGCGTTTTACCTGACGCAATTTCATCCTATTCCAGAGAATGATCTATGGTGGGGTAAGGGCTTCACTGAGTGGACCAATGTGACCAAAGTTGGCCCCCAATTTGCGGGACACTATCAACCACATCTTCCTGCCGACATGGGTTTCTATGATTTGCGGGTGCGGGAAACTCGCCGAGAGCAGATCCAGCTTGCCAAGTCGTATGGAATTGATGGCTTCTGCTACTACTATTATTGGTTCTCTGGAAAGCGGTTGCTTGAAAAGCCACTAGACGACATGCTGGGGGATCGTCAAAGCAACATGCCCTTCTGCTTGTGTTGGGCCAACGAGAACTGGACGCGCCGGTGGGATGCGGCCGAGCAAGAAGTCCTCATTGCACAAAAATACCAAGCTACGGATGACGTCGAATTCATCAAAAGCCTCATGCCGTTTTTTGAGGACCCGCGATATATCCGAGTCGATGGCGCTCCACTTCTGCTCGTGTACCGTCCACAGCATTTGCCAGACTCACGGCGCTCTGTAGAGGTCTGGCGGCAGTACTGCGCCAAAAACGGCTTTCCGAATTTGCATGTCGCGTGCGCACTCACGCATGGCAACTGGGACCATCAGGCCTATGGCTTCGACAGTGGGGTGGAATTTCCACCACACAACATGACGGCAGCCAACCGAGCTGCCGAACTCAATTTCTTCGCTCCCTATGAGGGATACTGCCCCGACTACAAGGACGTTGCAGAGATGTACCTTGCGCGCAGATACGACGATGCCAACAGTGGGTTCAGGGGGGTTTTTCCATCTTGGGACAATACCGCTCGGCGAGGTGCCCGGGGAACAGTGATCCTAAACGGAACGCCGGAAAACTATGAATACTGGTTGTCCGAGGCAATTCGCAAAACTGTCGAGGACTATCCCGGGAGGGAGCGTCTGCTTTTCATCAATGCGTGGAACGAATGGGCAGAAGGCTGCCATTTGGAGCCTGACCGAAGGTACGGGCACCAATTTCTGGAAGCAACCGCACGCGCTGGACAAGGATCTAACCATATGAAGTGGACGCACAGCGGTATTCCCGCCGAGGCTTCCAATGGTCGCGTAACCCAAGCTCAATTCACGTATTTCAAGGTCAAGAAGAAAAGTGTGGCAAGTCGCGCCTGGAAAAAAATGAAGTCTAAGCTAAGGTCTATGGGAGAAGCGTAGATATGGGCGACTATATTCAAGATATTCGCAATCGCTATCTCAAAGTTGTTGCCGCATCGCTTGATGGTTCGATATGCGAGGACCCACCGCTGCCTGCGAGCGGGGCAGTGGTATATGACGCGAACCTCAGGGCTCACGGTTGGGACTGGCCTTCACGCGCTTTCACCATGGTCGGATCAAAGCGCCTGGAGAATGTGAGGAGACTTTTGGAATCCGTGATCGGCTCGGGTGTTCCGGGGGATTTCGTGGAGACCGGCGTTTGGAGGGGCGGAGCAAGTATCATGGCCCGTGCGGTGTTACAGGCATATTGCGTAACGGACCGCAGGGTTTTTGCTTGCGATTCGTTCGAGGGTCTTCCGCGCCCGGACCCCGACAAGTTTCCAGTGGACGAAGGCTCCGTCTTCCATAACTACGCTGACTTGTCGGTATCCTTGGATGCCGTGAGATCAAATTTTGCGAAGTTTGATCTGCTCGATGACCAAGTCGTTTTTGTAAAAGGGTGGTTTCGTGACACCATGCCGACGCTCCCTTGCACAAACGTAGCGGTGCTACGACTCGACGGTGATATGTACGAATCTACTATCGATCCGCTGGTCCATCTCTATGACCGTATTCCAACCGGTGGCTGGGTAATAGTTGACGATTACAACGTGGTGCCGGCCGCCAAGCAGGCTGTCGATGACTTCCTTCAATCGCGATCGCTAGATTTGAGAATGGAACCTATAGATGGTGTCGGGGTGTGCTTTCGAGTGCCTTGACCTGCGGGAGTTGTCGCTCTGAGATGCGGACAATAATATGAACCTCGACATCGATCTGATCGTCGTCAGCTACAACAGCGGTTCGGTTCTCGAGCCGTTTCTTCGCAGCATCCCCGACTTTGTGAATGTCATCGTTGCCGACAATGGCAGTTCGGACAACTCAGTTGCGGTAGCTGCTGCTGCCGGCGCTGAGGTTGTCGAGATAGGTGAGAACGTCGGCTATGGCAGTGCCTGCAACGTCGGTGCGGCTGCAAGCGACGGAGCATTCCTGCTGTTCGTCAATCCCGACATTCGGTTCGAGCCCGGCGCCATCGAGGCGCTGGTGTCGGCTGCGGCTTCCTACCCAGATGCTGCTTTCAATCCGCGTTTCTATTCAGGCACGCGGCGTCGTTTCAGGCGCTGGTCGCGGTTGCTGCCGGCCTCCGATTTCTGGCATGGGTCGCCGCCCGACTACGATTGTGAAGTACCGGTTCTGCATGGCGCGTGCATCTTCATACGCCGCAAGCATTTCGAGCAGGTCGGCGGCTTCGACCAGAACATATTCCTGTTCCATGAGGACGACGACCTCAGCTTGCGGCTGCGGCAGGCTGGCGTTGAGCTTCGTCTCGCTGCTGCGTCTATCATCGATCATGCCGAAGGCGGCTCCAGCGCGCGCTCGCCCCAGTCCGGTCGCATCAAGGGCGAGGCCATGGGTCGCTCGCTCGTCTATGTCATGAACAAGCATCATATGCGTCTCGACCTGCCGGCGGAGCGGCATCGCTCGTGGCTCAAGCTGATGGCACCCCATGTGCTGTTCAGCAATGTGCGCCGTTCCAAGCTTCTGGGCTTCCTGCGCGGCCTCAACGCCGGCTCGATGGACAATGCCGGCGGGCATTCATGAGCGAGCGGGCCAGTGCTCCATGGCGCGAGGAGGTGTCGTGGCCGCGCAAGCTGTGGGCCAAATTGCGCCGTGCCGTCCGGCCCGGAACGGGGCGTCCCGCTGCGGCGGGCGACATGTACGATTGCTACGTCGGCAATGCGATGGGACGTTATCCGCAGGCTGACCACGTGCAGATTTCAGGCGAGAAGCCGCCGCAGGCCGATGTTCGGCTGATTGCCTATTACCTGCCGCAGTACCATGCGATTGCGGAAAACGACGCGTGGTGGGGCAAGGGGTTCACCGAGTGGCGCAACGTGGCGCGCGCATTTCCTGTCTTCGAAGGCCATTATCAGCCGCGGATGCCGGGGGAACTTGGTTACTACGACCTGCGCTTGCCGGAAGTCATGGAACGGCAGGTCGAACTTGCCAAGCTCTATGGCATCTCGGCCTTCTGTTTCCATTTCTACTGGTTTGGCGGCAGGCGGCTGCTCGAGGGGCCGCTCGACCACTATCTGGAGACAACGAGCCTCGATCTTCCGTTCTGCCTGTGCTGGGCCAACGAGACCTGGTCGCGGCGCTGGTCCGGCCGCGAGCAGGATGTGTTGATGGCGCAAAGGCATTCGGCGGAAGACGATATTGCGGTTATTCACGGCCTCGACAAATATTTCCGCGACGAGCGCTATCTTAAGATCGATGGCAAGCCGGTTTTCACGGTCTATCGCGCCAGCCTTTTTCCTGACCTGAAGGCAACCATCACGCGTTGGCGCGGCGAAATGGAAAGGATGGGCTATCCCGGAATCTATTTGATCGCGACCAACGCGTTCGATTTCGCCGGCCACGAGCAGTATGGCTTCGACGCCCTGTCGGAGTTTCCGCCGCACCAGGTCCGCACGCCCAGCATTGAAAACACTCTGGCCGTCTCACATTTCCGGGATGGTGGCCGCATTCGGAACTATGCCGACGTGGTGGCTGCCGAAAGGGCCAAGCCGACGGGGCAAGGCGTCGTCCATCCCGGGGTCATGCCATCGTGGGACAACAGCGCGCGCCGGCCCAGTTCCGCCCAAATCTACCACGGATCGACACCCAGGCTGTTCGAGGAATGGCTGACGCACGCCATGCAACGCACAACGAAAAATCCTCCGGACCAGCGCTTGGTTTTCATCAATGCCTGGAACGAATGGGGCGAGGGCGCGTATCTAGAGCCCGATCTGAGATATGGCTACGCCTATCTCGATGCTTGTGCCGCCGCCATTCGCACCTATGCAAGCCAGGCAAAGGTCAACGCCACCGGGACCTGACTTTTCGGGGCGCCGTGTCCGGGGTCGTCCGGCGCATATGCATCACGCCGCCAGCGCCTCCTTGCGGGCAACAAGGCGTGCACCGGTGTCAGCGTCGAACAGATGCACGTGGTCCAGATCGGGGATCACGGAAATGGTCTGCCCCGGCCGCACGTCGATACGCTCGCGGAACACGCCGACAACATTGTTGTCGCCCAATTTGGCGAAAACCTGGGTCTCAGAGCCGGTCGGTTCGATCACCTCTACCGTGAGCGGGACGGCATTGGCGCCGCCAAGCACGAAGTGCTCTGGGCGGATGCCGTAGATCGCTGGGCGACCGGCACCGTCGGCCGGGATGTTCTTGAGCGGAAGCCTGAAGCCGTCATCGGTGATGAAGGTCTTGCTGCCATCGGCAGCGATGCGTCCACTTAGAAAGTTCATCGCCGGCGAGCCGATGAAACCCGCAACGAACAGGTTGACCGGGCGGTCGTACAGGTCGAGCGGCGTACCGATCTGCTCGACGATCCCGTCATGCATCACCACGATCCTGTCGGCCATCGTCATTGCCTCGATCTGGTCGTGGGTGACGTAGACGGTGGTCGTCTTCAGCCGCTGATGCAGGGCCTTGATTTCGGTGCGCATCTGGACGCGCAATTTGGCGTCGAGGTTCGAAAGAGGCTCGTCGAACAGGAAGACCTGCGGGTTGCGCACGATGGCGCGGCCCATGGCGACGCGCTGGCGCTGGCCGCCGGAGAGCTGGCGGGGATAACGCTGGAGCAGCGCCGTCAGGCTCAGCATCTCGGCGGCGTTGCGAATGCGCGTGTCGATGTCGGCCTTGGGAATGCGGGCGAGTTGCAGAGAAAAGGCCATGTTGTCGTAGACGGTCATATGCGGATAAAGCGCATAGGACTGGAACACCATGGCGACATCGCGGTCCTTGGGGGCGACGTGGTTGACGACGCGGCTGCCGATCTGGATGTCGCCGTCGGTGACGGTTTCAAGGCCGGCGATCATGCGCAGCAGCGTCGACTTTCCGCAGCCGGAGGGGCCGACGAGAATGACGAATTCGCCATCAGGAATGTCGATCGACACGCCGTGAAGGACGGCAGTCGTTCCATAGGATTTGCGGACGTCGCGGATATCGATCTGGGCCATCTTCTGTCTCTCCCTCGGGGGTGGGCGTTGGTGGAATTCGATCGGCGCAAGGCGGGCCCAGCGCCGGTCGCAGCGTCAGTCGACCGCAGGCGGCAGCGGCAGCTCGATCGGCTCGTCGAAGGTGCGGCTGAGCTTGCCCCAGCCCGGGTCGCGCATATGGCCTTGCAGGCCGGCGCGCCCGACCAGGGCGCGCGCCTCGCGCTCGCCGAAATCGAGTGCATCGCGCATATTGGTGGTCAGCACCTTGCGATCCTGCATCAGGACCTTGCCGTCGACGATGACGGTATCGACGTCCGATCCGACGCCCTGGTACATCAGGCGGTGCACGAACATCCAGTTGGGCGTCAGGTGCGGCTGGCGCATGTCGAGTATAGTGACATCGGCCTTCTTGCCAGCCTCGAGCGAACCGATCTCGTGTTCGAGCCCGAGCGCCCTGGCAGCGTCCACGGTGATCATCTCGAGCAGCTTGCCGGGTGGCAGGAGATACTGGTCGGCATGCAGGAACTGCTGGCCGAACTGTGCCATGCGCGCCATCTGGAACATGTCGAACGGCCGGCGCGGCGCGGTCCCGTCCGAGGTGATGGCGACGTTCACGCCCTTCGAGATCATGTCGAGGATCGGAGCGCGGCCACCGGGCGAATGGGTCATGTGGGTGCCGGTCTCTGCAAGGATATCGACCTCCTCATGCGACAGGCCGATGCAGTGCTGCAGGTGCACGTCCGGGCCGAGAAGGGCGTTTTCCTTGTCCTGGAAAGCCATGCGGACATGGCCGGCGAAGGCGTCGGAATGGATGCGCACACCCCATTTTCGGGCGGTCTCGCGCACACGGCGCGCCTGCATGCGGTCGTCGTCGGTGAGCCTTGTCGCCTTGTCCGGTGTCGTCGGGTTGGACGGGTCGACCGAAGGCACGATGGTGAACGGGGTCAGGTAGACCTTGATGCGACCATCGGCGCTGCCATTGCAGGCCTCGATCACCGCCTCAGCGCCTTCGATCATCTCTTCGAAGCTGACGTTCCGGCGCTCCGGCTTGCCGGTCTCCCAGCGCGTGACCGGATGCGGCCAGGGCAGTCCGGCCGGCCCGACGCAGAGAATCTCGCGAATACCCACTTCCGAATAGGCGCGGGCATGATTGATGCCGAATACCGGATCGTCGCTGCGCGGCATCGAGGCGATGATGCTGGCGCCGGTGGTAACGCCTGCCCGCAGGCGTTCGAGGCCTGAAACCAGGCCGTCGGCGTACCAGAAGTCGCGCGTCGTGTAGTGGAAGTAGGTCGGGGTGACGATGCGCATCCACACCGACGGGCTGTCGGCGCCGATCGTCTTGATCAGCGAATGGCCGGCATGGCCGTGGGCGTCGACGAGACCCGGGATGATCAGCTTGCCCTTGCAGTCGATCACCTTCTTGCCGGCATGCTTTGGTTCGAGGTCGGCCGAGGTGCCGACCTCGACGATGCGGTCACCTGAGATGGCAACCGCGCCGTCCTCGATGATGCGGCGCTCGCGGTCGACGGTGATGACGGTGCCGTGGAGGAGCAGAAGGTCGGTCATGGCTGGAATCTCCTGAGGGCATGCGGCAGGCGTTCGATCGGCGTGTCCTGGTTCCAGCGCATCTCGCGCCGTCCGAAGCTGGTGGCCATGGCAAGCACCGAAGCGTATTCGGCAAGGACGATGTCGGGTTGCGCGGCAAGCCATGCCGGATCGAAGACGGGCATGGCGAACTGGCCGCTGTGCATCTCGACCCACACCCGGGCCTCGGGCATCAGCGCAATGATTGTTTCCCAGTCGAGAACGCCTTCGCCAACAGGTGCCAGGTAGCGGCGGATGCCGCCTTCCTGGAAACGGACGATGGCGTCGTCGACGTGAACCTGGGCGACGTAAGGCGCTACGCGGCGTGCTGCCTCGACGGGGTCTTCGAGCCGACAGACGACATTGACCGGATCGAAGGCGATGCTGAGGAGATCCGGGCCGACAGTCCGAACCAGCGCAACGACCTCCGAGGTGGTGATCTCCTCATGGGTCTTCAGCAGCAGCTTCGACTTGCACTCACGCAGCACCGGCGCGCAGCGCAGCAACATTGCCGCGAGCGCATGGCGCTGGTCGTGCCAGCTCACGGTTTCATGGAAACGCTCCTCGATCATGCCGATGACGAAGAACATGTCATGGATGCCGATGTCGGCGGCGAGGCGGACCAGGCGTTTGACGCCCGTCTCCAGATCGCCGCCGCCTGCCTTGGCTATGGGCTCGCCACGGAAAGGCAAGGCAGGGTTGAGCACACCCAGCATCGACGAGATGTAGAGGCCAAGACGGTCGGCTTCGGTACGCACCGCGCGCAGTTCTGCCGGATCGAGCGTGGGGCTCAGGTCGAACAGCGAATTGAACAGGACGCCCTTGAGGCCCATCTGCGCGGCTGCCTGCAAGGCTGTGCGCGCGTCCAGGTTCCGGCCTTCAGGCAATGAACTCTTGACGATGCCGATCATGCTGCGGCCTCGAGCGGAAGCTGCAGTTCAGCGCAGACGGCGCGAAGGTGGGCCGTGCTCTTCTTGATGGTGGCGACGGACTCCTCGTAGTCGAACGGTGCGGCGACATAGGCGTCCCAGCTCGCCACGTCGCCCGACGCGATACGGCCGCTGTAGGCCTGCACGAGTTCGAGGAAGGCAGCATATTCCTCGATGCTGAGATCCGGATGGTTTGCCAGCCAATCGCGATCGAAGACCTCCAGCAAGGTATGGCGCGGCACGAAATTCGCCTCGCGCGGGCCGGCGCATTCGAGCGACAGGTTGAGCGTCGGATTGTGTGCGCCCAGCATTTTCAGGACCTCGCGGAAATCAACGACGCCGTCGCCGCAAGCGCGCGCCTGGATGGTGACGCCGCCGGGGACATGGGCGAGATAGGCATCCTTGATATGCGTCTGCCTGACATAGGGAGCGACACGGCGGGCGGCGAAGACCGGATGTTCGGCGCGCTGCATCGGGTTGAGCGTGTCGAGCACGACGCCCATGACGTCTTCGCCCACGGCCTCGATCAGCCGCAGCAGCTCGAAGGTCGTGATCTCCTCATGCGTTTCCATGTTCATGTGCACGCCCAGGTCGCGGGCGATCGGTGCGAGCTTGAGCAGGAAGGTCTTCGTCGCCTCAAGCTGCTCCGGCCAGGTCACGTCAGTGCGGAAGCGGTCGTAGGCAAAGCGGGCGCTGTAGACGGGCTTGTAGTTGGCGGTGGCGATCCACAGCTCGGTGCAGCCGATGGCAACGCAGGCTTCCATCATCCGCCGGAACCCCAAAACGATGTCGCCATCGCCCACCAGGCGAAGTTCGGGCGCCTCCGGGCTGGCATAAGGATTGACCTTGCCGAGGCCGGTTTCGACATACATGCCAAGCTCGTCGGCGCGGGTCCGGATGGCGCGAAGTTCGCCGAGATCGAGCGTCGGGCTCATGTCGAGCACGGTGCGGTAGAACAGGCCGGCCATGCCAAGGCTCTTGCCGTGATCGAGACTGCCGACGGGGCCGCGTTTTGCTGCCTCGGGTATCTTGCGGCCGTCGATGCCAATCCTCATGCCGGATTTTCCTCTTTCAGGTTCGTTGCGTGCGGTCGGCGCCAGCGTGGCGCCGGGTTACTTCATGCCTGACGTGACCAGGCCGCGGACGTAGTAGCGCTGCAGCACGATCGACAGGATGACGAGCGGGATCGTTACGGCGGTTGCCGCTGCAAACAGCGGGCCATCCATCGGCGAGTTGGGGATCGACTTGAGGTTGGCGATGGCCACCTGGGCGATCTGCTTGTTGGGGTCCTGCATGATGACAAGCGGCCAGAGATAGGCGTTCCACGACCAGATGAACTGGATCAGCACCAGCGTTGCCAAAGTGGGGCGGACGTTGGGCAGGGCGATGGAAAAGAAGATGCGCAGCGGGCTCGCGCCATCGAGTCGGGCGGCTTCCTCCATCTCGACCGGGATATCGCGGAAAGCCTGTCGCATCAGGAAGATGCCGAAGGGGTTGCAGGCGAATGGCAGGAACAGTGCCGGGTAAGTGGAGACCAGGCCGAACCAGTGCATGATCCGGTAGAGCGGTACGATGATCGCCTCGACGGGCACGAATGCCGTCAGCAACAGCAGCCCGAACACCACGTCGCGGAACGGAAAGTTGAGGCGGGCGAAAGCGTAGCCGGCGAGGGATGAAGTGATCACCGCGACGCTGACCTGGCCGCAGGCGGCGATCAGCGTGTTGAGCAAGTTGCGCTGAAAATTCAGCTCGCTGAAGAGATAGACGTAGTTCTCGAGCGTCGCCTTCAGCGGTACGAAGGACGACCATGACAGCGGGTAGGTCCCGGTGATGATGTCATCGGTCGACTTGAGCGACGACATTGCCGCCCAGAGGATCGGAAAGGCGAATACGGCGCCGACCACGGCGAGCAGCAGGATGCTGGCGCCACGATGCAGGAAGGCAGCCCGGCGCGCGGTGCGGTCAACGCCATCTTCCGCCTGCAGGGTCAGGGAGGATGCGGTCATGGCCTATTTCTCCTGCTTTTCGCGCAACACGTAGCTTTGGACGAGCGTGACGATGCCAAGTACTGCAAGCATGCAGACGACGCTTGCGGATGCGGTGCCTTGCGACTGGAACTCAAAGCCCTGGAGGTAGGAGTAGAGTGCCAGGTTGGTTGTCGCCCCCTGGGGGCCGCCCTGGGTCATGATCAGGATCGGGGTGAACATGCGGGTGGCGGTTATCGTCATGATGAACAGCGCGACGACGAGGCTGGGCCGCAGTTGCGGCAGCGTGATCTTGCGGAAAATCTGCCAGTCGTTGGCGCCGTCGAGCTGGGCTGCCTCGTGCAGTTCGCGTGGAATGGCCTGGAGGCCGGCCAAGAAGATCAGCAACGGCAAGCCGACATCTTTCCAGACCGTCATGACGACGATGGACACCAGCGCCTGGCTGTCGCCGGTGAGGAAGGGCTGCGTGGGCAGGCTGACTGCGTGAAGGATGGCGTTGAACAGGCCGCTGCTGGGCTCGTACATCTGGTTCCAGATCAGCGCGGTTACCGCCTCGGAGGCAGCGAGCGCACCGATCGCCGCATTGCGGGCCCAGGTCGTTCCGGGCAGGCGCCGGTCGAGCAGTACCGCCAGCGCCAGCGCCAGCGGGATGGTCATCACCAGCATCAGCACGATGTAGAGAAAGGTGTTGAGCAGGGCGTAGCGGAAGGCCGGGTCGGCGAAGATCTCGAAGTAATTGCCGAGGCCAACCCAGCCGGTCGATGACTGGTCGAACGGGCTGAAAGATTGCAGGCTGTTCAAGACTGCGGTGATCAGCGGAAGATACTGGAACAGGGCGAGCGCCACGACCGCCGGCAGGATCATTGCCGGGCCAAGGATCATGTTGCTGTTCTGGCCGGTCCACTGCCGCTTTTTGCGCGCAGGTGCCGTCGTGGGTCGCATGGAATTCTCCTCCGCTTGCTCAGGCGACATCGTGCGACGGCCCGGTGGGCCGTCGCGTCAGGTGTGATGGGCCTTGCGGCTAGCGCCGGTACTTGGCCAGCAGGCGGTCGATCTTGGCGGCCGTGTCGGGCAGGACCTTTGCCGGATCGGCGCCGAGCGCGATGTCCTTCACCGCCGGGTTCATGGCGTTGAAGTAGTCGAAGTAACCCGGGCTGCGCGGCACGCTGTAGGAGGCGTCCGACAGGGCCTGGGCCATCTTGAACGGTTGCTCGGTGGTGAACACGCTCATCTGCTCGCGCAGCGAGGTACGCGACGGCATCGACCCCCAGGTCTTGTGGAAGGCAAGCCGGTTCTTGTCGTTGCAGAGATAGGACAGCAGCGCGACGGCTTCCGCGGGATGCTGGGACTTGGACCAGACGAGCGGGGCGTCCGAGCCATTGCCGTTGAAGACGATGTTGCCCTTTGGCGGCAGCGATACGCCCCACTTGAACGGGGGCTCCTTGCCGGGCACGCGGAAGCGGTTGGTGAAGTTGAGGCCGCCGAAATAGGTCGCGGCGAGCCCGCCCGGATACTGGTTCGGCACGGGGCCGAGCGGCGTCAGCCCCTTAGCGAACAGGCTCTGGTAGAAGCGCATGCCCTTGATCGCCTCGGGCGTGTCGATGTGGCCGGAGACGGTAAAGCCGTCGTCGCTGATGCCCATGAGGGTCTTGTAGGCGGCGGAATCCTTGGCCGCGTTCGGATCGCCCTGGGAACGAATCCAGATGCTTTCGAGCTGGCTGTAGTTGGCTCCCGGACCGCCGTTGCCCTGGCCAGCCGCCGCAAGCGCCCAGGACTGGTTGTCACCGGCTTCCTTGAGCTTGGCGTTCATCTCGATCAGATTGGCGACGAGCTCCTCGTCGCTCCAGCCGCCGTCGAGCCCGGTGACTTCCGGCGGCGTCTGCATCTTGACCTTCTCGAACAGGTCGCGATTGAAATAGAGCATCATCACGCTGGTTTCCCAGGGCACCGAATAGAGGTTGCCGCCCGAGGATGCCGCTGCACGCAGGTTGGCCGGGATGTCGTTGATGTAGTCGGCGCTGAGATAGTCCTGGACCGGCAGGGCCACGCTGCCGGCGTGGTAGGCGTCGGTGAAATCGGTGCGGCCCATCATGATGTCGGGCGCGTCGCCCGATGCGATGTAGACCAGCAGCTTCTTCTGCAGGTCGCCGTAAGGCACCTTCTCCTCGACGATCGAGATGTTGGGATAGGCGGCCTTGAACTTGGCGTAGGCGCTTTCGAGCAGCGCGTTGACGTCAGGGGTGAAGTCCTGGCGCATGAAGCGCAGCGTCACCGGCTCGCTGGACAATTCGGGGCCGGCATAACCACCGAGGTCGAGCTTGTAGCTGCCCTGGGCGCTGGCACTGCCGACGAACCCCCGGGATGCGATCGCCCCCGTGAGTGCTGCCCCTGCCATGCCGGCCAGGACGGCGCGTCGAGAGACCTTGCCCTGATTCTTGAGATCTTTTTGCATGGCCATGTTTCCTCCTCATGCCTGCTTGATTGACGCAATGCGGTAGCCTTCGGCTCCCTGGGCGAATGCCCAGGCCGGCAAAGAAACCGCTCCTCACTCCCAACGTCATGTACCCGAAATGCTCGCTTTCACCCGGTTTCAGGTGTTAGCAGATTGGATACAAATACAGAGACGGCCATGAACGGCTGCACACGTATGGCCAATCCGGCTCTCAGCCAGAAATTGACCGGAAGAAGCGAAGTGCATTAGCCCGAAGACCTGAAAGCGCGGGTTCTCGGGGCCGTTCAGTCTGTTTCTGTTATCCAAGAGTTGCACTTATTGGATACATAATCAACATGTTTTTGATACAAGATTGTACACAAATCAATCACCGAACCGGTGCAGGAAAACAGGGGCGGACATCGGCCAATACGGCACCTTCTGTCACAGGTCGTAGCTAGGCGAAGTCGTTGAAGGAGGTGCAAAGCCTGGGCAATCGCGCGACCCGCATGGTCGCTGTCCTGCGCGCCTCAGTCGCTGAGGCGCGGATCTATAGGTCGAGGTGAAGGCAACCGCCGCCGCGCCTTAGGCGGGCATAGTCCAGGCTGGTCAGTTCCGAATGCCAAGTCGTACCAAGTGATCCAAGCTTGGCCGCGCTTCCGTGGCGCCGGTCTTATCCCTCTGCGGCGTGGCAGGCGACATTGGCGCCGCTGGCCGAGCGCTTCAGCTCGGGCCGTTCCCTGCTGCAGATATCCATCGCCAGCGGGCAGCGCGGATGGAAGGTGCAGCCGGTCGGCGGATTGAGCGGGCTCGGGATATCGCCACCCAATGGCGCGCGATCACGCTTCGGTGCTTCGAGGTCGGGGACGGTTTCGAGCAGCAGCCTGGTGTAGGGATGCTGCGGACTATCGAGGATGATTTCGCTCGGGCCCTCCTCGACGAGACGGCCGAGATACATCACGCCGATGCGGTCTGTGAGAAAACGCACGACCGAAAGATTATGGCTGATGAACAGATAGGTCAGCCCCAGCCTCTGTTGCAAATCCTTGAGCAGGTTGAGCACTTGTGCCTGCACCGACACGTCGAGCGCCGAGGTCGGCTCATCGAGCAGCAGCAACTCGGCTTCGGCGGCAAGAGCGCGGGCAATCGATATGCGCTGGCGCTGGCCGCCGGAGAATTCGTGCGGGTATTTGTCGGCGTCGCTGGGTGCCAAGCCGACGGTGACCAGCAATTCGCCAATGCGCTTGCGGCGCTCGGCGCGGTCGAGCTTTTGCGCGATCGGCTCGGCGATGCTCTGGCCGATGCGCCACCGCGGGTTGAGGCTGCCGACGGGATCCTGGAACACCATCTGCAGGCGGACACGCCCGCCGCCCGCCTTGTGTATGTCGACCGACCCGCGGGTGGGCTTTTCCAAGCCGGCGACGAGGCGCGCCACCGTCGACTTGCCGCAGCCGGACTCGCCGACCAGCGAGAAGGTCGTGCCGGGACTGATCGCGAAGCTGACGCCATCGACGGCTTTTACGCTGCGCCGCGGCGCACGTGTCACCAGCCGCTGCAGGAAGGGCGCCGAGACGTCGAAGGTGCGGCCAAGATTGGCAACCTTGAGCAGGGGTTGTTCGGTGACGATTGCGTTCATGACCCGGCACCATCGATCCACTTGCCGTCCTTTGCGACGACGAGGCCGCGCTTGACGACAAGTGCGCGCTTCGGCCGGTCGACGACGATCTGGGCGAGGTTCTCGCCCTCGATCAGCACCAGGGAGCCATCGCAACCAACCTCCAGCCCGTGGCCGTCGAGATCGAGCAGGTCGGCGCCGCGCTTGGTGCCCATGTCAAGGGCCGCGGTGAGCTCGGCATCTGTGCGGCAGTTGCTGCGCCAGGACAGCAGCCAGCAGCGTTCGAGCATGTCGCCATTGCCATGCGGGTTCCAAGTGTCGCGCAGCGAGTCGGAGGCCACGGCACAACGGACGCCATATTCGGCGAGCTCGAACATCGGCGGGAAGGGGATGTCGCCGGGGACCGCCGAGATGATGCCGATGCCGGCCTCGGCAAGCAGGTCCATCATGCGGGCGAGGTCGTCTCGGGATGCCGTACCGAGGCAGAAGGCATGGCTGACGATGACCTTGTCCTGCATGCCAAGCGCCTTGGCGCGCTCGGCGATCAGGCCCAGTTCGTAAAGCCCGAGCTCGCCGCGCTCGTGCAGATGAATGTCGATCTTGGCCTGCTTGCGGTGGGCGATGCCGAAAATGGTGTCGAGGTGACCCTTGGCGTCGCCATCGACGCTGGCGGGATCGATGCCGCCGATGATCGAAGCACCTTCGTCGAGGGCAGCTTCCATCAGCTCGGCTGTGCCGGGTTCGATCAGCATGCCGAGCTGGGGAAAGGCGACGATCTCGAGGTCGACGGCGTGCTTGGTCTTCTCCCAGGCCGCGAGCACGCCATGAAGATTGTCGAGCCCGTATTCCGGCGAGATGTCGACATGGCTGCGGATATGGGTCGAGCCGTTGGCGACGCATTGGCGCATCAGATTGCCGGCGCGCTCGGCGACCGACCAAGGCAGGGTACGGCGGATCTCGACCTCGTTGTCGATCATTGCCCTGAGCGAATCCGGCACGTTGATACCGTGCCAGGGCAGGCCCCACAGGATCTTGTCGAGATGGACATGCGCCTCGACGAAAGGTGCGATGGCGATCGCGCCGTTGCCGTCGACGACCTTGACGTCATCGCGCGCCTTGATGTCGGTGCCGATGGCCGCAATGCGGCCGTTCTCGATCAGGATGCTGGCCGGAGCACCGGCGTCGGGACGAACATTGGTGAGCAGAAGATCGTTCATGATGCAGGTTCCGTGGTCTCAGCGGAGGCGGGGGTTGAGGACGTCGCGCAGCCAGTCGCCGACTATGTTGACGGCCAGCACCAGAAGGACAAGTGCTGCACCGGGGAACAGCGAGATCCACCACTCGCCCGACAGGAGCAGATCGTTGCCGGCGCGGATCAGGGTTCCCAACGAGGGCTGCGACGGCGGCATGCCGAGGCCGAGGAAGGACAGGATCGCTTCGGTGAGGATGGCGACGCCGAGGCCCAGCGTGGCGAGTACCAACACGGGGCCGATGGTGTTGGGCAGGATGTGGGCAAGCAGGATGCGGAACCCGCCGACCTCGCTGATGCGGGCCGCAGCGACATAGTCCTTGCGGCGCTCGATCATGGTGGCGGCGCGCACGGTGCGGGCGAACTGCACCCAGTCGGCGACGCCGATCGCCAGGATGACGACGTAGAAGCGCATTTCCTCGCGCATGCCGATCGGCATGACGATCTTGGCGACGCCGTCGATGAAGAAGGCGATCATGATTGTCGGAAAGCTGAGCTGGATGTCGCCGAGCCGCATGATGACGGCGTCGACCCAGCCGCCGAGGTAGCCGGCGATCAGGCCGAGCGCGACGCCGATGGTCATCGAGAAGGCGACGGCGGCGATGCCGACAAGGATCGACACGCGCATGCCGTAGAAGATGGTGGAAAGGATGTCGCGACCCTGCTCGTCGGTGCCGAGCAGATAGGTCGAGGAGCCGCTGTCGATCCACACCGGCGGCAGGCGCGCATCCATGATGTTGAGCGTTGCCGGGTCGAACGGATTGTGCGGAGCGATCAGGTTGGCGGCGGCGGCGCAGAAGACCAGCACCACCAGCACGACCGTGGCGAAGATGACCGGCGGCGAGGTCCTGAATCGCCAGGCCAGCTCGCTGTTGCCGATTGCTTTCAGTCTGAGGACAAGCTGGCTCATTTTGCACGCAACCTTGGATCGACGGCGAGATAGATCAGGTCGACGATCAGGTTGATCGTGACGAAGCTGAATCCGACGAAGGCGAGATAGGCCGCCATGACAGGGAAGTCGGCGAATTCGATCGCCTGGAGAATGAGCATGCCCATGCCGGGCCACTGGAACACCGCCTCGACGACGATGGCGAAGGCGATCAGCGAGCCGATCTGCAGGCCGGTGATGGTGATGACCGGCAGCAGGCTGTTGCGAAGGGCATGCGTCAGATAGACGGCGCGGTCGGAGAGGCCGCGGGCCCGGGCGAACTTGACGAAATCCGTCCGCACCACCTCCAGCATCTCGCCGCGCACCAGCCGCATGATCATCGATACCTGGAACACGGCGAGCGTGATGGTCGGCATGATCAGGGCCTTGACGCCGGATGCGGTGAGCAGTCCGGTCGACCACCAGCCGAGCGTGACGACGTCGCCGCGGCCGAAGGCCGACAGCCAGCGCAGCTCGACGGAGAAGACCAGGATCAGCAGCATGCCGATCAGGAACTGCGGCATCGAGATGCCGAGCAGCGAACCGAACTGCAGTGTGCGGCTAAGCAAGCCGCGAGGCTTGAGCGCGGTGTAGACACCCATCGGAATGCCAGCGGCAAGCGCGATGACGGTGGCGCACAGGACGAGCTCCAGCGTCGCCGGCAGGCGGGCGAGGATCAGGTCGACCACCGGTTGGCGGTTGCGGTAGGAGACGCCGAAATCACCGACCACGGCGCGTTCGACGAAGCGCCAGAACTGGACGAATGTCGACTGGTCGAGGCCCAGGGCGACACGCAACTCCTCGCGCTGGGCAAGCGTGGCGTTGACGCCGAGGATGTTGTTCACCGGGTCGCCAAGGAAGTTGAAGATCGAGAACGAAAGCGCTGATACCACCAGCATCACGAGGATGACGCTGGTCAGTCGCGTGGCGAGCAAGGAAATCATCTCAGCCTCTGAAATAGAGGGAGGCCGGGCGCCAGGCGCCCAGCCTCCGATCAATCGTCAGTCCATCGTGTAGTACCAGAACCGCGTATACTCGTCGGCCGGCACGATGGCATGGACCTTGTCGGTCATGCCCCAGGTCAGGAACTGCTGGTGCAGCATGATCTTGCCGACCTCGTCGCGATGCAGCTTCATGACTTCCGAGATCATCTCCTGGCGCTTTTCGGCATCGTATTCCGTGCCGATCTGCGGGATCAGTTCATCGACCCGGGCGTTCGAATAGCCCTTCGGGTTCCAGGCGCCGAGGTCGCCGGTGGGCGTATGGAAGGTCGCCGAGATGATGTTGTAGGCGTCGAGCGTCGGCAGGCCGGCCCAGCCGAGCATGTAGAAGGAATATTTGCCGGCCGGCAGTTCGGTGTCGAACTGCACGGGCGGATGCATCGTCAGCTGCGCCTTGATGCCGATCTTGGCAAGCATGCCGACCGTTGCCTGGCAGATCTGCTCGTCATTGATGAACGAGCCGGCCGGGCAATCCATCGGCAAGGTGAAGCCATCGGCGTAACCAGCCTCCTTGAGCAGTGCCTTCGAAGCCTCGATATCGTAGGGGAAGCGGACGTCGAGGCTGGCGTCGTAGAACGGCAGTTCCGGCGCCATCATGATCGCCGACGGACGGCTGTTGTCGCGCATGATCGAACGCTTGATGCCCTCGACGTCGATGGCCTGATAGATCGCCTTGCGGACGCGCACGTCGGCGAGCGGATTGGAATCCAGGCCAGGCAGGGTCTTCGACTGCTGGTCCATGCCGTAGAAGATGTTGCGCAGATGCGGCGCGCGCATCACCTGCATTCCGGCCGTGGCCTCGATGCGCGCGACGTCCTGGGGCGGGGCGTTACGGATGAAGTCGACCTCACCCGAAAGCAGGGCTGCGACGCGCGTCGCATTGTTGGCGATCGGCGTGTAGACGATCTCGTCGATGTTGTGCTCGCGCTTGTCCCACCATTTTTCGTTGGCGGCAAAGACGGTCCTCACGTCGGGCTCGCGGCTGGCAACCTTGAACGGCCCGGTGCCGACGCCTTGCGTGATCATCGCGCCGCCGGTGTTGGTCGACAGGTCGAGCGGCTTCTGGGCGCCGATCGATTCCTGGAATTCCTTGTCGAGGATGTACCAGCCGGCAAAGTCGTTGAGCAGCAATGCGTATTTGCGCTTCAGCGTCATGTCGACCGTGTGGTCGTCGACCTTGACCACTTCGGCGATGGGCTCGAGCAGGCCGGCGAAGGGCGAGCCGGGTGACCCGGCGCGCTCGAAGGAGAAGATCACGTCGTCGGCAGTGAACGGGTTGCCGTTGTGGAATTCAACGCCCTTGCGCAGATGGAAGCGCCATTTGGTGTCGGACAAGGTCTCCCAGCTTTCGGCCAGGGCCGGCTCGATCTTCAGTTCCTTGTTCCAGCGGACGAGGCCCTCATAAACGTTGCCGATCAGGCTGAGCGTGAAATCCTCGCGCGCTGCGTGAGGGTCCATCGAGCTGATTTCCTGCGATTCAGCGAACCGCAGCGTCTTGGCGTCAGCCGCGTTGACGGCCAGGCCGGCGCACGAGGCGAGAAGTAGCAGTTTCAGGTAGTTTTTCATCGGCTGTTCCCACGCAGTTCTTGTTTGTTGGATTCTTGAATCGTTCACATGCCGGCTGGCCGAGGGACGAGGCGTCGGGCGTGCCGAAAGGCACCGCATCCATCGGGGGCTTGAGGTGGTTCAACAGCGCTGCGTGGCCGGCGTGACAAAATCGAAGTCGCGATCCTCTCATCCCCCGAGGTTCGGGGAATGCCCATTTCGATCCGTTCTGATCTCGAGCACTTGTCACTGGAACCCAGCCTGTTGAGAGCCGACAGGAGGGATGATTTCACATCGAATACGCTTCGTCTACAGTCTTGTATGCGCAACTATGCATCAATTGTATACATGATATGCCTGAGAAATAGGCAAGCCGAGAAGCGCGCAGCGTCCGCGGAATGCGGGCCGCTCGTCGCGCGATGTTCCAGGTCTTCGGGCCAGCGCTGCCTTGGGCTGGCAATGCGGCTGTCTCAGTCAGAGTTGCGTGCCACCCTGGTGGATGAAACAGGCAGCGGATGTGCCGCCGGCGTCGGCCAGACGCGGAAGCTCCGTCCGGCAACGCGTGCCGGCCTTGGGGCAGCGCGGATTGAAGGCGCAGCCGTCGGGCCAACTGCCAAGGCGCGGCATCGAGCCGTCGATCTGGGCGAGGCGCTCTGCCTTGCGGTTGAGCGAGGGGATCGAGGCCATCAGCCCCGCCGTGTAGGGGTGGCGCGGCCGGTGGATGACCTCGTCGACCGGCCCGATCTCGACGACGCGACCGGCATACATCACCGCCACCCGATCGGCGGTCTCGGCGATGACGCCCATGTCGTGGGTGACCAGCATGATCGCAGTGCCGCGCGTTGCCGCGAGCCGCTTCAGAAGCCCGATGATCTGGGCTTGAACCGAGACGTCGAGGGCCGTGGTCGGCTCGTCGGCGATGATCAGTTCCGGCTCGCCGGCGAGCGCCAATGCGATGACGATGCGCTGGCGCATGCCGCCGGAGAACTGGTGCGGATACTGGCTGAAGCGGTTTTCCGGATCGGCGATGCCGACTTCGCGCAACAGCTGCAGCGCCTTCGCACGCGCGGTTTCAGCCTTGCCGGGATGATGCGCGCGGATGGTTTCGGTGAGTTGGCGGCCGACCGTGAAAAGTGGATCGAGGCTGGTCAGCGGGTCCTGGAAGATCGCGCCGATGTGGCGGCCGCGCAGCTTGCGCTGTTCGGCCTGCGGCAGATCGTCGATGCGCTGGCCGGAGAGATGAACAGAACCGCCCGATATGCGGCCGGGCGGTTGCAGCAGTCCGATCAGGGCGCTTCCGGTCAGCGACTTGCCGGCGCCGGATTCGCCAACGACGCCCAGAATCTCACCCTTGCCGATGCTGAACGAAACGTCGTCGACGGCGACAAGCGAGCGCTGGCGCAAGGGGAATTCAATGCGCAGATTGTGTACATCCAGAACGGACGGGATTTGCGGCACAGCGCCGGTTTCGACAGTGTGTCCATGCATCATTGCACCGCCTTTGCTTGAGGGATTGTGCTGGCGGAAAAGGCATGTTCCAAGCGGGCATCGTACGGGATAGAATACATCCTAGTCCTCCCTATGCCGTTTCATCAGGATCGTGACATGTTACGCGAGCCCCGCGCCTTGAAATCCGCCGCCCCGCCGAGCCCCGACAAGACCAAGAAGCGCGGCGGCCCGACCGACGAACACATCCACGGCGAAATCTATTCGGCGATCATCAATCACCAGATCAGGCCGGCGACGCCGTTGCAGGAGGACGCGCTGGCGACCGCCTTCGGCGTCAGCCGCACCATCATCCGCAAGGTTCTGCAGCGGCTGTCGCACGAGAAGCTCGTCGACCTGATCCCCAACAAGGGCGCCTTCGTTTCCAAGCCCTCGATCGAGGAAGCGCGGCAGGTGTTCGAGGCACGGCGTGGGGTCGAATGCATCCTCACCGAAAAGCTCGCCTCGACGATCACCAGGGAAGACGTCGATCGGCTGACGGCCATGGTGAGCGCCGAGGCGGAGGCAGTCGAGCAAGACAGCAAACAAAGGCGGCTGCAGCTCTCCGGGGATTTTCATCGTGAACTCGCCTCGCTTGCTGGTAACGAGGTGCTGCGCGACTTCGTCCACGAACTGGTTTCGCGGACGTCGCTGATCATCGCCCTGTACGAATCACCGGGCGCAGTGCCGTGTTCGTACAGCGAGCACAAGGAGATCGTGGACGCGCTGAAGCGGCGGGACGGCAAGAAAGCTGCGCAGTACATGGACCACCACCTCCGTCATATCGAGGCTCAGATCGACCTTGCCGATCACCCCGTGCGCGTCGACTTCAAGACGCTGTTCAAACCCCTAAGCTAACTGACTTTTCGTGCCGTCAACCTGTCGGCAAGCCGGGTGTCGGGCGCATAGCCGGCGAGCTTGCCGCGATAGGTCTTGGGCAGAGGATAGGCGAGGTCGCCGCGCTTCGATGTCTTCAGGCCCATGCCGACGATCGCCTCGGCAAACTTGACTGCGGCGACCACGCCGTCGATTACAGGCACCTGCAGCCTGTCCTCGAGGAATTTCGCCAGGTCGGCCATGCCGGCGCAACCCAGAACGATGGCTTCCGAGCGGTCCTCGGAGAGCGCTCTTTCGCATTCGGCAAGGATGATCGCGCGGGCGTTCGATTCCGGCTTTTCCAATTCGAGCACCGGCACATCGGTGGCGCGTACCCGACGGCAATGGTTCTGCATGCCGTAGTTGCGCACGAGGTGCTCGGCGATGATGCGCGTGCGCTCAAGTGTCGTCACCACCGAAAACCCGGTGGCAACGAAGGTCGCGGCATGCATCGCCGCTTCGGCGATTCCGAACACTGGCGCCCCGGTGAGCTCGCGCGCCGCAAGCAGGCCCGGATCGCCGAAGCAGGCGACGACATAGGCGTCGGCGGCGGGTCCATCCATGATCTCGTCGACGAGGCCGATGATGCTCATCGCTTCGTCGTAGTGACCCTCGATCGATGCAGCGCCCGATCGCGACGTCACCGCCTGGATCTCGGTCCCCGGTGCCGCCACCGCCCGCGCCGCGTCGCCGATGAGATCGGTCATCGACTGGGTCGTGTTCGGATTGATGAGCTTGATCCTCATGCGATCCTCTGAGCCGGTGGGCTCGCGGAAGTTCGGGCCAATCCCAAGTCTTCCAAATTGTATACTATTAGATATTCGTATTGGATATAATTTGCGGTTGTCAACACGGATTTTGACGAAATCCGGCGACCGTTGCAGCGGATGGGCCGCAGTTCGGCGCGATCCGGCGGAGTGGTCGCGTTTCCCGCCGACCGCAATGTAGTGGATAACTACAAGCTTTTGATAGGTTTATTGCTTTTGGAGAGACCGCCAAGGATCTGGCTGGGATCGGGAGGCGAGTCTCCCAAAGAATCTCATTTGCCGGCGGTGTGATCAGGCTATTGTATACATATCAACCCGGCCGGAAAACGTCGTTTGCCGCGCAACGCTGTTTTCGAGACATGACGGGAGAGAATGACGTCGGATCGACGCGTCGCATGGCTGTGCGATCTCATGCCGGATGCCAGGCTCCGGATCCTGCCCGGCCTGAGGGGCATTCCGTCCTGCTGGAGGCGTCGGACCTGGTCGGCGAAATCATCAGGTAGCTCCTGAACGAAGTTCCGGAGGAGGTCTAGCATGGACCAGACCCGTTATGAGTGAGGGCTCAAGATGCGCCGCGCGGTGCTCGGCGTCGACCATGTCGACAGCTGAGAAATTGGCCGCGACCGTCTGAACGGGTCCCGCCACGTAGCCAGCGCGGAATAGGGATCGTCGTGCGGGCAACTCAATTCAAATCAAACAATTTGCGCTATTTTCGATTCCGATCTTAGCGCCGCGATGCAGAACCGCGAGCAAGCGATTCAGATCGCTGAACCGCCGCTCGACAGCCTCTCCGAGATGGTCTCGGCCCCGCTTTCCCGAAGCTACCTAAACAAGGGCCCGTCAGAGAAGCCGATTGTCCTCGGCGGCCTGTCGGGCGCGGCGGCGTGTGCTCTCTGCATCAGATTTCCGGCGCCTCTCCGCCGCAGCATTTCGAATCTGTTCGAAGCGGTTGTCCGCGTCTATTGCAGGAGATGGCTTCCGTTCGACCTTTGGCGGCTGCAGTTCGCCCTTCTTCACAAAAGAGATCATGCGTCACGCTCCTTGCTCTTACGGATTGAGGGAACGGCGAACTCCGAGGCGATCGTTGTGGCCTTTGGTTCAGGCCCCGAGCGCCGTGGCACAGCCGACCGAAGCGCGACGGTCGGGAGACGTCTCTCCCGGCATTGTCGCCCAGCCGCCCGTCTCGACAAACTTCTGCCTGTCGTAGCCGGCTGTCTTTGCCTTCAGTTCGGTCAATCTTGCCGCGGCATCGGGTGCTGCATTGAACCTCTCGACGCAGATGGTCGAGGCGAGTTGTCCACGCGCCACATCGCCGGCCGTCAGCGCAAGCTCCTGCGAAGTGCCGCCCGTGACCCAGCCGCCCCAGCTGAAGCCGACGATCATGGTGGCGACGGCCGTGCCAACGCATGTCCAGACGAGCGTCGATTTGGTCGGCTGGTAGTTCTCCCATCGTGCCGCAATGGACTGCTTCTGGTTGGTCTGCATAGCCATGGAATGCTCCTTGTTGACAGTGAGGTCGTGGCCACCCGGCCGCACGGCGACCGGATGTTCAGGCGTAGCCTAGTAACCCATGCCGCCGGCGGCTGCAGGCGCGTCCTTGGCCGGAATGTCGGCGATCATCGCTTCGGCGGTGATCAGCAGGGCGGCGATCGAGCCCGCATCCTGCAATGCCGTTCGCACGACCTTGGCCGGGTCGACGATGCCGGCCTTGATCATGTCGACATAGTCTTCCGTCTGCGCGTTGAAACCCTGGGTGGCCTCCTTGCTGTCCATCAGCTTGCCAACGACGACGGAGCCCTCGACGCCGGCGTTCTCGGCGATCTGCCGGATCGGCGCCTCAAGCGCCTTCAGCACGATCGATATGCCCGCGGTCACGTCGGCATTGGCGCCGGCAAGCGTCGCCAGTGCCGCCTTGGCGCGCAGCAGCGCCACGCCGCCGCCGGCAACGATGCCTTCCTCCACGGCAGCGCGTGTGGCGTTCAGCGCATCGTCGATGCGATCCTTCTTTTCCTTGACCTCGGTCTCGGTCGCACCGCCGACGCGGATGACGGCGACGCCACCGGCGAGCTTGGCCAGGCGTTCCTGCAGCTTTTCCTTGTCGTAATCGGAGGTGGTTTCCTCGATCTGCATCTTCAGCTGCGCGATACGGGCGGCAATGCCGGCCTTGTCGCCGGCGCCGTCGATGATCGTGGTTGTGTCCTTGTCGATCAGCACGCGCTTGGCCCGGCCAAGCATATCGATGGTGACATTCTCGAGCTTGATGCCGAGATCCTCCGAGATCATCTGGCCGGCGCACAGAACCGCGATATCTTCCAGCATCGCCTTGCGGCGATCACCGAAGCCCGGAGCCTTGACGGCGGCGACCTTCAGGCCGCCGCGCAGCTTGTTGACGACCAGTGTCGCCAGCGCCTCGCCTTCGACATCCTCGGAAATGATCAGCAGCGGCTTGCCGCTCTGGACCACGGCTTCGAGGATCGGCAGGATGGCCTGCAGATTGCCGAGCTTCTTTTCGTGGATGAGGATGTAGGGGTCTTCCAGTTCGGCACGCATCTTGTCGGCATTGGTGACGAAATAGGGGCTGAGGTAGCCACGGTCGAACTGCATGCCCTCGACGACGTCGAGTTCGGTCTCGGCGGTCTTGGCTTCCTCGACGGTGATGACGCCCTCGTTGCCGACCTTGTCCATCGCCTTGGCGATCATCGCGCCGACGGTGGCGTCGCCATTGGCGGCGATGGTCCCGACCTGGGCGATCTCGTCCGACGACTTGACCTTCTTGGCGCGAGCCTGGATGTCCTTGACCACGGCAGCCACGGCAAGGTCGATGCCGCGCTTGAGATCCATGGGGTTCATGCCGGCGGCTACCAGCTTGGCGCCTTCGCGCAGGATGGACGCGGCGAGCACCGTTGCTGTCGTTGTGCCATCGCCGGCGAGATCGTTGGTCTTCGAGGCCACTTCGCGCACCATCTGCGCGCCCATGTTCTCGAACTTGTCGGAAAGCTCGATCTCCTTGGCGACGGTGACGCCGTCCTTGGTGATGCGCGGCGCGCCGAAGGCGCGGTCGATGATGACATTGCGGCCTTTCGGGCCGAGCGTCACCTTGACGGCGTTGTTGAGCAGTTCGACGCCGCGCAACATGCGGTCGCGGGCATCGGTCGAGAATTTGATTTCCTTGGCAGACATGATTTTTCGTCCAGTTCGTTCTTGAGGCCGCAGCCGGTTCAGGCGGCCTTCTTGGCCGCTTCGCTTGTGTCGACGATGCCCATGATGTCGGCCTCCTTCATGATCAGGAGATCGGTGCCGTCGATCCTGACCTCGGTGCCCGACCATTTGCCGAACAGCACCGTGTCGCCGGTCTTGACGTCGAGCGGGATCAGCTTGCCGCCGTCGTCGCGTGGGCCGGGGCCGACGGCTATGACTTCGCCTTGCTGGGGTTTTTCCTTGGCATTGTCGGGAATGATGATGCCGCCTTTGGATTTGATATCGCCTTCGGCGCGTCGAATGACGACGCGATCGTGAAGCGGCCGGAATTTCATGAGATTCTTTCTGCGGCCGGCGCATAGGGCGACCACCGCACATATATAGCGCCCTTGGCACTCGAATGATAGGAGTGCCAAAAATAATTCCAGATTGGCCCGAAATTTCGGGATAATATTGATCGGATTTTTTAGTATAATCTGGATGCTTTTTTAAAATAGAAAGATCCATTCTGTTTTTTGATGTTTAAAACTAGCACCAAAAGATTTATTTAAGAATTATAATTTCCGGATGTATCCTTGATAAATATCATAAATCGGCGTATATATGGATTTCGTTGATTTGGCCGACTTGGCTTTTCGCGGTGTCAGAGACCTTCGACCCGCCATTCACCACCGAATTTTCGATAGCGAATACAGGACGCCGATCCGGCGCGCCTGTCGCTCGGTTCGAATCCTGGAATGAAACCTGACGCTGACCACGGATGTACTGGCAGCATCAGTGTCATTCCGGTTCGGACCGGAACGTTGCGGTATCCCCGGCCCCGGTGAAGGCATCATGGCCAGTCCGGGGCTATCGATACCGACGCACTCCATGAAGGAAGGTCACGACCATGAATGACCGCATCAACCAAAGCCAACGCAGACGCGATGCGGCCGCGATCGCCATCTGGGACAATGAAGGCGGGGCGCCGTGCTCCATCGAGCACCAGGTCGGGCGGCGCATCGAGGTGGATCGTTCGTGGACCGTCTACCATGTCTTCACCGGCATACCGGTACATGTCGACGGCCAGGCAATGACGGGCATGACCCGGTCGGACGCAACGAGCGGGATGATGTCGCTCAATCGTCGCAACGCCGGGCGCCGCAGGGAACGGATCAGGTTGGAGGCACTTGGACCTAACAGCACCACGGCAGGCAACTCATGACGCTCGCTTTTCTCAATCCGAGCCGCAGCTTCGACGAAGCCAAAAAAGCTGTCCGCTTCATCGGTCATGACGGCATGTTCGAAGTGCGTTTCTTCGTCGAAGCCGGCGCATTGGCGAAAGCAGGGGCCAGGGCAGGCAGGACGCAGCTGTCCGAATCAGAATGCCTGACGGCCTTCGACGCAGCGCGCAAATCAATCTGCGATGTCGCACGCGAAGCCTATTCCCACGGTCGCCGCACCTGCTATACCCTGACCGCCGCCGATTTCCGGTGAGGCCAATAGGCTGATCTGTTGCGGGCGGCCCTTGGCCCATGCGAGGCCGCGACGCGCGGCTGCCGACGCCTGGGTTGTTAGGTGGGGTTCTTTGAGTTTGCCAAGCCCACACGTCCCTTTGCCTCGCATGCCCGACCTTGCGCCCGATCCATCAATGCTTGCCGATGACGCATTGCTTGACCTCGTGCAGCGGCAGACCGTGCGCTATTTCTGGGAAGGTGGCCATCCCGTCAGTGGCCTTGCGCGGGATCGCCTGAAGACGACAGGCAACAAACCAAACGATCTCGTTGCGATCGGGGGCTCCGGCTTCGGCATCATGGCGATCATCGTCGCGGTCGAGCGCGGCTGGGTCGATCGCGTTGAAGCGCTGGGCCGCCTGCATCGGATGCTCGATTTGCTGGAGGGCTCGCCGCGCTACCATGGCATGTTCCCGCATTTCATCGACGGCCGTACCGGTGCCACCATTCCCTTCCGACGCAAGGACGACGGTGCGGACGTTGTCGAGACGACGTTTCTGTTCCAGGGATTGATTTGTGCCCGCGAATATCTCGATCGGAGCGCAGGCGAGGAACAGCGTTTTCGCGGACGTGTGAATGCGCTGCTGGCGCAGGCCGAATGGGACTGGTTTCAGCGGAAGGGCAAGCTCTATTGGCACTGGAGCCCGAAGCACGGATGGGCGATGAACAACCCGATCGCAGGCTGGAACGAGTGCCTGCTTGCTTTCGTGCTGGCGGCGGGATCGCAGCATCACGCGATCGATCCCGGCTGCTACCACAACGGTTTTGCGGCCGGACCAGCTTTTCATAACAGGCGGGAACATCACGGCATCGAATTGCCGCTCGGAACGGATTTTGGCGGCCCGCTGTTTTTCGCGCACTATTCCTTCTGCGGCCTCGATCCGAGAGAGCTGAGAGACCGCCATGCCGACTATTGGGAGCAGAACGTTCGCCACGCGCGGATCAATCATCGGCATTGCGTACTCAACCCCCATGGCCATCAGGGATATGGTGCCGATTGCTGGGGACTGACCGCATCGCATGGCCCGACGGGCTATGTCGCGCATGCGCCGGATAGGGACATTGGCGTCATCACGCCGAGCGCCGCCCTGTCGAGCTTTCCCTACATGCCCGACCAGGCGATGTCGGCCTTGCGCGGTTTCCTGGCCAAGCCGGGTAAACGCATCTGGGGCCGCTTCGGTTTTGTCGACGCGTTCTGCGAGAACCGGAACTGGTACGCGCGAACCTTCCTCGCCATCAATCAGGGGCCGATTGTTGCGATGATCGAGAACCATCGGACTGGGCTTTTGTGGAAACTGTTCATGAGCGCACCGGAGGTTCGCCTGGGCTTGGCCAGGCTGGGCTTCACCAGGCCAAGCCCCGACCACGACGTTCACTCGGCCTGAGGAGCAAACCGACGAACTGTTGCAAGGAGCCTGACAGAAAGGCGCATCAACGATCGCTGACACGGCGAAGCTGCTATGAAGGACGTTTCCATGATTCTCCGTTGCAGCCATCGATGACAGCCACCGCCCTCGAAATTCTCAAGACCATTTATGGCTATGATGCGTTCAGGGGACCGCAGGCGCGGATCGTCGAGCATGTCATCGCCGGCAACAATGCCTTCGTGCTGATGCCGACGGGCGGCGGTAAGTCGTTGTGCTACCAGATCCCCGCAATCGTCCGTCCCGGCATGGGGCTCATCGTTTCGCCGCTGCTGGCGCTGATGGCCGATCAGGTGTCGGCGCTGCGCCAAGCTGGGGTGCGGGCGGCCGGGCTCAACTCCGACCTGTCTCTCGACGAGCGCCGCAGCCTGTGGCACGATATCCGCACTGGTGCGCTCGACCTCCTCTATGTCTCACCCGAAACCTTGCTGCGGCCTGATGTGCTGGATCTGCTGGATGGGGTGAAGCTGTCGCTGATCGCCATCGACGAGGCGCATTGCCTGTCGCAGTGGGGGCACGATTTCCGTCCTTCCTATCGCCAGCTCGACGCTGTCGTTTCGCGCTTTGCCGGCACCCCGCGCATGGCGCTGACGGCCACTGCGGACGAGCCGACTCGCGCGGAAATCCTGTCGCACCTCGAAATCGACGAGACCGACGCCTTCATCGCCGGTTTCGACCGGCCCAACATTCGCTACGCCATCGAGGAAAAGGACAATCCGCGCGCCCAGCTCAAGGAGTTCCTCAAGCGCTATGAAGGCGAGAGCGGGATCGTCTACTGCCTGTCGAAACGCCGGACCGAGGAAACCGCCGCCTGGCTTCAGGGCCTCGGCTACGATGCGCTGGCCTATCACGCCGGCATGGACAAGGCGGCGCGCGAAGCCAACCAGATGCGCTTCCAGCATGGCGAGGCGGTCATCATGGTCGCCACCGTTGCCTTCGGCATGGGCATCGACAAGCCGGACGTGCGCTTCGTTGCCCATATCGACCTGCCGGGCAGCATAGAGGCCTATTATCAGGAGACCGGGCGCGCCGGGCGCGACGGCCTGCCGTCCGATACGCTGATGCTTTACGGCTACGACGACATCGCGCTGCGCAGCCGCTTCATCGAGGAATCGGAGGCGCCCGACCAGCGCAAGCGCATGGAGCGGCAGAAACTCGATGCGCTGCTGGGGCTGGCCGAGACGGCAAGCTGCCGCCGACAGGTCCTGCTGTCTTATTTCGGTGACCATAGCGAACCGTGCGGCAATTGCGACACCTGCGCGGAGCCGCCAAAATTGTTCGACGGCGCCATTGCGGCGCAAAAGGCGCTGTCGTGCATTTACCGCACCGGCGAGCGTTTCGGGCAAGCCTATGTTGCCGACGTGCTCTTGGGCGTCGACAACGAGCGCATCGCCCAGTTCGGCCATGACCGCATCTCCACCTTCGGCATCGGCACCGAGCACGACAACCGCACGTGGCGGGCGATACTGCGCCAACTGATCGCGCTGCGCCTCATCGACGTCGACCTCACAGGTCATGGCGGCCTGTCGATCGCACCCGCCGGCCGCGACTTCTTGCGCGACAAGCCGGCGCTGATGCTGCGCGTACCGGCGCCAACGCGCGCCAAACGCGACAAGGTTGCGCGCAGCACGGCACAGTCCTCTGTCCCCGATGCGGACCATGACCTGTTCCAGGCCCTGCGGCGCAAGCGCACGGACATAGCGCGCACGCAGAACGTGCCACCCTATGTAATTTTCCACGACAAGACCCTGATCGAGCTGGCAGCGGTGCGACCCGCGTCGCGCGCCGAGATGGCGAGCGTGCCCGGTGTCGGCGAAGCCAAGCTCGACCGCTACGGCCCCGCCTTCCTCGCGGTGATCGCCGAGCACGCATGACGGGGTGTGTGATCCCACCCCACCGTCACGGTCTCCGCTCAACTTCGGCGGTGACGGAACTCGCTCGGCGACGTGTTGTACTTCTTACGAAAAGCGGTCGCCAGATGCGCCGAGTCGGCAAAGCCCGTCTCGAAGGCAATGGCGGTAATGGGAAGGACGCTGTTCTCAAGCAAAAAATGCACGTACCGGAGACGCGTTTCCAGGATGAAGTGTTTAGGCGTCATGCCGATATGATCCTGAAACAACCGTGCGAACTGTCGGGGAGAGAGACCGACGGAGGCAGCCACCATTTCCGGGGAGACGTCGCGGCCCTTGCGGCTCTCAATGAAAACGACAGCCCGCTGGACACGGGCATCTCCGACATGGCGGAACGATGATGCCCGTTCCTGATCGAAGGCGCTCATGCTTTTCTGATCCGTCAGCGACAGCTGGTAGACGGCTTTGGCGGCGCGGTCCGGTCCGCAATGGTTGCGGATGAGTTCGGTCATCAACGAAAAAATGGAAATGCCGCCGGGCACGGTCACCCGGCCGTTCTCGATCAGGTAATCGTCGCGGGTCGACAGGGGCTGGCGTGGGAAGGCGACCTGAAAATCGTCCCGGTGATAGGGGTGGATGGCGGCCTTCCTTCCAACCAGCAGTCCCTCTTGTGCGAGGATGAACGAGCCGGTGCAGACGCCGACGATCGTTACGCCGGCCGAAGCCGCGACGCGGATGTAATCGCGGTGGGTGGAAGGGGCGGTTCGCAGGCGTGGCAAAAGGCCTCCGACAACGATGACGTAGTCAAAATCCGTCGGATTGATGTAGGGCGAGTCCGCCTGCACGCGAATGCCGCAACTGGCGACGGCTGCATAATCCGGCTTGCCCATGATCGACCAGCGGCAGTGGAGAGGACGGGAATTGTCGCCGAAATCCGCTGCGTGACGGAGTGGCTCGATGATGCCCGCCAGCGACATCATCGGAAAGGTGGGCCACAGCAGGATGCCGACCGAAATATCCGGTTTGCGGTCTTGAACGGAAAGAAGCCTTTCCGCCCAGAGCCCGTCCAGCCATCGGACATACTCCGTCCCAGCCGGCCCCACCGCAACTCCGTCTTCCGTCATCCCGCCGATCTCCTGATTACTATGTCTACGGAGTTTTTATAGAAGATGGCGAATTTTGAAACATTCTATACTTAACGGCTTTATTTGGTTTCCTTGATGACGGTGGCCAGCCGCTTGGCCGAGCCGAGGCAGAGTGTCCAGCCAAGTGTGCCGTGGCCGAGATTGAGATAGAGACCCTTCAGGCTGCCGGGCCGGATGAGAGGTCGCGAGGAGGGTGTGCACGGGCGTACACCCGACCAGGCGTTGAGGTCGGCGTTGCTGGAATGGGCGAAACTCTGCCCGAAGGCTTCCACGGCAGCGGAGCGGAAGCTCTCGAATCGTTCGCCATTGAAGTGGTAAGGTCGCGCCCCTATGTCGGCCAGCCCTGCCGCCCGTATTGTATTTCCGAGCCGCGCGAAGACGATCTTGCGCTGGAGGTCTGTGATCGATACGCGCATCGCCTTCTCGGTGGCTGGCGCGCTGATGGAATATCCCTGTACCGGCCACAGCGCGCCCGGCAGGCGGTCGCGCCAGGGTAGCAGTTCCGTCGAGCACCCGGAGGCGGCGACAGCGAGATCGCAGGCCAGCGGCTCGCGGGAGCGGAATGCGAGCCCGCTCACGCGGCCGGCATGGCTGAGGATTTTCTCGACCTCCTCACCGAAAATGGTCTTGAGGCCGTAGCGCTCGCGAAGTCGTTCGATGAATGTGGTGCAGAAGACATCCGGCCTGCCGGCGGCGTCGCCTTCGCTGTAGATCACCCGCGCGATCTCGTCCGGGTAATGGGCCAGCGCGGGTTCGATGGCGGTTGCCCCGGAGCGGTCGAGCACTTCCTGCCGGATACCCATCGACTGCTTGAGCCGACGCGTGCCGGCAGTCGCCTGGCAAGCAGCGGCGGTCGAATAGAGGATCATCTTGCCGGAGGATTGGTAGTCGAAGGACAGGTCGAATTCCTTCAGCACATCCCCGAGCAGATCGCTTGTTTCAGCCGCCATTTGCAGCAGATATCGTGTGTTGGCGATGAAGCGTGATTGCAGGCTGTTGAAGAGGAAGCGGAGACCCCAGATCAGGAATTCGGGATCGGCCTGAAGCCGCACGCGATAGGCGGGATCACGCTTCAGCAGGATTTCCGGCATGTGGGCGAGGAAGGAAGGCGAGGCCAGCGCATCGCCATAGGCGTAGGAAAGCTGGGCGCCGTTGGCGCGGCTTGCACCCTGCGCCGGACCGGGGTTGCGGTCGATCAGCGTGACGTCCAGGCCAGCCTTGCACAGCATATAGGCGGAGGCGGTTCCGACGACGCCCGCCCCGATGATGGCAACCTTCGCCATTTCATTCCCCCTCCTTCAGCACAGCGGAGAGTTCAATCTCGACCGGAACGCCGCGCGGTAGCGAGGAAACGCCGAGCGCAACGCGGGCATGGGCCCAGTTTTCCGGGAAAAGCGTCCGCAAGAGTTCCGAGGCGCCGTCGATCACAGCCCCGTGGCGGGTAAAATCCGGGGCGGCGGCGACATAGCCCGCGAGGCGGACGAAGCCGGCGACGCGCTCCAGTCCGCCGGCCACCTTGCCGAGTTGGGCGAGAGCGTTAAGGAGCGCGTAGCGTGCGCAGTCCTGCCCCTCTTCGAGGGACACGTCCTGGCCGAGCCTGCCAGTTGTCATCACGGTTCCATCCTTCAACGGCACCTGGCCGGAGACCGTGACGACATTGCCGTGGCGCACAGCGCCGACGAAAGCGCCGGGCGGAACCGGTGCATCGGGAAGGGCAAGCCCGAGCGCGGCAAGCCGCGAGGCGACGCCGCCTCTCGCCACCGTCCGCGCTCTCGCCGAACATTCCCCGACGAAGCCTGCCAGAATGCGGCGGTCGAGTTCTGTCAGCCGGTATTCCGGGTGCCACTGCACGCCCATGCAGAAGCCTTGACCGTGCGCCTCAATCGCCTCCACCACGCCGTCCGGCGCGCGTGCCGCGACCCTGAAGCGACCGGTATCCGCCAGCGCGTGGCGGTGCAAGCTGTTGACGTCTGCGCGGGTTGCCTCGCTCAAGCGGGCGAGATGGCTGCCGGGTTCGATCAGGATTTCGTGCGCGACCGCGTTCGGCACAGCCTGCGGAATATGCGGCGTCACTTCGGCAAGAAGTGCGGGATCGTCGCGCACCACATGTCCGCCCAGATGCTCGCCGATGAGCTGCATGCCGTGGCAAATGCCCAGCAGCGGAATCTGCCGCGCCAGCGCACCCTGGACCAGTGCCTTCTCGAATTCGGTCCGCTTGTCGGTCACATCGGCACCCGGGTTCGCACCTGCGATCAGGATGCCGTCGGCGACGGCGAGTGCCGTTTCCAGAAAGGCGATTTCGCAGGGCAGGATCAAGGGGGCGCCCCCCGCCTCGGCGATAGCCTCGGCATAATTTGCGCGGACGGCATATTCCGGCTCGGCGCTGTCTGTAAGGTCGGGCGATATCAGAATGAGAGGCCCCTGGATTGCGGCGGCTTTCATGTCGTCTTTGCGCAACAGGCGTTCGTTCATACCGGGGTGCTTTCGGGGCAATGACGCGGCTAGGGAACGGCCCACTTTCCCGCGTTCGTTACATTTGGAGCCCCGGACTGTGGCAGGAGAGCCGGCGATTGAATTTTGAAAAAAAGCCATTCTCTTTGAAGAATTGTCGCTGCTCGGCTTTCAGCTGGCGCTCTCCGCAACCGGCGGATGAAAAAACGTCGAAAAGTAAAACAACATGGCTGAAAAATAAAATTCTCGATCCCGGTCTGCTGTCATCTTTTCATCAAGGTTTGCGGAGGCGCGTCCGTGGACCCGGCAAATCACCAGGGGGATAAAAAATGAAAACTACTCGCCGCACGCTTCTGCAGGGCGCCGCTTTTGCCGGTATCCTGATCGCCGCTCCACGTTTCTCTTTTGCCACTGCCCGGTCGACAACGTTGCGTTGCGTCATGCACGCCGATCTGGCATCGCTCGATCCGATCGCGACCACCGCCAGCATCACCGCCTATCACGGCGCGCTGATCTACGACACGCTGTTCGGTCACGACGCGGATTCGATCACCCGGCCGCAGATGGTTTCGGACTACACTGTTTCCGACGATGGCCTGACCTATGTCTTCATCCTGCGCAAAGGCCTGAAATTTCACGATGGCCAGCCGGTCACGGCCCGCGACGCGGTCGCTTCCGTCAAGCGCTGGGGCGCCCGCGATGGCGCCGGACAGCATCTCTTCAAGCGCGTGGCCGACGTTTCCGCCAAGGATGACTCTTCCTTCTCCATCGTCCTCAATGAGCCTTATCCGCTGATCCTCGACTGGCTCGGCAAGTCCTCGCCGTCGATTTGCTTCATCATGCGCGAGGCCGACGCCTCGACCGATCCGGGCAAACCGATCACCGAAGCTGTCGGTTCCGGTCCTTACATGTTCAACCGCACCGAGACCCGTACCGGCTCGCAGTATGTCTATGACCGTAACCCGGAATACGTTGCCGTTGCCGAGCCCGCCTCGGGTTTCGCCGGCGGCAAGGTCGCCAAATTCGAACGCATCATCCTCCAGAACATGCCTGATGAGCAGACGGCGGTTTCCGCCCTCCAGGCTGGCGAGATCGATTTCATCGAGAAGATTTCCCCGGAGTTGCTGAGCCAGCTCGAGGGCGACAGTTCGGTGAAGCTCGAAGTGCTGAACAAGACCGGCGCTATGGGCTGGCTGCGCATGAACACGCTCCAGCCGCCCTTCAACAACGTCAAGGCGCGCCAGGCGATGCTGTACCTCATCGATCAGGCGGCCGTCATGCAGGCGACCTTCGGCGACCCGAAACATTACAAGGGTTGCGCCTCGCTCTTCGCCTGCGGCACGACGATGGAAAGCGATGCCAATACCGGTTGGTTCAAGGGCGGGCAGAACATCGAGAAGGCCGCGGCCCTCTTCAAGGAAGCGGGCTATGACGGGACGCCTCTCGTCATCATGCAGCAGACCACCTTGCCGGTGCTTAGCAATGCTTCGCTGCTCCTCGCCCAATGGCTTCGCCAGGCTGGCGTCAACGTCGAACTCGTGCCCCTAGACTGGGCCGGTATCGTCGCCCGCCGCTCCAACAAGGGCAAGGCATCCGAAGGCGGCTGGAACATTTTCATGACCTATGCTTCCGGCAGCGCCTACAACAACCCGATCGCGCTGGCGGGTCATGCCGCCACGGGCGAGAAGGGCTGGTTCGGATGGCCGGAGGATGCGAAGCATGAACAGCTTCGCGACGCCTGGGCTGCTGCTCCCGATCTCGCCGCGCGCCAGAAGATCGCCCACGAGATGCAGGAGAACGCCTGGAATTTCGTGCCGCACGTCTATCTCGGCCAGTGGTTTGACACGGCGGCCATGCGCAGCGACGTCAACGGCATGATCGGGCTGCCCGATCTCGTGCCCTTCTGGAACGTCTCGCGCGGCTGACGCCCTCGACATGGCCGGGCGCGGAACCGCGCCCGGCTCCATGCCGCCGACAAGCCCTCTGTTTAACCAAAAGCGTCTGCGGATTCTGTCAGCGAATCCGAGTTTTTCCAGTCAAGGTTTTAGGCCTATGCGCATCTTCTCCGCCTGTCTGTCACTCGAAGCCAACACATTCTCGCCGATGGCGACCAGCTACCAGACCTTTCTCGACGAGCAGGCCTGGCGGCCCGGCGAGCATCCCGCCGAACCCACCATGCAGACCGCCGCCTTCTGGGTGGCCCGCCGCCGTGCCGAAGCCGAGGGCTACACATTCATTCCAGGGTCCTGTTTCTGGTCCACGCCGAACGGCACGGCGACCCGGGATGCGTATGAGCGCATTCGCGCCGAAATCCTCGAGCAACTGTCGGCCGCTTTGCCCCTGGACGGCGTGATCCTCACGTTGCACGGCGCGATGGTCGCCGACGGCTACGACGATTGCGAGGGCGACCTTCTCGAACATGTGCGCCGCATAGCGGGGCCGGACGCGGTGATCGGCGTCGAGCTCGATCCTCACTGCCATTTTACGGTGAAGCGTTGCGAACTCGCCGACATCATCGTCCTCTACAAGGAGTATCCGCATACCGACTTCGTCGAACGCGGCGAGGAGGTCGTCAGCCTCGTTCTCGCGACGATCCGCAAGCAGATCCGCCCGGTGAAATCACTGTGGGACACCCGCGTCATCGCCTCCTATCCGACGACGACGCAGCCCATGCGCGGTATCGTCGACAAGGCTATGGCGCTGGAAGGCAAGGACAGCGTCCTTTCGATCTCGCTCGGTCATGGCTTCCCCTCCGGTGATGTGCCGGACAACGGTGCGCGCGTTCTCGTCATCACCGATGGCAACAAGCCGCTGGGCGACCGCCTTGCCCGCGAATTCGGCGAGGAAATGGCGGCGATCAAGGAAATCTCCGCTCAACGCTTCCTCGAACCGTCGGCGGCGGTCGCCCGCGCTCTGGAGATCGCGGCCGGCGCTTCGAAGCCGGTGACGATTGCCGACACCTCCGACAATGCCGGCGGCGGTGCGCCGTCCGACAACACCACTTTCCTGAGGCTGCTCATCGCGGACGGCGTTTCCTCCGCCTCGGTCGGCCCCATCTGGGATCCGATGGCTGTGCGCCTTGCCTTCGACGCCGGTCCGGGCGCGCGGATCAAGCTGCGCTTCGGCGGCAAGGCCTGCTGGGCCTCCGCCCAGCCCATCGATGCGGAGGTGGAGGTGCTCGCCTGCGTGCCGGGCGCGCAGCAGACCTTCGCAGGCTCACCGGTGGATCTCGGCGACGCGGTCGGCATTCGTACCCTGGAAGGGATTGGCGCGGTGCTGGTGTCCAACCGCTGTCAGGCGATGGGCATCGACCTATTCGCCAATCTCGGCATCGACCCGCATCGCGAACGGTTGCTGGTGGTCAAATCCAACCAGCATTTCCACGCCGCCTTCGCCCCGATCTCGGAGGAGGTGATCTACGCGACCGGCGACGGCCTGCTGCCGACCGACTACCGCCGCCACCCCTGGAAAAAGGTGACCCGGCCGATCTGGCCGCTGGACGGCGAAGTCGAGGGGCGACAGCTGGTCTGATTTTCAATCGAAAAGGACGCGCGCATGATCATCTATATTCTGCGCCGGCTGGGCGCGACGCTGATTGTGATGGGGTTGGTCGGCCTCATGGTCTTCATGCTGCTGCATCTCGCGCCCGGCGATCCCGCGGCGGTGATTGCCGGCGACAATGCTACGCCCGAACAGATCGCGCAGCTGAGACAGATGCTCGGCCTTGACGATCCCCTGCCGGTGCAATTCCTCCGCTGGATGGGCGATGTCGTGCAAGGCGACCTCGGCGTGTCGATCTATTCCAACGAACCGGTGGCTCAGCTGATCATGCAGCGCATGGAGGCCACGGTATCGCTGGCGATCGCGACCCTAGCCTTCGCGGTGCCGATCGCCATCGCTTTTGGCGTCATAGCCGCGCACCGGGCCGGCACGACGGTCGATCGGCTTCTCATGCTGTTTTCGGTCATGGGGTTTTCGCTACCGGCCTTCGTCCTCGGCTACATGCTGATCTGGCTTTTCGCCATCGAGTGGAAACTGTTGCCGGTACAGGGCTTCACGCCGATCAGCGAGGGGATCTGGCCCTGGGCGCGCAACCTCATATTGCCTTCGGTGACGCTCGGCATGACCTACACCGCGCTGATCGCCCGCATCACCCGCACGAGCATGCTCGAGGTCCTGTCGGAAGACTTCATCCGCACTGCACGCGCCAAGGGCGTGGCCGTGCCGCGCATTCTCGTCAAGCACGCGCTGCGCAATGCCGGGGTGCCCATCGCCACCGTGATCGGTATCGGCATCGCGCTGCTTATCGGCGGCGTGGTGGTGACGGAAACGGTGTTCAACATTCCGGGCGTCGGCCGCCTCGTCGTCGATGCCATTGCCCGCCGCGACTACCCGGTGATCCAGGGCGTCATCCTGGTCTTCTCCGGCATCTACGTGTTCGTGAACCTCGCCACCGATCTGTCCTACACGCTGATCGACCCCCGCATCCGCTACTGACGAAAGGTCGCCAAGAATGACGAATGCCGCTCAGTTGGCTCCCCCCGTCCGGGCGGGAATCCCACGGTTCCTGCGCCGCCATCCCACGATGATTGCCGGCGGTACGGTTCTCGCCGCCATCGCGCTTGCCGCGCTGCTGGCACCCTTTTTCGCTGGCGATCCTGCAACGATGATGCCGTCCGAGCGGCTCCAGTCACCCTCGGCGCGCTACTGGCTCGGCACCGACCATCTCGGACGCGACGTCTTTGCACGGGTTGTTCACGGCGCGCGAGTCTCGCTTGCGGTAGGCATCGTCGTTGCAGTCTCCTCTATCGCCATTGGCGTGGTGATCGGCATGATCGCGGGTTATTTCCGCAAGGCCGACCCGGTCATCATGCGGGTTATGGACGCGCTGATGGCAATTCCCGCCATCCTGCTTGCTATCGCGCTGGTGGCCATCATGCGCGCCTCGGTCGGCGTTGTCATGCTCGCCATCGTCATTCCGGAGATACCCCGGGTCGTGCGCCTCGTGCGCTCCGTAGTGCTTTCGGTGCGCGAGGCGCCCTATGTCGAGGCGGCGCAGGTTGGTGGAACGCGGCTCCCTGTCATCCTCGTGCGGCACATCCTGCCTTCGACAGTGCCGCCGCTCATCGTGCAGGCAACCTACATTTGCGCCTCAGCGATCATCGTGGAATCGACTCTTTCTTTCCTCGGCGCAGGCGTGCCACCTGAAACTCCGACCTGGGGAAGCATGATCGCCCAGTCGCGCATGTATCTGCCGCGCGCGCCCTGGACGGTGTTCGCGCCGGGTTTCGCGCTCGCCCTCGTCGTGCTCAGCGTCAACATGCTGGGCGACGGACTGCGCGATCTCCTCGATCCACGCATGTCACGCCGGATGTGATTGGTTCTCCGGACCGTATGGCAACCCACCGAAGATAGGTCACCCGAATGACGAAGCCTGTTCTATCCGTCCGCGATCTCACCACATCGTTCCGGCCCGACATCTATTCGCCCTGGACGCCGGTCGTCCGCAATGTCGGTTTCGACGTCGCGGCAGGCGAGACGCTCGCCATCGTCGGGGAAAGCGGATCGGGCAAGAGCGTGACCTCGCTGTCCGTCATGCGGCTCCTGCCACCGCGCGGCAGCCGCATCGAGGGTGAAATCCGACTCGCGGGTCGTGATTTGCTGGCGCTGCCGGAGCAGGAGATGCGAAAGGTCCGCGGGGGTGACATTGCCATGATCTTCCAGGAGCCGATGACATCGCTCAACCCGATGATGACAGTGGGCGAGCAGATCGCCGAAGCCATTCGCTGTCATCTTTCCATCGGCTCTGCCGAGGCCCGGCAGGAAACGATCCGCCTGTTCGAGAAGGTGCGCCTTCCCAATGCGAAGGAGCGTTACGACGCCTATCCGCACAAACTTTCCGGCGGCCAGCGGCAGCGCGTGATGATCGCCATGGCGCTTGCGACACGGCCGAAGCTGCTCATCGCCGACGAGCCGACGACGGCTCTCGACGTGACGATCCAGGGCCAGATCCTCGACCTCATAAAGGAACTGCAGGAAGAAACCGGCATGGCGGTTCTTTTCATCACCCACGACATGGGCGTGGTGGCGGAAGTCGCTGACCGCACGCTCGTCATGCTGCGTGGCGACGTGGTGGAGGACGGACCGACCGCAGAGATATTCGGCAATGGTCGCCACCCCTACACGCGCGCGCTTCTCGCGGCCGTACCGAGGCTCGGGTCCATGGCGGGCCGTGCTCTGCCCTCCACTTTTGGCCTGATCGACACCGCGACGGGTTCGCGCGGTGCGGAGCGAGAAGCGGCGCCGCCGGTTGCGGACAAACCGGCGGTGCTAGAGGTAAAGAACCTGACCACGCGTTTCGCCGTGCGCAGCGGACTGTTCTCGAAGGTCACGGGGGCGGTTCATGCCGTCGAGAATGTTTCCTTCTCTCTCCAGCCGGGCGAAACGCTGTCGCTGGTCGGCGAATCCGGCTGCGGCAAGTCCACGACCGGTCGCACCATCCTACGGTTGACGAAACCGTTTTCCGGCACGGTGCTGGTCAATGGACAGGAGGTCGGTGCCACCGACAGAGAAGCGCTAAAGTCGGCGAGGCGGGCCGTGCAAATGGTGTTTCAGGATCCCTTCGCCAGTCTCAACCCGCGCATTCCGATCGGCGCCTCCATCGCCGAACCCTTCCTCGAGCAGAAGCTCGGCGGCAAGGCGGAGGCGCGGGACAAGACGGCCGCACTCATGCACCGAGTGGGCCTTTTGCCGGCCATGATGAGCCGTTTGCCGCACGAATTCTCCGGCGGCCAGCGTCAGCGTATCTGCATAGCCCGTGCTCTGATGTTGGATCCCAAGGTGATCATTGCCGATGAGGCAGTCTCCGCACTTGACGTGTCGATCAAGGCGCAAGTGTGCAACCTTTTGATGGAGCTTCAGGAAAGCCTCGGGCTCGCCTACCTCTTCATCAGCCACGACATGGCGGTAGTGGAGCGCGTCAGCCATCGCGTCGCGGTGATGTATCTCGGTGAGATCGTCGAGATCGGGCCGCGCTGCGCGGTCTTCGAGGCGCCGCAGCACCCTTACACCAAGAAGCTGATGGCCGCCGTTCCCGTCCCAGACCCCTCCCGCCGCCGCATGCGCCGCAATGCCGAAGTCGAGGAGATCAAAAGCCCTTTCCGGATACCCGGATTTGTGCCGCCTAAGAGCGTCTACAAGGAAGTCAGCAAAGACCATTTTGTGCAGTGCGGTGCTAGACCGAGCCCTTGACCGAACAACTAGCCAGGCAGTTTGCGGCGGTCCGCCGGTGAGACCGTTTGGCGGCTTGGCTAAGGTGGATCTGGGTTGTTTCTACGCCGCCAATTGGTCCGTCATTTCGATGGTAGCATAGTCCTCATCAGGTGTCCTGCCGTTGAAGGATGAGTGTGGGCGTCGCCGATTGTAATAATCGATCCAGGAACCGATACCGCTGCTCCCGATCCCATCGGAGGATAGCAAGTCCGAGATGGCCGTAACCAATATCCTCGTCGGGACCGAACTATATGATCCGGCCGAAGCCGTCTCTGCTGCCTTGAAGTGGTGGGAGGCGTTCATCGAGAGGATCGAGTCGGGAGCTGCCGACGCCCGGCAAGCGGCACAGAGCGGGAAAAGGATGAAACGGCACTGAACAAAGGCGCAGATCAAGTTAATCGCGTCAAACTTTAGGACACAAGGCATTTAGCCTCGCCCTTAAACGATTGATTTGATGTCGCTTAATGGCCTCAGAAGGCAATGGCGGAGAGGGAGGGATTCGAACCCCCGATGGGCTTGCACCCATGCCGCATTTCGAGTGCGGTGCATTCGACCACTCTGCCACCTCTCCGCGGTCGTGATCGGCCGTTGCCGGCGCGGCGCACTAGATAGCGGCTCATCGCCTGTCGCACAAGGCCAAATATGACTGTTGTCGCGCGTCTTTTCCGGCGGCTCCGAATTGGCCTGCAAGACGCTGCGTCAGATGTCCGGGCAATCTGGCGACAGTGGCGGCGTAACTCGGTCTAAAGTCTCGCCCGCGCCGGTTTCAGGGGTGCCCGGTTGGCTTGTTCCTTGCGGTTCGAGCGCGTATCCAAAAGGTGGCATTCTCGGTGATGCCATATCGGGATCAGCCGTGCTATGCCGCCGGAAGGCCATTTTCCGGCCTGTTTGCCTTGACTCGATAGCAACCTTCGGTTACGGGACGCCCTGCATTCGGCGTGGAGGATTCTCTGCGCCGTTTGTTATGAACCCGTAACGACTGACAAAAAGACGGCCGGGACCGCTTCAAGTGGTTCAACAAGGTCGACCGAACAGCGAAAGGCATAAAATGTTCGCAGTCATCAAAACGGGCGGCAAGCAGTATCGCGTTGCCGCCAATGATGTGATCAAGATCGAGAAGCTCGTCGGCGTCGCCGGCGATACCGTTGAATTCGTCGAAGTGCTCGCCGTCGGCGAAGGCGACAACGCAGAGATCGGCGCGCCCTTCGTGGCCGGCGCCGTGGTGACGGCGGAAGTGGTCGAGCAGGGCCGCGCCAAGACCGTCATCGCCTTCAAGAAGCGTCGTCGCCAGAACTCGCGCCGTTCGCGCGGCCATCGCCAGCACCTGACCACTGTCCGGATCGCCGAGATCCTGACGGGCGGTGCGAAGCCTTCGAAGAAGGCGGCAGCCAAGATCGATGCCGTGGCCGAAGACGCCGCAGAGAAGCCCGCGAAGAAGGCAGCGCCGAAAAAGGCTGCAGCCGTCGCGGAATCAGAGTAATCAGAGCGACTGAAGGAGAACATCCATGGCACATAAAAAAGCTGGCGGTTCGTCGCGCAACGGTCGCGATTCAGAATCCAAGCGCCTTGGCGTCAAGAAGTTCGGCAGCGAAGCCGTGGTTCCCGGCAACATTATCGTTCGTCAACGCGGCACCACCTGGCATCCCGGCGTCAACGTCGGCATGGGCAAGGATCACACCCTTTTTGCGCTCGAAGCCGGCGCCGTGACCTTCAATAAAAAAGCCAATGGCCGAACCTACGTATCGGTTAATCCGATTCTCAAGGCCGCGGAGTAGCCGGTTCCGCACTACAACACCGGCGCCCCATCTCGGGAACCGGTGTCTGGCCAAGCCAGGAAAAGGATCAGGGGAGATGGGTCGCCATCTCCCCTTTTTCATTTCCTGGAGGATATTTGACATGGTTGCCGAGAAGGACGACGTCGAAGACGAAAGACTGTCGATCGACTGCCCGATACTGCTGACCGAACGGCTGGTGCTGCGGCCGCCGCACGAGGACGACGTCCCCGAGCTGGTGCAGCTTGCCGACAACCGGCATGTCGCCGAAATGCTGTCGCGCATGCCGCACCCCTATGGTGAAGCCGAAGCGCGTGCCTTCCTGTCGATGGCGCGCGGCCAGCGCGGTGGCGTGGTCTATGCGATCACGCTTGCCGACACCGGTGCCTTCGTCGGTTCGGCCGGGCTCAACTACACCGACCGCGGCCTCGAACTCGGCTACTGGATCGGCGAACCCTACTGGAAGCATGGCTACGCCACCGAGGCGGCGCACGCGCTGGTCGATCTCGCCTTCCGTGCGACCGACGTCAACGTGCTCAACGTCTCGTGCCGGGTCATCAATCCGGCGTCGCGCCGCGTCATCCACAAGTGCGGCTTCCAGTATGCCGGGCAGGGCATGCTGAACTCGATCGTCGCCGGCCAGGTGCCGGTCGAGCGCTACCGCCTCGACCGCAAGACCTGGGCGAGCCTCAGGTCGTGGGCACGCAGCTGAGGTGAGCGCTAGGCCAGTTCGAGCCACACCGGCTGGTGGTCGGAGCCTTGCGCATCTTTGTCGATGCGGATGGATTTGACCCTGGCGGCGAGCCCGGCCTGGACGAAGGCGTAGTCGATGAGGCGGGATTTTTCCGGATGGGTCGTGTCGGTCCAGGAGACCGATCCGTCCGGAACGCCGCCTGCCAGCGCATAGGCGTCGACAGGGTGGTGGGCGACGATCTGGGCGCCCTCCACCGTGTCGGGCGCGCCGGCCATGACGACATGCTCGGGTGAGCCGGGGACCATGTTGAAGTCGCCCATCAATATGAATTCTTCCGGGCAGGGGAGCTCGGGGAAGCCATATTCGACAGCGCCCGAGATGGCGCCGCCTTCCATCGGATAGGCGTAGACCCGCTCCTTGAGGTGGCGGATCTGCGCAACCCTCTCTTCGAGATTGACGTGGTCGAGATGCACCGAATAGACGCGCAACGGACCGGACGGCGCCATGACGAGCGCTTCCAGCGCCGCGCGCTGCAAGTTGCCGCGGCTCAAGCGCCGGCTGCGCGGCAGAAGCAGGTTGCGCGAAGAAACGATCGGCCAGCGCGACAGCACCATGTTGCCGAACTGCAGCCGTTTGTTTGCCGGCTTGCCGTCGTCGCCGATCATGCCGAAGTCGATGTCCATGGCGACGCCATAGACATGGAAGTAGTCGGGCAGCAGCCTCGCCAGACCCTCGACCATGTCGGCGCCATTGTTGCGCATGAAGTTGCGGGTCACCTCCTGCAGCGCGACGATGTCGGCACCTTCGACCGCGGCGGCAATGCGCCCGAGGTCGTAGCGTCCGTCGCGACCGACACCATATTGGGTGTTGTAGGTGACCAGTTTCATCTACTTCCTTTCCGTGCGCGGCTCCGCGCCCAATCCGCTCTCGCCCTTCGCCGCGCCTTGCGCTATGGCAAGTGCGCTGAAACAACGAAATAACAGCAGAAGACGAAGAGTCCGATGAAATTTCTCGATCAGGCCAAGGTTTACATCCGCTCCGGCAATGGCGGCGCGGGCGCAGTGTCGTTCCGGCGCGAAAAATTCATCGAGTTCGGTGGCCCGGACGGCGGCGACGGCGGCCGTGGCGGCGACGTCTGGCTGGAGGTGGTCGACGGTCTGAACACGCTGATCGACTATCGCTACCAACAGCATTTCAAGGCGCAGACCGGCGTGCACGGCATGGGCCGCAACATGACAGGCGCCAAGGGCTCCGACATCATCCTGAAAGTGCCCGTCGGCACGCAGGTCTATGAAGAAGACAACGAGACGCTGATCTGCGACCTGACCCAGGTCAGCCAGCGCTACCTGCTGGCCAAGGGCGGCAATGGCGGCTTCGGCAACCAGCACTTCAAGACCTCGACCAACCAGGCGCCGCGGCGCGCCAATCCCGGCCTTGAAGGCCAGGAGATGTGGGTCTGGCTCAGGCTCAAGCTGATCGCCGATGCAGGCCTCGTCGGCCTGCCCAATGCCGGCAAGTCGACCTTCCTCGCTTCCGTCACCGCGGCCAAGCCCAAGATCGCCGACTATCCGTTCACCACGCTGCATCCGGGCCTCGGAGTCGCCCGCATCGACGCGCGCGAGTTCGTCATCGCCGACATTCCCGGCCTGATCGAGGGCGCCCATGAGGGTGTCGGCATCGGCGACCGCTTCCTCGGCCATGTCGAGCGCACGCGCGTGCTGCTGCATCTGGTTTCGGCGCAGGAAGAAAACCCGGGCAAGGCCTACAAGGTGGTGCGCGGCGAGCTTGAGGCCTATGGCCATGGGCTGACCGACAAGATCGAGATCGTGGCGCTTTCCCAGGTCGACACGCTCGACCCGGACGAGCGCAAGAAGAAGATCGCTTCGCTGAAGCGCGCTGCCGGCCGCGCGCCGATCCTGCTGTCGGCGGTCACGCGCGAGGGCGTCGAGGAGACGCTGCGGGCGCTGATGAGCGTCGTCGAGGAAGCCCGCCTGGCAAGCGGCGATGTCGCACCTTCTGATGCGCGCTGGACGAAGTAGGCCGACCGACATGACGATCCCTTCGCTGCGGACCTACAAGCGCATCACCGTCAAGATCGGTTCGGCGCTGCTGGTCGATCGTTCGACCGGCCTCAAGCGCGAATGGCTGGCCTCGATGGCTGATGACATTGCAACGCTTGCAGAAAGAGGCGCCGACGTGCTGGTGGTGTCTTCGGGCGCCATCGCGCTAGGCCGCACCATTTTGGGCCTTGGCAAGCGTGCGCTGAAGCTCGAGGAGAGCCAGGCGGCGGCAGCCGTCGGCCAGATCGCGCTGTCCAGCGCATGGGCGGAAGAGCTTGGGCGCAAGGGTTTGAAGTCGGGCCAGATCCTGGTGACGCTCGGCGACACCGAGGAGCGCCGGCGCTATCTCAATGCGCGCGCCACCATCTCGACGCTGCTCAAGATGAAGGCCGTGCCCGTCATCAACGAGAACGACACGGTCGCCACCACCGAGATCCGCTACGGCGACAACGACCGGCTGGCTGCACGCATGGCGACCATGATGGGCGCTGATCTCCTGGTGCTTTTGTCCGATATCGACGGGCTCTACACCGCGCCGCCGGCGCATGATCCGAACGCCAGGTTCATTCCGGTCGTCGATCGCATCACGCCCGACATCGAGGGGATGGCCGGTGCCGCAGCCTCCGAGCTGTCGCGCGGCGGCATGCGCACCAAGCTCGACGCCGGCAAGATCGCCACCGCCGCAGGCACGGCGATGATCATCACCGCCGGCACGCGGCTGTCGCCGCTGATGGCGATCGAGCGCGGCGAGCGCGCCACCTATTTCCGCCCCAGCGGCAATCCGGTGAAGGGTTACAAGACCTGGATCGCAGGCCAGCTCGAGCCGGCAGGCCGACTGACGGTCGATGCCGGTGCTGTTGGTGCGCTATTGTCCGGAAAGTCGCTGCTGCCGGCGGGCGTGAAGCTGGTCAGCGGCAATTTCTCGCGTGGCGATACGGTGGCGATCCTGGCGCCCGAGGGGCGCGAGATCGCGCGCGGGCTGGTTGCCTATGACGCAGCGGATGCCGTAAGGATCGCTGGACTGAAAACGGCGGAAATCGAAACCGTGCTTGGCTACGAGGCGCGTTCTGCGATGGTCCATCGCGACGATCTCGTTGTCAGCCACGCGGATGCGGTTGTGGTGCAAGCGGAAGGGTAGGACATGCTGAAGGCGCATGAGAGCGGAGACACGACGCGGCTGATGACTGAGATCGGGCGCAAGGCCCGTGCTGCCGCCCGCCCACTCGCCATCGCCAGTGCCGAACGCAAGCATGCCGCCCTGATCGGCATGGCCGACGCTATCCTGCGCCGTCAGGAGGACATCCTCGACGCCAACGCCATCGACGTGAAGAATGGCGAGGAGGCCGGGCTGAGCGGCTCGTTCATGGACCGGCTGAAGCTGACGCCGGGCCGTATTCGCGACATGGCCGACGGCATCCGCGCCATTGCCGACCTCAGGGATCCCGTCGGCGAAGTGATTGCTGAATGGGACCGCCCCAACGGGCTGCATATCGAGCGCGTGCGCACGCCGCTCGGCGTCATCGGCGTGATCTACGAGAGCCGTCCCAACGTGACTGCCGATGCCGGCGCGCTCTGCCTCAAGGCCGGCAATGCGGTAATCCTGCGCGGCGGCTCGGATTCGCTCAATTCGTCGCTGGCGATCCATGCCTGCCTGGTCGAGGGGCTGAACGCGGCCAAGCTGCCCGAGGATGCGATCCAGTTGGTGCCGGTGGCAGACCGTGCCGCGGTCGGCGAGATACTGAAGGGCCTGTCGGGCAATCTCGACGTCATCATCCCGCGCGGCGGCAAGAGCCTTGTCGAGCGCGTCCAGAACGAGGCGCGGGTGCCGGTGTTCGCCCATCTCGAAGGCATCTGCCATCTCTACATCGACAAGTCGGCCAAGCTCGACATGGCGGTGGGCATTGCCGTCAACGCCAAGATGCGGCGCACCGGCATTTGCGGCGCGGCCGAGACCCTGCTTGTCGATCGCGCGGTTGCCGCGACCCATCTGGTGCCGGTGCTGGAAGCGCTGCGCAAGGCGGGTTGCGAAATCCATGCCGACGAGGAGGTCCTGGCTGCTTTCAATGATGCCAAGCCGGCGACCGATGCAGATTGGGTGACCGAGTATCTCGACGCCATCATCTCGGTGAAGCTTGTCGACGGCGTTGCCGGCGCCATCGAGCATATCGAGACGTTTTCCTCGCACCACACCGAGGCGCTCGTCGCCGAGGATGCCAAGGCCGTGGAGCGCTTCTTCAACGAAATCGACTCGGCGATCCTGCTGCACAACGCCTCCACGCAGTTCGCCGACGGCGGCGAGTTCGGCATGGGTGCCGAGATCGGCATCGCCACCGGCAAGATGCATGCGCGAGGGCCGGTCGGCGTCGAGCAGCTGACCTCGTTCAAGTACCGCGTGCGCGGCACCGGCCAGCTCAGGCCGTGACGGAAAGCATCGGGCTGGTGTGACGGCTTTGCGCGCAATCACCCCCCTCTGCCCTGCCGGGCATCTCCCCCTCAAGGGGGGTGCCTAGCGCCATGCTCTCCTCCCTGGAGCCGCCAGTTCCCCAAAAATACCTGCGCATGCCGCATGCGATGAAGGGCATGCAGGTCGGGCTGTTCGGCGGCTCGTTCAATCCGCCGCATGCCGGCCATGGCCTCGTCGCCGAAATCGCCATGCGCCGCCTGCAGCTCGACCAGCTGTGGTGGATCGTCACCCCGGGCAATCCGCTGAAAAGCACGCGCGAACTTGCGCCGCTGGCAAAGCGGATCGAACTCTCGGAGCAGATCGCCAAAGACCCGCGCATCAAGGTCACCGCCTTCGAGGCGAGGCACAATGTGCGCTACACCGCCGACACGCTGGCGCTGATCAAGGCGCGAAATCCGGGCGTCGATTTCGTCTGGATCATGGGGGCCGACAATCTGCGCGATTTCCACCGCTGGCAGCGCTGGCGGCAGATCGTCATGACCTTTCCGATCGCGGTCATCGACCGGCCGGGGGCGACGCTGTCGTTCCTGTCGTCGGCGGTCGCCAAGACCTTCGACTATGCGCGCGTGGACGAGGGCGACGCGCCACGCCTGGCGCGAATGAAGGCCCCGGCCTGGACCTTCATCCACGGGCCGCGTTCGCTGCTGTCGTCGACGGCGCTGCGGAACGGCACGGCCAAGGACAAGCCTAGGTCCTGAGCCTAGTCCCGGAGGGTCGGCAGCGGCCGATCCTTGTAGTACTCTTGGAGACTCTCCAGATTGGACTGGTGGACGTGCCTATAAGGCTTCCACACGCTTATCCATCCCTTCGTAAGGGACTCCTCGACAGCCGTCTCCAGCGGCATCGTTAGAAAATCGGCGTCCTTGGCTCTCAGGGTCATATTCCGCAGGTAGATTTTCGTGGCGTCGATCAGAGTGTCGTCGTAACCGCCCTTCTCGATTACGTCGATGTTCCCATGGTTGGGGTAGATGCGGGCGATCCCGAATTGCTTCAATGCTTCGAGATTGTCGATCTGAGCGGGCACGCTAGCTGGCGTAGAAATATACACGAGCGTGTCCTCCATAGTATCTCCGGCAAGTAGGATCTTGTCGGCAGGAAGGAAGGCCACCAGGCTGTCCGGCGTATGTATGTCGACATTGTGAAGTTCGACCTTCACGTCGCCGACCATGACTTCCATCTTTCCTTCGAACACCTTGTTGGGAAGAACGAGGGGCAGGATAGCGGGCGGCCCCCAGAGATTTCCGCTTTCGATGGCCGCACGCTTTTCAAGGAGGCTCTCCAGCGTCCCCTTGCTCGCGATGATGGGGGCATTCGCATATGTGCCGTTACCGCCGATATGATCGAGATGGTAGTGGCTGTTCACGACGGTGATCCGCTTGATTCCCATCTGCTCAAGATGGTCGCGAACCCATTTCGACTGCTGCATGGTCGGAAACGTATCCCACACCAGGGCTTCGTCACCGCGATAGATCGCATAGGTCGCTACGCCGAGATCCATGGACCCGCTGTCAGCCCAATTCTCAGTTCCTCCAGTTTTGGGTGGCGTCGACGGTCTGCCATCGTAGAACGCCAACATGTAGTCCGTCACCTTGATGACACGGATATCCGAGTTGATCTGTGCATTCGCCGTTCCGGCGGCAAGTGCCGCACCGAACAAAAGAATGCCCAGCAGTTTTCGCAGTTCCGGTAACAACATTTCTCCCCCACTCCCTCACGTTCGCGCAGCCAGACAGCACAAGTCATGCGTTCTCCCAGCAAGGAGACATGAATTTCCGTCAGGTCGGCCAGTTAAGTGATCTCGATATGTGATCACAATAGACGGCGTTGTCAACTAAGTCTTGATTGGGATCCAGAGTTCGTAGCCGCCATGACCCGTCTCCGGATCGAAGCTCTCGGGGTAGAGCTCGAAATTCGGGCCGTCGGCGGCCTGGTGTCCGGAGTCCGGCAGCCACTTGCTCCAGACGGTGTGGGTGATGCGCCGGATCATCGAGATGTGGTCGGTGGTGGCGAACACGGCATAACGCTGCGGCGGAATGCGGAGGCGGCCGTATTCCGACGTCAGGCCGGAGAAGTCGGAGACCTCGACGCTGGCGATGTATTCGAAACTGTCGTCGTCGAAATTGCAGCAGACGCCGTAGCCGACCATGCCCTTCTGGCCGGGAACGCTGCCGAAATGCGGTCCAAAACGCTGCCACAGCGCAGGTATGCCGTGGCTCGTTTCGCTGGTGTAGCGCTCACTGAAGCCGGCGATGAGCAAGGCGCCGCCGTCGACAAAGCGCGACGGGGCAAGGTTTTCGACAAAGGTTTCGTCCATCTTGAGATGCTCCACATATTCGGGTTGGGGAACGGTGCCATTGGCGCGTACGTCCTCGGGCGTCTGCCCGAAGCGGTCGCGGAAGGCCCGGGTGAACGCCTCATGCGAGCCGTAACCGGCGTCGAGCGCGGCCGCCAATATGTCGGGCGCTCCCCTGGCCAGCGAATGCGCTGCGTCGGTCAGGCGGCGGGCCCTGATGTAGCCCATGATCGAATGGCCGGTGGCGGCCCCGAAGGCGCGGGACATGTGAAAGCGCGAGACACCGCCGATGGCGGCTATCTCGTCGAGCCCGATGTCGCTGGAATAGTGGCTTTCGATGAACCAGATGGCTTTCTGAACAGGGGTCATTGGTCTTTCCGGCACAAGGATGCCCCCGATATGCCCGCTTGCGGGGCGGTCCATTTGATCGTGCTTGCTGCCGGCGTTCTTTTTGCGCCGATGTCGATGGCAAAACGCGGGCCGCCGGCCTTTGATCCAGCCCGCTATATCGGCCGAGCCAGCGCCGTCCATGTCGCAATTGCAGCTGCGTAAATGCCACAGGCAGGCGAGACTTGGTACATGGATCAGCGGGACGATGTTGCGGGTGCGGTAGATGAGGGCGAACAGACGCCGGCCATAGCCGTTGCCGGCGTGATCCTGGCAATGGCGCTGGTTGCCGTCGGCAACGGGCTGATGTTCGGCTACATTCCCATCAGCCTGGGAGCGGCGGGTTATGCGCCAACCTGGGCAGGTTCGATCCTGACCGGCCTGTCGGCCGGCGGTCTCGCCGGCTGCCTGCTCACCGGCATGCTGGTTCGCCGCGTCGGCCATGCCAGGGCCTACATGGTGTTTTCCGCGCTGATCGTGCTGTCCAACGTGGCGATAGGGGCGGGCACCTATCCTGTCATTTGGATCGCGGCGCGGGTGCTCTACGGCTTTGCCATATGCGGATTGTTCATCGTCGCGCAGAGTTGGCTCAACGATGCCGTCGGCAACGACATTCGCGGCCGGGTCATGGCGATCTTCTATGTCGCCTACGTCGTCGGCCTGGGCGTCGGTTCGTTCCTGCTGCGCTTCGTCGACATCTCTGGCGCAGATGCGGCGCTGCTTGGCATCGCCTTCAATGCGATTTCCATCCTGCCGGTGGGGCTCACGCGCCTGCGCCAGCCGCCGGCGCCGCAGGCGGCTTCGGTCGCCCTGGCCCGTGCCTGGCGCATCTCGCCCGTCGGCGTCGCCGGCATGCTGGCCGTCGGCGGCGTGTCGATGCTGGTTACCGGTTTCGCACCGATCCATGCGACGGCCAGCGGCTTCAGCCAGCAGGAGGTGGCGACGCTGTTGTTTGCCATGCCGCTCGGCACGCTGTTGTTCCAGATACCGTTCGGCTGGATTTCCGACCGCACCGACCGGCGTCATGTTCTGGTGGCGGCCGGACTGCTGGTGGTGATCGGCGGCCTTGCCGCAAGCCGTTTCGACGGTAGCGCCCTGCCGATCATGGTTGCGATCTATGTCGTGTGGAGTGGAGCGAGCGAATCGATCTATTCGCTGTCGAGCGCGCATGCCAGCGACCGGGCCCACAAGGACGACCTGGTGGCGCTGTCGAGCAGCATGCTGTTCGCCTGGTCGCTGTCAGGTTTCGTCGTGCCCGGCCTCGGCACCGTGCTGACCGCGATCTACGGCACCCAGGCCTTCATGCACGTGGCGGTCGTGATAGCTGCCTTGTTCACGGCGTTCGTCCTGTGGCGGCTCCGCATCAGCCGCGCCGTACCGGCGGGTGAAGCGGGCAGCTTTTCGCCGATGTCCGCGCAGTTGCCGCCGTCTGTCGATCCGTAGGGAAAGTGGTGCACGGCCGGCCTTGGGAGATCAACTTGTTGGCCCTTGTCTTGAAACTGTACCCCAACTCTGCCTATCTAACTGGTGTTACCCGAGTTCAGGGTGATTTGGTTGTTCCTGTCGGAAAGGAAAGACACTGAGAACAGCACTTCGGAAGAGGGCGGAAATCCTGCCTTCGCCGGCCGGGATAGGCGAAATCGACGCCGTTGCCCGCGCCATCAAGACAGTCCTTGCCAGTCTGGAAGACTCCAAGGCCGAAGACATCGTCTCCATCGACATTCAGGGGAAATCGAGCCTGGGCGACTACATGGTCGTAGCCTCGGGCCGGTCGCACCGTCATGTCGCGGCGGTAGCCGATCATCTCCTCAAGGCGCTGAAGGATGCCGGCCTCGGCACGCCCCGCGTCGAGGGCATGTCGGGCGCCGACTGGGTGCTCATCGATTCCGGTGATGTCATCGTGCACGTCTTCCGGCCCGAGATTCGCGAGTTCTACAACATCGAAAAGATGTGGCAGGCACCGGATCTCGAGGAAGAAACGGTTCATTGAACCGTTAGACGACAGGGATGAAGGTCGCGATACATGCCGTGGGCCGGATGAAAGCCGGCCCCGAGAAGGAGCTTGCCGACCGCTATCTCGACCGGTTCTCGAAAAGCGGCGGGCCGCTTGGCCTCGATTTTTCAGGGGTCGCCGAGATTGCCGAAAGCCGGGCGCAGAACGTCGATGAACGGCGGCGTGAGGAAGCCGACAGGCTGCGCGCCCAGATGGTGTCCGGAACGGCACTGATCCTGCTCGACGAGCGCGGCAAGAACCTCTCATCACAACAATTCGCCGACAAGATCGCTTCGCTGCGCGATGGCGGCCAGCGCGGGCTGATGATCGCCATCGGCGGCCCAGACGGCCATGACGAGGCGCTGCGCAACGAGGCGCAAATGCTGATCTCGTTCGGTGCCGCCACCTGGCCGCACCAGATGGTGCGCATCATGCTCGGCGAGCAGCTCTATCGCGCCGCGACCATTCTTTCAGGGCATCCGTACCATCGCGCTTGAGTGCCCGGAATTCGACAAAATGGCGGGGCAAAAGTCCACATGCGGTCGCGCCCGGCAAACATGGTTGATGGTTCGTTAACGATGCCGCCGCTAAGGTCGCAGACATAGAACCGGATCATCGCATGGCGCGGAATTTTCCCCTGAAGGCGTGGCTTCAGCCATGCCGCGGCATCGTCGCGGCGGGTTGGATTGCACTCGCCTGCGGGGCCGCGTCCGCCCAGATGGGGCCGCCCTTGCCCGACCCCGACAGGACGCGATCGGAACTCGAAAACCTGTCGCGCGACATCCAGGTTTCGTCCGAACGTCGCGAGAAGCTGGCAGCCGAAATCGCCCAGGTGAAAAAGGACCACGCCTCGATCACCGCGGTGCTCATCCAGTCGGCCAAGACCGAACGCAAGCTTTCGCAGGACATCGAAGACATCGCCGGCAAGCTCGAAGGGCTGAAGGAGCAGGAGGCAGGCATCCGCACTTCGCTCAACATGCGCAAATCCGTGCTGGCCGAGGTGCTCGGCGCGTTGCAGCGCATGGGGCTCAATCCGCCGCCAGCGATCCTGGTCAAGCCGGAGGATGCATTGTCATCGGTGCGCAGCGCCATCCTGCTCGGCGCGGTGGTGCCTGAACTGCGATCCGAGACCGAGATCCTGATGGCCGACCTCAGGGAATTGTCGCGGGTCGTGACCTCGATCGAAGGCGAGCGCGACCGACTGACCACGGCGATGACTGCGCAAGCCGGCGAAAAGGCGCGACTCGATCTGCTGCTCGAAGCCAAGAGCCGGCTGCGCTCGAATACCGAGACTGCACTTGCCGAAGAATCCAAAAATGCAGCCCAACTGGCCGCGCGCGCCGACAGTCTCAAAGATTTGATCGCTTCGCTCGACAAGCTGGCGGCCAAGAAAGCAGCCGATGCGGAGGCCGCGAGGAAGGCTGCCGAAGAGGCGGCAAAAGCTGCAAACGAACCGGTCGTCGCGGCAGTGCCGGAAGCCAACCAACTTGTTGCTTCCGCTCCATTTTCCGTTCTTCAAGGGCAAGTTTCGCTACCGGTCACGGGACGCATCAAGCGCCGCTTCGGCGCCGACGACGGCATCGGCGGAACCATGCTCGGGGACATGGTTGCGACACAATCGGGCGCCATCGTGACCGCTCCGGCGGATGGAAGCGTTCTTTATGCGGGGCCTTTCCGCTCCTATGGTCAACTCTTGATCCTCAATGCTGGCGACGGCTATCATGTCGTCCTGGCGGGGATGAGCAGAATCACCGTTGCGCCGGGTCAGTCCGTACTAGCTGGCGAACCGATCGGTGCGATGGGAGAGGCGAGGGTGGCGAGCACCTCTGCCTCTGACAATGCGAATGCGACGCCGGAACTCTATGTCGAGTTCCGCAAGGATGGAAAACCCGTCGATCCGACCCCGTGGTGGGCGGACCGCACCTCTGGAAGGACATGAAATGATGCGTAAACTGTCGCTTCTGCTTGCCGGGGCGCTGATGGGAGCCACGGCCATGGGCCTGGTGTATGGTGCGCCAGGCTCGACGGCAAACGCGGCAGGTTCAGAAACCTACCGCCAGCTCGCCATCTTCGGCGACATCTTCGAACGCGTGCGCGGCCAGTATGTGACCCCGCCGGACGAGAAGTCGCTGATCGAGAATGCCATCAACGGCATGTTGACGTCGCTCGACCCGCATTCATCGTATCTCAACGCTGAAGCGGCCAAGGACATGCGCGTCCAGACCAAGGGCGAATTCGGCGGCCTCGGCATCGAGGTGACGATGGAGAACGAACTCGTCAAGGTCATCACCCCGATCGACGACACCCCTGCCGCCAAGGCGGGCGTGCTGGCCGGCGACTTCATCTCCAAGATCGATGGTGAGGAAGTTCGCGGCCTGACGCTGAACGACGCGGTCGAGAAGATGCGCGGACTGGTCAATACGCCGATCAAGCTGACGATCCTGCGCGAAGGCGCCGACAAGCCGATCGAGATTTCGATTATGCGCGACGTCATCAAGGTCAAGGCGGTCAAGTTCCGCGTCGACAATGATGTCGGCTACATGAAAATCACCTCGTTTACCGAGAAGACGTTCGACGACCTGCAGAATGCCATCGAGCAGATCAAGAAGCAGGTGCCGGACGACAAGCTCAAGGGCTACGTGCTCGACCTGCGCCTCAACCCGGGCGGTCTGCTCGACCAGGCGGTCAGCGTCTCCGACACATTCCTCGACCGCGGCGAGATCGTCTCGACGCGTGGTCGCGATCCGAAGGACATCACGCGCTTCGATTCGCGTGCCGGAGACGACATCGACGGCAAGCCGCTGATCGTTCTGGTCAACGGCGGTTCGGCGAGTGCTTCGGAAATCGTGGCGGGCGCGTTGCAGGACCACCGCCGGGCAACCGTGGTGGGCACGCAGTCCTTCGGCAAGGGGTCGGTGCAGACCATCATACCGCTGGCCGAGAACGGTGCGCTCCGCCTTACCACGGCGCTCTATTACACGCCGTCGGGCAAGTCGATCCAGGGCAAGGGCATCACGCCCGACATCAAGGTCGATCAGCCGCTGCCGGCCGATCTGCAGGGTCGCGACGTGACCCGCGGCGAATCGGAGCTCAAGGGCCACATCAAGGGTGCCGAGGAGAGCGATACCGGTTCGGGTTCGGCTGCCTATGTGCCGCCGGAGCCGAAAGACGATCTGCAGCTCAACTATGCGCTCGAGCTGCTCCGCGGCCAGAAGACCGATCCGGCATTCCCGCCGAATCCGGACAAGGCCGTGATGAACAACCAGTAAGCAATGGCCAGCGAAAAGCTGGCCTGCGTAGCTGGGCAATGCGATGCTGCCGGGACCGCAAGGTTCCGGCAGTTTGATTCGGGGGCTAGCCGCAGGGCACGGCGTGGTAAAGAACGACAAGGAAATCGACCGTCCGCTCGGACAGACGCCAGGGCGTCGTTCCGGAGGTGTGCGTGCGCCCCGGCTGCGCAAGGGGCCGGTTGTCGCCGGGATTTGCCTGTTGGCGGTCGTCGCGGCTTCGGCGGCTATCGCGCTGCGCGACAAGCCGTTTCGGGCGCCCGAGGTTGTTGCCGTGGCCAAACCGGAGGCGGTTTCAGTCCCGGTCGAGGCGTTGGCGGCGAAGCCATCGAACCCAGCCTCCAACGGCGGCCCGGCGATCATCAAGGTCAATCCAACCGAAGGCGGTGGCGCCATCGTCATTCGCGACCCGTCGGCGGTGGGGCAGAACCCGCGGATGGCGCACCTTCCCGACAAGGCGCTGATCGAAGACAGCGCGACCGGGCCGTTGCCCATCCGCGCGGCCGACGGCCGGCGGGCGTTCGACGTTTATGCGGGGGCGTGGTCTGGCGCGCGCGGCGCACGGGTGGCGATCGTCATCGGCGGGCTCGGCCTGTCGCAGACCGGAACGCAAGAAGCGATCGGCAAGCTGCCGCCCGAGGTGACGCTGGGGTTTGCGCCGCAAGGCAACAGCCTTGGACGCTGGATGCAGACGGCGCGGCGCGAGGGCCACGAGATCGTCATGCAGGTGCCGCTCGAGCCGTTCGATTTTCCCAACGTCAATCCCGGCCGCAATACGCTGACCGTCGACGCGAGCGCCGACGAAAACCTCAAGAACCTGCGCTGGACGCTGTCGCGCACGACCAATTATACCGCCGTGATGAGCTATATGGGCGCGCGTTTTTCGACGAGCCCCGAAGCGATGGGCCTGCTGATGGCAGAACTCGGCAAGCGCGGCATCGGCTATGTCGACGACGGCTCGTCGGCGCGCAGCCTGGCGCCCGAGCAGGCGTTGAAGAACGGGGTGCCGTTCGCGGCAGGAGACGCAGTCATCGATGCCGTTCAGGATCGCGGCGCGATCCTGAACAAGCTCGACGAACTGGAGCGGACGGCCCGCGCCAAGGGCTTTGCCATCGGCACGGGCAACGCTTTCGATGTCACCGTCGATGCGGTGGCGTCATGGGCTAGCGAGGCGCGCAAGCGTGGCATCGAGATCGTGCCGATCTCGGCGGTCGCGAGCGATCCGGAACGAGGATAGGAAGTGATGTCGAAGAACAAGATCGCTCCGGAGGATCTGCCTTACCGTCCTTGTGTCGGCATCATGGTGCTGAATGCCAAGGGCCTGGTCTGGGCAGGGCGCCGCATTGCCGAGCCCGACAGCGAATTGTCCGATACCAACCAGCTCTGGCAGATGCCGCAAGGGGGTATCGACAAGGGCGAGGAGCCCTATCCGGCAGCGACGCGCGAGCTCTACGAGGAAACCGGCATGCGCAGCGTCACGCTGCTCGCCGAGGCTCCTGACTGGATCAACTACGACCTGCCGCCGCATCTCCTGGGCGTTGCGTTCAAGGGCAAATATCGTGGCCAGACGCAAAAATGGTTTGCCTTCCGCTTCGAGGGCAATGAGAACGAGATCGCCATCGACCCACCTCCGGGAGGGCATTCTGCCGAGTTCGACCGCTGGGCATGGAAGCCGATGGTCGAGCTGCCGGAGCTGATCGTGCCGTTCAAGCGCAGGGTCTATGACGAGGTCGTGGCGGCGTTCAGGCACCTCGTGGCATAGGCCCGGGGCCGCTGCCCTTGACAAGCCGTGCCGGGTCAGCGACCCTTCACGCATGTGCACCATCGCTCATATCGGCAGTTTTGCCCTGTTTCGGGTCTGCCCCATCGCGGGATCCTAGCCCCGGCTCGGTCGCCATGCGACTTCCGAGCCCTTGGGGCACATTCTTCAACGCATAAAATCATGAGCAACGAACCGCATTGCGGTTCGGCTTGAACATTTAGGTAGTCCGTTCCGCGGACGACCGGTTGCGCGCGTTCATATCGAAGCGCTGGCCGGGTGAGTATCCATGAGGCTTCCATTGCGCCAGAACATCAAGCAGCGTCGCGAGCACGAGATCGTGCTGAGCGAAAGCGACCACGCCAAGCTGACCGGGCTTGCCGAATCCAGCCTCGACCGGCTGCCCGAAATTGCCGAAGAGCTGCTCTCGGAAATGGATCGGGCCAAGATCAAGCCGCTCAGCCGCATCCCGGCCAATGTCATCCGCATGGGCTCGAAGGTGACGTTCCGCAGTGGCGACGGCGAGGTCAAGACAGTCACGCTGGTCTATCCAGGCAAGGCCGATATCGCCGAGGGCAAAGTGTCCATCCTGACCCCGGTCGGTGCAGCATTGATCGGCCTGCGCGAGGGCCAGTCGGTTGCCTGGACCTCCAGGGCCGGCCGCCGCCTCGAGATCGAGATCGTTTCGGTGGAAGCACCAGTCGAAGGCGTCAACTGACCGCCCGTCCAACCCAGTTCCGAACTGTGCGAGTGCAGGGCCGATGGCAGCACTTGCGGAGACACGCCATGACCGAATGTCAGTTGACGACCAAGGACTTCGCCATCGTGAAAACGATGCTCGACCGCCTGGCCTGGTCGGGTGGCCCGCTCGTTGCGCTGCTGCGTCGCAAGCTCGCTTCGGCGCAGGTGGTGTTCTCCAACGAAGCGGACGCCGACGTGGTGACGCTGAACAGCCGAGTCACCTTTAGCGTCGACGGTGGCGCGCCTCACACCCGCATCGTTGCGCATGGGCCGATGGATGGCATGGTCGGCCAGATCATTCCGATCACCGTGCCGCGCGGCCTGGCCCTGCTTGGCTTGCGCAAGGGCCAGTCGGTTTCGGTCGATTGCGGCCGCGGCGCGACCGAGACCATCCGGGTCGACGAGATCCATTATCAGCCGGAAGCGGCCCGCCCGGCAATCACGGCGCCGGAAGTCGACCCCGAAACATCCATCCGTCGCTTCCCGGTGCTGGTGTTCAGCGCCGATGCGCCACAAACACTTGGCGCGCAGAAAAAAATCCGGCACAGCTCCAGCAATGGCGATGATCCAGGCCCTTCGGCGGCTTGAGGAGGCGCCCCCTACCGCATTGCGCATCCCCAAGCTGCGCAACAGCGCAGTAGGATCTTGTGTTTGTGCATGGTCCCCTCCGAAAATCTGATATCGGAGGGACAAGCACCTGGGGGCGCAATGAAGGTCATAGTCGTCGGCGGCGGCGTCATAGGGGTGACGACTGCCTATTATCTTGCCGAGGCGGGGCATGAAGTGGTCGTCTGCGATCGACAGAAGGCGCCGGCGCAGGAGACCAGCTTTGCCAATTCGGGCGAGATCTCGCCCGGCTATGCCTCTCCTTTGGCTGCTCCCGGCGTGCCGCTCAAGGCGCTCAAATGGCTCGCCATGAAGGACGGGCCATTCTCCTTCCGGCCGAAATTCGATCCCAAGATGTGGTTGTGGCTGGCGAGGATGCTGCGCAACTGCACGGCGGCTCGCTATGCCGCCAACAAGGCGATCATGATGCCGCTCGCCGAATACAGCCGCGACATGCTACGGGTGCTGCGCGAAGGTACCGACATCTCCTACGACGAGCGTAGCCAAGGCACGTTGCAGCTGTTTCGCACCCAGCAACAGCTCGACGCCATTGCCTCCGATGTCGCGGTGCTCGACAAGTTTGAGGTGCCTTACGAAATTCTCGACGCGGCGGGCTGCATCGCGGCCGAACCGGGCCTGGCCGGGGGGCATCAGAGGATAGCCGGCGGCCTGCGGCTGGCTGATGACGAGACCGGCGATTGCCGGCTGTTCACCGAGCGCCTTGCGGAGCTTTGCGCGCAACGCGGTGTCGTCTTCCGGTTCGGCAATGGCGTCCACTCGCTGGACCATAGGGATGGCCGGGTCCGGCAGATCGATTCCACCGACGGTCACATTCGGGCCGACGCCGTGGTGCTGGCCACCGGCAGTTATACGGAACGCTTCATGCGCAAGCTGCATCAGCGTGTGCCTATCTATCCGCTCAAGGGCTACTCATTGACCGTTCCGGTCGCGGATGCGCAAAGTGCTCCGGTTTCAACCGTCATCGACGAAACCTACAAGGTCGCCATCACCCGGCTCGGCGATCGCATCCGCATCGGCGGCACGGTGGAGATGTCGGGCTTCGACCTGACCTTGTATGAATCGCGTCGCGCCCCACTCGAACGGTCGCTGCGCGAACTGTTTCCGGACGCAGGCGATCTGCGCGAGGCGCATTTCTGGTGCGGCTTGCGGCCGATGACACCTGACGGGCCGCCCATTGTCGGCCGGACCAAGCTGACGAACCTCTACATCAATTCCGGCCACGGCATGCTTGGCTGGACGATGGCCTGCGGCTCGGGGAAAATCCTGGCCGACACGATCTCCGGTCGCGAGCCGGAGATCGACGTCAGGGGCCTCGGCCCCGAGCGCTATTGGGCCTGAGTTTTCACGCGACCTTCTTCAGCGAGCGCGGCACTTCCGTCGTCTGGTACATCGAGATGACGTGGCCGTCAGGATCGGCGAATTCCGACGACCAGCCGCCCGGCGCATGACTCACCGGGGTGACGATGGTCACGCCCTTGCCGGCCAGCGACGAGACGATGTCGTCGATGCCGCCGTCGGCGATTTCGAAGACGATGATGGGGGAGTTGCCCGGGTGCGATTCCATCTTGAAGAAGATGAGGTCGACGCCGTTGACGGTGCTTGCGATGAGCCAGTCGCCCTCGCCCTCTCCGTCGCCCTCCATGCGCTGGACATCCAGCCCCATGACGTCGCGGTAGAAGGCCTCGGTCCTGTCGATATCTGAGACATAGTAGCAGATGTTGCCGAGTTTGCGTTTGCCGAACATTTTGGTCACTCCGTGATTTCGGTTGCACGTCTGTTGAGTTGCCGTGGCATAGGGTTTTGTGAGGTGCCGATCACAAAAAGATGCCCGTCGGGGTCGTGGCTTGCGAGCAGGGCGCCTGGTTGCTTCGTGATCGCCAGCAAGGAGCGCCGGATGCTTCCGAAGGCGAGCGCCCCGGCCAGGCCGGGGATTTCCGCAATGGGATCGCCGCCAAAGGCCAGCCAGCGCCGCCGGATCTCGGCGATGCGCTGGCGAAGTGCCGGGTCGGCAAGGCGCTGCAGCCAGGCGATTTCCTGCCGCGTGTGACCGGTCAGGGCCAGCAGCGTCGTCGTGCGCAGGCTGGGCGGCAAGGTTGCCACGAAACGCACAGGCACGGTTTCGGGACTGGTCGGGTCGCAACTGCCGGCAGCAAGCGGCGCCTCGCGCTTTCGGCGCCGCACGGTCGAACGCGCATCGAAGGCGGCGCGGCGCCGCAGCGCGCCTTCCAGCCAGCGTCGGTTCTCGATCTTCGACAGGTCGGTGCGCCCCGCTTCGAGCGCCGCGACAAGGACCGTTTGAAGCAGGTCCTCAGCCTCGTCGGCGCGTCGTGTGGCGCGCCGGGCCTTGCGCAGCAATTCTGCGTAGGGGCGGGGCAGCAAATCGGGTTCCTCGTATGGAATGCGTGCATAACCCCGAAAATAGGAACCGATTTTCGGAAAGGATCATGCACATTTCAAAAATGCCACAGCGTCCTACCAATTGGACGCGGCGCTGTATTGTTAGCGGATGTGCGAGATTGTCGGAAGGGACTAGATGAAAAGGGCCCGTTCGCGCTCCACAGCCTTGGTGATGAAGCCCGCCACCGTCTGGATGCGGCGCAGCGGCCGCACGGACTCGTGGTAGACCAGCCAGTAGGCGCGGCGGATGGGTGCGATGGCCGTCACCGGTACGATCTCGGCAATCGTGCGGGCAATGAAGGTGTGCAGGATGCCGATGCCGGCGCCCGAGCGCACGGCCTCGACCTGTCCGAGCGCGGACGAAATCGAAAAGGCGGACTCCCAGGAGGGGCTGAACTCGGCGGCATAGTCGAGCGACGGGCTGACCACGAGGTCCGGCACGTAGCCGATCAGGCGGTGGGCTGAAAGCTCTTCGCGCGAGGTGGGCAGGCCGTGTTCATCGACATAGGCGCGCGAGGCAAACAGGCCGAGCGAATAGTCGACGAGTTTGGCTGCCACCAGCCTGCCTTCGCTGGGCCGCTCGGTGGTGATGGCGATATCGGCTTCGCGTCGCGACAGCGAAAAGGTCCTCGGAACCGGTACCAGCTGGATGCGCAGGTCGGCGTGCTGGGCCGTCAGCGCGCCCAGGCGCTGCGCCAGGAAGGCGACGCCAAAGCCGTCGGGGGCGCCGATACGCACGGTGCCCGACACCTCGTCGCCTTCGCCTGAAATCTCGGCGCGGGCGGTCAGCATGTCGGCTTCCATGCGCTCGGCGACCTCAAGGAAGCGCTCGCCCGCCGGCGTCAGTTCGCTGCCGGTGGTCAGCCGTCGGAACAGCTTCGTCTTCAACGCCTCCTCGAGTGCGGCCACGCGACGCGAAACCGTTGCGTGGTTGAGCTCCAGGCGGCGCGCAGCACCCAGGATCTGGCCGGAGCGGGCGACAGCGAGGAAGATGCGTACGTCGTCCCAGTTCATCGGCGGTTCCCATGGTGAAGGCGAGGAAGGCTGCAGTCCGTTCACCCTACTATGCGTGAAATCGCATTCAAGCTCCCTGCGTACTTTATTCCATGCACAACGGTTGCGTTCGCCCTCGCGTTGCAAAGGCGCGTGTTAAGCGGGACAATGGGCCATCATCAAGGAATTGGGAGAGAAGCAATGGTCGACTACGGTCATTTCATCGGCGGCAAGCATGTTGCCGGCACCAGCGGACGCAAGCAGGACGTGCTGCAGCCGATGGACGGCTCGGTGCGCGCCACCGTGGCACTTGCCTCGGCGCAGGAACTGCGCGCCGCTGTCGAAAACGCCAAGGCAGCGCAGCCGGCATGGGCGGCGACCAATCCGCAGCGCCGCGTGCGCGTGCTGATGCGCTTCCTCGAACTGGTCAACAAGGAATACGACTCGCTGGCCGAACTGCTTGCTCGCGAGCACGGCAAGACCATTGCCGACGCCAAGGGCGACATCCAGCGCGGCCTTGAAGTGGTCGAAGTCTGCATCGGCGCCCCGCACATGATGAAGGGCGAGTTCACTGATGGCGCGGGCCCCGGCATCGACGTCTACTCGATGCGCCAGGCGCTCGGCGTCGTCGCCGGCATCACCCCGTTCAACTTCCCGGCAATGATTCCGTTGTGGAAGATCGCTCCGGCGATCGCCTGCGGCAACGCCTTCATCCTGAAGCCGTCCGAGCGCGATCCGGGCGTGCCGATGCGTATCGCCGAGCTGTTTCTCGAAGCGGGTCTGCCCGCCGGCATCCTCAATGTCGTCAATGGCGACAAGACGGTGGTCGACGCGATCCTCGACGATCCTGACATCAAGGCTGTCGGGTTCGTCGGCTCGACGCCGATCGCGCAGTACATCTACAGCCGCGGTTGCGCCAACGGCAAGCGCGTGCAGTGCTTCGGCGGTGCCAAGAACCACATGATCATCATGCCCGATGCGGACATGGACCAGACCGTCGACGCGCTGATCGGCGCCGGCTACGGCTCGGCCGGCGAGCGCTGCATGGCGATCTCGGTGGCCGTGCCCGTCGGTCACGACACGGCCGAGCGGCTGATGGAAAAGCTCGTCCCGCGAGTCGAAAGCCTGAAGGTCGGGCCTTCGACCGACTCCTCGGCCGATTTCGGTCCGGTGGTGACGCGCGAGGCGCTCGAGCGCATCAAGGGTTACGTCGACATCGGCGTCAACGAAGGCGCCAAGCTGGTCGTCGACGGCCGCGGCTTCAAGATGCAGGGCTACGAGAACGGCTTCTACATGGGCGGCTGCCTGTTCGACCATGTCACATCGGACATGCGCATCTACAAGGAAGAGATCTTCGGCCCGGTGCTATCGGTCGTCCGCGCGCCCTCCTATGAGAACGCGATCAAGCTCGCCAACGACCACGAGATGGGCAACGGTGTTGCCATCTTCACCCGCGACGGCGACGCTGCACGCGATTTCGCATCCCGTGTCCAGGTCGGCATGGTCGGTATCAACGTGCCGATCCCGGTGCCGATCGCCTACTACACCTTCGGCGGCTGGAAGGCCTCTTCCTTCGGCGACCTGAACCAGCATGGCACCGATGCCTTCCGCTTCTACACCAAGACCAAGACGGTGACGTCGCGCTGGCCGTCTGGCGTCAAGGACGGTGCGGAGTTCGTCATCCCGACGATGAACTGATCTGCTGAAACGTTAGAATGAGAGACGGCCCGGAACTCGCTTCCGGGCCGTTTTGTATGGGCCTTGCCGTCTGTTTCCAGGGTCACCATTTCGAATCCAGGGAGCGCGATGATGCTCCCCTGTGACAGACCGGAAACAGAAAGGAGCGACGCGATGAAGACGTCGGAGCCGGGCTGGATCGTTCCGGTGGCGTGAGGCGACCGATGGCCTCCCTTTGCCGGGATGCGATGGCAAAGGAGGTGCCACATGGCACGCAATTGTTTGTTTCGATGGTTCAAGGTGGCCGCGCTTGGCGCGGTACTGACGTTGACGGCAGTTCCTGCCCAGGCGCAGTTCGTCTGCGACACACACGATGCTCTGGTCTTGCGGCTGGCCGAGGCTTTCAAGAAAAGCAGATCGGCTATGGCGTGGTTGGAAACTCGGCCGTCATCGAGGTTTTCGTTTCGGCGACCGGTACCTGGACCATGCTGATGACCGACGTCAGGGGCCGGAGCTGCATCGTTGCTGCCGGTGACGGCTGGGAGAGCACGCTCGCGGTAGCCGTCAATGGCGGGCAGGCGTGATCTTTGACCGGTCTAGCGCGTAGCGGCGGCCTCGGCGTGGGCGCGCAGCATCGACATCAGCCGCTCAGCGTCCTGGGCAGCGCCATCCTCGTCATGCTCGAGGATCGAGCGGATCAACGCGACGTGGTGCTCTGCCGATGCGGCGAGCCCGGTGTCGCGCTGGTAGCGGAACCAGAAGCGGCGGCTGTGGGTCTGCAACGGTGCCGCAAGCCGGGCGGCGAAATCATTGTCGGCGGCGAGCGCCAGCGCGTCGTCGAGCGCCTTGTCGGCTTCGAGGAAGCCGAGCACGTCGGCTGATATCACCGCCTTCTGCATGGCCAGGGCCGCGGCATGGAACTGGTTGGCGGCGTCGCGGGTGACGAAACGTGCCGCCGATCGGGCCAACACCACCTCGATGCCACGGCGCGCGTCGAGCACGCGCAGCCAGTCGCCGGGATGCAGCGGCGCGATCGCCAGTCCGGCGCGCGGCCTGATCTCGACAAGCCCTTCCCATGCCAGTCGCTGGATCGCCTCGCGCACGGGCGTGCGGCCAAGGCCGAGCCGGTCGATCAGCCCGCCTTCGGTGGCGACGCTGCCGGGAGCGAGTTCAAGCGTGACGATCAGCCGTTCCAGCTCGTGATAGGCGCGTGTCGCTGCCGGTTCCAGTTTCTCAACTTGCATGATCGAATCGTTTGAAAGCGTAATGATATATTTTTGATATATCAGAGCCGAATCCGGATTGACAGCACTGGTTTTCTCGACATATATCACTGATATATCAGACGGAGGAAGCGCCATGTGGGCCGGAGTCATTCCAGCAGTCACCACCAAGTTCACCGCGGACGACCGCCTCGACCACGCCGAGATGGAGCGCTGCTTTGCGCTGCAGATGGAGGCGGGATGCGACGGCCTGATCGTCGCCGGCTCGCTCGGCGAGGGCCCGATGCTGTCGCATGACGAAAAGATCGAAGTGCTGAAGACCGCCCAGATGGTCGCCGCCGGCAAGCCGGTGCTGCTGACCGTCAACGAGGCCGGCACGCGGGAGGCTGCAGCGATCGCCAAGCGCGCCGCCAAGGAAGGCGCGTCCGGGCTGATGGTCGTGCCGAGCCCGATCTACCACACCAATCCGGAAGAGACGGTGGCAGCCCTTCGCGCCGTGGCCGAGGCCGGCGACCTGCCGGTCATGATCTATTCCAATCGTCTCGCCTACCGGGTCGACGTCACCGTCGACCAGATGGAGGAGCTGGCGTCTGACAAGCGCTTCGTCGCGGTCAAGGAATCGTCCGACGACATTCGCCGGTCGACCGAGATCATCAATCGCCTGGGCAACCGCTACGACCTGTTCACCGGCGTCGACAATCTTGCCTTCGAAGCGCTGTCGGTCGGCGCCATCGGCTGGGTCGCGGGCCTGGTCGTCGCCTTCCCGCGCGAGACTGTCGCCATCTACCAGCTGATGAAGCAGGGCCGCCGCGAAGAGGCGCTCGCCATCTACCGCTGGTTCCGCCCGCTGCTCGATCTCGACGTCTCGACCTATCTGGTCCAGAACATCAAGCTGGCGGAGGTGCTGGCGATCGGCTCCAATGATCGTGTGCGCATGCCGCGCAAGCCGCTTTCCGGCGAGCGTCGCAACGCGGCCGAGAAGATCATCAAGGATGCGCTGGCGATCCGGCCCAAACTGCCGTCGTTCTGATCGGGGAGGGGAGACCCCGGGGAGGAGCAAAGCATGAACGCAGCGGTCGAGGAGATCGACATCGCCATCATCGGTGCCGGCATCGTCGGCATCGCGGCAGCTGCCTATCTCGTCGCTGCCGGGCGCAAGGTGACGGTGTTCGATCGTACCGGCATCTGCGAGGAAACCAGCTCCGGCAATGCCGGGGCTTTCGCCTTCTCTGACGTGCTGCCGCTCGCCCACAAGGGCATGATGCGCAACGTGCCGAAATGGCTGGCCGATCCGCTCGGCCCGCTCAGCATCCCGCCTGCCTACCTGCCAAAGCTCTTGCCCTGGCTCTATCGCTTCTGGCGTGCCGGCGCGCCGGCCGGTTATGAGGCGAGCCTTGCGACGCAAGCAGGGTTGATGAAGCTCGCCGAGCAGGAATGGGTGTCGCTGATGGCGCGTTCCGGCACCGGCTCGCTGCTGCGCGAAGACGGCTCGCTCGAGCTTTACGAGAGCGAGGCGGAGTTCAAGGAGGCGCTACCGAGCTGGGCAGCACGTGACTGTTTCGGCATCGCCTATCACCATCTCGACAGGGGCGAACTCGCCGACTACCAGCCCGGCCTTGCCGACCGTTTCACGCGCGGCACTTTCGTGCCAGTCTGGAAGACCGTCTCCGATCCAAAGGATCTCGGCAAGTCGATCTGGCGCCACGCCGAAACCAACGGTGCGGCCTTCGTCAAGGGAGATGTCGGGCTGGTTCGTCCGGCCGGCGACCGCGTCCTGATCCAGCTCAAGCAGGGTCGCACACTTTTTGCGCAAAAGGTGCTGATTGCTGCCGGGGCCTGGTCGCATCTGCTTGCGCGCCAGCTTGGCGATGTCATCCCGCTCGAAACCGAGCGCGGCTACAACACCACGCTTCCGACCACTGCCTTCGACGTGAAGCGTCAACTCATCTTCCCGGGCCACGGCTTCGTCATCACCCCGCTCGCCACCGGCCTGCGTGTCGGCGGGGCGGTCGAGCTCGGCGGCCTTTCGCGGGCGCCGAACTATGCCCGCTCGAAAGCGATGCTAGAGAAGGCCAAAATGTTCCTGCCGGGACTGGATCCGTCAGGCGGGCGCGAGTGGATGGGCTTCCGCCCGTCGCTGCCCGACTCGCTGCCGGTCATCGGCGGCTCCCGCAATCACCCCAACGTGCACTACGCCTTCGGCCATGGTCACCTCGGCCTGACCCAGGCGGCGGCCACCGGCCGGCTGGTGCGGGACCATATGCTGGGCCAAAAACCAGCGCTCGATCTCACCCCCTTTTCGGCCCAACGTTTCTGACGCAAGGTATCTCCCATTATGGCGCGCCATTCCTTCTTCTGTATCGACGGCCACACCTGCGGCAATCCGGTGCGGTTGGTGGCTGGCGGCGGTCCACGCCTCGAAGGCTCGACGATGATGGAGCGGCGGGCGCATTTCCTCGCTGAATTTGACTGGATCCGCACCGGGCTGATGTTCGAGCCGCGCGGCCACGACGTCATGTCCGGATCGATCCTCTACCCGCCGACACGCGAGGATTGCGACACAGCCATTCTGTTCATCGAGACGTCCGGCTGCCTGCCGATGTGCGGACACGGTACCATCGGCACCGTCACCATGGCGATCGAGCACGGGCTGGTGAAACCGAAGACGCCGGGCATCCTTCGTCTCGACACGCCGGCCGGCCTGGTCATCGCCGAATACAAGCAGGTCGGCGACTATGTCGAGGAGGTGCGCATCACCAATGTGCCGTCCTTCCTCTACGCAGCAGGGCTGTCGGTCGAGTGCCCCGGTCTTGGCGAGATCAAGGTCGATGTCGCCTATGGCGGCAATTTCTACGCCATCGTCGAACCGCAAGAGAACTATCGCGACATGGCCGATTACGGCGCCGGCGATTTCATCGCCTGGAGCCCGATCGTGCGCCAGCGTCTCAACGACAAGTATTCGTTCGTCCATCCCGAGAATCCCGGCATCAACAGGCTGTCCCATTTGTTGTGGACCGGTGTCGCAAAACACCCTGAGGCGCATGCCCGAAATGCTGTCTTCTACGGCGACAAGGCGATCGACCGTTCGCCTTGCGGCACCGGAACGTCGGCGCGCATGGCGCAGCTTCATGGCAAGGGCAGGCTCAAGGCCGGCGACGATTTCGTGCACGAATCGGTCATCGGTTCGCTGTTCAAGGGACGCGTCGAGCGCGAGGTCGAAGTGGCCGGCAAACCGGCTATCATCCCCTCGATCGGTGGTTGGGCGCGGATGACCGGATTGAACACCATCTTCATCGACGACCGCGATCCGTTCGCCCATGGCTTTGTAGTCACTTAGTCGTATGGCGGGAGGCAGAAACGGCAAATATGTCTAGACAATCTTAAGGAGGATATCGGCGGCAAGGCGCAAGGAAGTATTGCTGGGGTGTATTTTGACGCTACATTCTTCGAAACTGGCGCGCAAAATCACCGGAATCGGCAAAGACATTGCGTTGAGCCAATGATAGGTTGCGCAATGGTCCAGGGCCTGGACAACATAAAAACAGAGGCGGCTTCAAGTGCCGTCCGGCAGGCGGCAACGGGTGTAAGAATCACGTTGCAATCCAGGCTCGAAACTTTAGGACTAGGGGAAATATCAAAAGGAATGCGTGCATAGCGCGACATTCCAGGGGAGCCGCATTCACATGCAGTACTTCGTCCAGCAGATGGTCAACGGGCTGACGCTGGGGTCCATCTATGGCCTCATCGCTATCGGCTACACGATGGTCTACGGCATCATCGGGATGATCAATTTCGCCCACGGCGACATTTTCATGCTTGGGGCATTCGTCGCCCTGATCGTGTTCCTGACCCTCACCGCCATGTTCTATTCGGTGCCCGTGGTCGTCGCCTTGCTGGTCATGATGGTCGTGGCGATGCTGATGACCAGCCTCTACAACTGGACCATCGAAAAGGTCGCCTATCGGCCGCTGCGTGGTTCGTTCCGGCTGGCGCCGCTGATCACTGCAATCGGCATGTCGATCGCGCTGTCGAACTTCGTCCAGGTGACGCAAGGTCCGCGCAACAAGCCGATCCCGCCGATGGTCTCGACGGTCTACAATGTCGGCGGCATCTCGATCTCGCTCAAGCAGATCATCATCGTCATCGTCACCGTCTCGCTGCTGGCGCTGTTCTGGTACCTGGTCAACAAGACCTCGCTCGGCCGGGCCCAAAGGGCCTGTGAGCAGGACCGCAAGATGGCCGCCCTGCTCGGCGTCGACGTCGACCGCACGATCTCCATCACCTTCATCATGGGCGCGGCCCTTGCCGCCGTCGCCGGCACGCTGTTCCTGATGTACTACGGCGTCGTCGCCTTCTCCGACGGCTTCGTGCCAGGCGTCAAAGCGTTCACCGCAGCCGTTCTCGGCGGCATCGGCTCGCTGCCCGGCGCCATGTTGGGTGGGCTGTTGATCGGCTTCATCGAAAGCATGTGGTCGGCGTACTTCTCGATCGACTACAAGGACGTCGCGGCGTTCTCGATCCTTGCGATCGTGCTGATCTTCCTGCCCTCCGGCATCCTTGGCCGGCCCGAAGTCGAGAAGGTCTGAGCCCATGGCCAACATCGCTCAAGCCACACGCGAAGAATCCGCTACCCCATTCCAGCGCGGCATCAAGGAGGCGCTCTATGCAGGCGCCATCTCCTTCGGCCTGTTCTTCCTGTTCATCGGGCTGCGGACCGACCAGAACATCCGTAACGAACTGATCCTGGTTCCGCGCTGGGGACTGCTCGCCATCGTCGTCGGCCTGGTGATGCTCGGACGCTTCGTCTACGTCGCCTACGGCCAGCCGTTCATGGCGAGGCAGAAGATCGTCAATGTTGCCAGCGGCCTGTTGCCGGACAGCGTGGCGACGCGGTTCTTCAAGTTGCCCTACTTCATCGCGTCACTCGTTGTCGTCGGGCTGCTCATGGTTTTCGCCGGGTCGCTCGATGGGATCTTCGGGCCTGCGCTCGCCGGCTACATGCGCTTCTTCCGCGCGCTGGCGATCATCTACGCGCTGGCATCGGTGATGTTCTATTTCCGCGCCTTCATCCAGGCGCATTTCTCGGCGCTGGGCATCGGCGTTCTGGTTGCCTATCCGATCGTCGTGGTGGTGGCCCTGACCCTGATCTCGGGTTCGATGGCAGGCGGCTTCCAGGGCTCGCTCAAATGGGTCGACAATTTCGGCATCCAGATCTTGATCTATGTGATGCTCGCCTGGGGCCTGAACATCGTCGTCGGCCTCGCCGGCCTGCTCGACCTTGGCTATGTCGCCTTCTATGCCGTCGGCGCCTACGCCTATGCGCTGCTGGCGACGCAACTCGGATGGTCGTTCTGGATCCTGCTGCCGGTAGCCGGCATCATGGCCGCCTTCTGGGGCGTCATGCTCGGGTTCCCGGTGCTACGTCTCCGAGGCGACTATTTGGCGATCGTGACGCTGGCGTTCGGCGAAATCATCCGCCTGGTGCTGATCAACTGGCGCGAAGTGACCAACGGCGCTGCCGGCATCTCTGGCATTCCCAAGGTCAGCTTCTTTGGCCTGATTTCGTTCAACGTGTCCGACCCCAACTACATCGCCAAGGTGTTCGGCATTGCCCAGTCCGGCGCCTACTACAAGATATTCCTCTACTACCTCATCCTCGGCCTGGCCCTACTGACCGCATTCGTCACCATCCGGCTGCGGCGCATGCCTGTCGGCCGTGCCTGGGAAGCGCTGCGCGAGGACGAGATCGCCTGCCGTTCGCTCGGCATCAACACGACCACGACCAAGCTCACCGCCTTTGCCACCGGTGCGATGTTCGGCGGTTTCGCCGGCTCGTTCTTCGCTGCGCGCCAGGGTTTCGTGTCGCCCGAATCCTTCGTCTTCCTGGAATCGGCGATCATCCTTGCCATCGTCGTGCTCGGCGGCATGGGCTCGCTGGTCGGCATCGCGGTTGCGGCGGCGGTGATGATCGGCGGCACCGAGATCCTGCGCGAGATGGAGTTCCTGAAGGCGGTGTTCGGGTCGGACTTCACGCCCGAACTCTACCGCATGCTGCTGTTCGGCATGGCGATGGTCATCGTGATGCTGTGGAAGCCGCGAGGTTTCGTCGGCAGTCGAGAACCCACAGCCTTCCTGCATGAGCGAAAATCCGTCTCCAGTTCCTTCACCAAGGAAGGACACGGCTGATGAACGCGAGCACCTCCATGAACAATGCGATCCTGCAGGTCGAGCATCTGTCGATGAAGTTCGGCGGCCTGGTTGCCATCGGCGACCTGTCGTTCGAGGCCAAGCGCGGCGAGATCACCGCGCTGATCGGCCCGAACGGCGCCGGCAAGACGACGGTTTTCAACTGCATCACCGGCTTCTACAAGCCGACGGAAGGGATGATCCGTTTCAACGGTCGGGAAGGCGGCGAGTTTCTGCTCGAACGCATGCCCGACTTCCAGATCACGGCCAAGGCGAAGGTGGCGCGCACGTTCCAGAACATCCGGCTGTTTTCGGGCATGACGCTGCTCGAAAACCTCCTGGTGGCGCAGCACAACAAGCTGATGAAGGCCTCGGGCTACACCGTCATGGGCCTGCTGGGACTTGGCGGCTACCGCAAGGCGTCGGCAGAATCGGTCGAGCTTGCCAAGCACTGGCTAGAAAAGGCCGAGCTGATCGAGCGGGCGGACGATCCGGCGGGCGACCTGCCCTACGGCGCGCAACGGCGGCTCGAGATCGCACGCGCCATGTGCACCGGGCCGGAACTGCTCTGCCTCGATGAGCCGGCGGCCGGTCTCAATCCGAAGGAGTCGCTGGCGCTCAACACGCTGCTCAACGACATCAAGGATAATACCGGTACATCGATCCTGCTCATCGAGCACGACATGTCGGTGGTCATGCAGATTTCCGACCACGTCGTCGTGCTCGAATACGGCCGCAAGATCTCCGACGGCGACCCGATGTCGGTCAGGACCGATCCGAAGGTCATCGCCGCTTATCTCGGCGTCGACGACGAGGAAGTCGCGACCGTCCTGGTCGAAGTCGGCGACGAGCAGGTGATCGAAGAACTGGAGGGCGTGCCCGATCCGGCACATGGCCCGAGCTCGTCTTCCTCGATGATGGCGGGTCCGGTCAGCGATACGATCAGCCACAGCGACGGGCACGGCGAGATCGTGACCGTTTCCAAAGGCGCGTCGAAGGCGGCACAGGTCGAGGCGCGCGACGCCAGGGCCGCGTCCAAGCCGGCGACAAAGGCCGCCCCTGCCAAGACGCCCAAAGCCAAGTCGACGGCCACGCCACCTGCCGGCCTGATGGCTGCGCCAAAGCCTGCGAAGGGCGCGCCTGAGAAGGCTCCGGCCAAGGCCAAGGCGGTTCCCATCGCGAAGGTCGTGGTACCGGCCTCCAAGGCGCCGACCAAGCCGGCGACGGTTAAGGCAGAGCCGGCGAAGGTGGTTTCCAAGCCGGTCAAGGCCGCAGCCCCGAAGGCAGTGGCGAAACCCGTGGCAAAGCCTGCAGCGGCGGCTCCGAAAGCGGCGGCCAAGCCGGCAAAGGCCGAGGCGCCAAAGGCGCCTCCGGTTCCTAAGCCTGCTCCGGTCAAGGCATCTGCGAAGCCTGTGCCTGCAGCTAACGCACAAGCGAAGCCGGCGGCGGTGAAGGCAGAGGCGACGAAGGTTGCTTCCAAGCCGGCCAAGGCGCCGGCCGCGAAGGCCGCTGCGAAACCCCTGGCAAAGCCTGCGGCAGCTCCAAAAGCCGCAGCCAAACCTGTAAAGGCCGAGGCGCCAAAGGCAGTCAAGGCCGCTCCTGCTGCGTCGAAGGCATCTCCGAAGCCCGCGCCAGCAGCCAAGGCGGCCACGAAATCGGCAACCAAGACCCCCGCAGCCAAGACTGCGGCGCCCAAGGCTCTGGCTGGCAAGGCACCTGCGGCTAAGGCCCCGGCTGCCAAGACCATCTCCAATGTGCTCGCCGCTCCGCGCGGCGGGGTGCCGGATCGGCTGATCCTGATCAAGGGCATCGGACCGGTCAACGAGAAGAAGCTCAACGAACACGGCATCTTCCATTTCGACCAGGTGGCGGCGTGGAAGAAGTCGGACATCGCGGCGGCGGAGGCCTATCTTGCCTTCGACGGCCGGATAGAGCGTGAAGACTGGGTGGGGCAGGCCAAGGCGCTGGCGCGTGAAGCGGCCAAGCCGGCGAAAGCCAAGCGCGGAGGTGGCAAGTGACGGCGGGTAAGAGCTTGCTCGACATCAGGGGTGTCGAGACCTACTACGGCAACATTCGCGCGCTGAACGGCGTCGACGTTTCGGTCAACGAAGGCGAGATCGTCGCCTTGATCGGCGCCAACGGCGCCGGCAAGTCGACGCTGATGATGACCATCTTCGGCACGCCTCGGGCGCGCCGCGGTACCATCACCTTTGCCGGTACCGACATCACCGATCTGCCGACGCACGAGATCGCCCGGATGCGCATCGCGCAGTCACCCGAGGGACGGCGCATCTTCCCGCGCATGACGGTGATGGAAAACCTGCAGATGGGGGCCAGCCTCGACAACCTCAAATTCTTCGATGAGGACGTCGAGAAAGTATTCACCCTGTTCCCGAGGCTCAAGGAACGCATCGCCCAACGCGGTGGCACGCTGTCAGGCGGCGAGCAGCAGATGCTGTCCATCGGCCGTGCGCTGATGGCGCGGCCCAAGCTGCTTCTGCTCGACGAGCCGTCGCTGGGCCTGGCGCCGCTGATCGTCAAGCAGATCTTCGACGCCATTCGCGAGCTCAACCGCACCCAGGGCCTGACCGTCTTCCTCGTCGAGCAGAACGCCTTCGGCGCGCTCAAGCTCGCCACGCGCGGTTACGTCATGGTCAACGGCGTCGTCACGATGAGCGGCACCGGCAAGGACCTGCTCGCCGATCCCGAGGTTCGCGCTGCCTATCTCGAAGGCGGGCGTCACTAGGAGATTCCATCATGCAGGGCATTCTCTACGAGGAACCCTCGATCTGGCAGTTCTTTTTCGTCACCTGCCTGCTGGGCGGATGGGCGGCCTGGATGACAGGCCGCGCCTGCGCCCAGACATGGCGCAGCTACGGCCAGCTGGTGCTTTACATTCTGGGCCTTGGCATTGCGGTTCGCTTCATCCATCACGCGCTGTTCGACGGCACGATGTTCACGCTGCAATATTACATCGTCGACACTATCGTGCTGATGGCGTTTGCAATCCTTGGATATAAATACACCCGCACCAACCAGATGGTGACGCAATACAACTGGCTTTATGAAAAGGTATCGCCGCTTTCTTGGAAATCGAAGTCCTGAACACCAGAACTTCAATATCGACGCCGGTTCGCCAATGAATCGGCGTGACAACTGCCGGAAAATCGGCAAACTCACCTTTCTGCGATATGGGTGGGCATCGCACGAAAGAAACTCCACGCCCACTCAATTAATGGGAGTGTTCAATGAAAAAGTCACTTTTGTCGGCTGTTGCGCTGACCGCGCTCGTAGCGTTCAGCGGCAGCGCATGGGCCGATATCCTGGTCGGCGTCGCCGGTCCGATCACCGGCCCGAACGCGGCCTTTGGTGCGCAACTCCAGAAGGGCGCTGAGCAGGCGGTCGCCGACATCAACGCCGCTGGCGGCATCAACGGCGAGCAGATCAAGCTCGTCGTCGGCGACGATGTTTCCGATCCGAAGCAGGGCATCTCGGTTGCCAACAAGTTCGTCGCTGACGGCGTCAAGTTCGTGGTCGGCCACTTCAACTCGGGCGTTTCGATCCCGGCCTCGGAAGTCTACGCCGAGAACGGCATCCTCGAAGTCACCCCGGCGGCGACCAACCCGACCTTCACCGAGCGTGGCCTGTGGAACGTGTTCCGCACCTGCGGCCGCGACGACCAGCAGGGCGGCATTGCCGGTGCGTACCTCGCTGAGAAGTTCAAGGACGCCAAGATCGCCGTCATCCACGACAAGACGCCTTACGGCCAGGGCCTCGCTGACGAAACCAAGAAGGCGATGAACGCCGCGGGCGTCACCGAAGTCATGTATGAAGGCGTCAACATCGGCGACAAGGACTTCTCGGCGCTCATCGCCAAGATGAAGGAAGCCGGCGTTTCGATCATCTACTGGGGCGGCCTTCACACCGAAGCCGGCCTGATCATCCGCCAGTCGGCTGACCAGGGCCTCAAGGCAACGCTCGTTTCGGGTGACGGCATCGTCTCCAACGAACTCGCCTCGATCGCTGGCGACGCCGTTGCTGGCACGCTCAACACCTTCGGCCCGGACCCGCGCCTGATCCCCGAGAACAAGGATCTGGTCGAGAAGTTCCGCGCCGCTGGCTTCGAGCCGGAAGCCTACACGCTCTACTCCTACGCCGCGATGCAGTCGATCGCAGCGGCCGCCGCTGCTGCCGGCTCGATCGACACGCAGGAAGTGGCCAAGGCTCTCAAGGAGAAGGGCCCGTTCAAGACGGCGCTCGGCGATATCTCCTTCGACGAGAAGGGCGATCCGAAGCTCCCCGGCTACGTCATGTACGAGTGGCAGAAGGGTGCCGACGGCAAGTACACCTACGTGCAGCAGAAGTAATTCTCCAGCACAGCTAACCGATCGATGCCCGGCGCTTTGCGCCGGGCATTTTTTTGTGGCCGTGGAAAAAATATCTATCTGACGCTGCGGAAATTAAATCGATTTAAGGGGGTGTGATTTCGGTTGCACCGCAGCATTTTCCCGCTAATCATGCGCCGCCTCTTAAATATCCGGTTTCTGGAGTGTTTTCGTGCCGATCAGCAAGATCCTCGTCGCCAACCGATCCGAAATTGCCATTCGCGTGTTCCGCGCGGCCAACGAGCTGGGCATCAAAACCGTGGCGATCTGGGCTGAAGAGGACAAATACTCGCTGCATCGCTTCAAGGCCGACGAAAGCTACCAGGTCGGGCGCGGTCCGCATCTTGCCAAGGACATGGGGCCGATCGAAAGCTACCTGTCGATCGAAGAAATCATGCGCGTCGCCAAATTGTCGGGCGCCGACGCGATCCATCCCGGCTACGGCCTGTTGTCGGAAAGCCCCGAATTCGTCGATGCCTGCGCTGCAAACGGCATCACGTTTATCGGACCGAAGGCCGAAACGATGCGCCGGCTTGGCAACAAGGTTGCCGCGCGCAATCTGGCGATCGAAGTCGGCGTGCCGGTCATTCCAGCCACTGATCCTCTGCCTGACGACATGGACGAGGTGAAGAGGCTTGCCGCACAGGTCGGCTATCCGGTCATGCTCAAGGCGTCATGGGGCGGCGGCGGCCGCGGCATGCGCGCCATTCGGAGCGAGGCCGACCTCGTCCGCGAAGTGGTGGAAGGCAAGCGCGAGGCCAAGGCGGCGTTCGGCAAGGACGAGGTCTATCTGGAGAAACTGATCGAGCGTGCCCGCCACGTCGAAGTGCAGATCCTCGGCGACACGCATGGCAATGCGGTACACCTGTTCGAGCGCGACTGCTCGATCCAGCGCCGCAACCAGAAGGTCGTCGAGCGTGCGCCTGCGCCCTATCTCAGCGAGGAACTGCGCCAGGAGCTGTGTGGTTATGCCCTCAAGCTTGCGCGAGACACCGCCTATATCGGCGCCGGCACGGTCGAGTTCCTGCAGGACGCCGATACCGGCAAGTTCTATTTCATCGAGGTCAATCCGCGTATCCAGGTCGAGCACACCGTCACCGAGCAGGTGACCGGCATCGACATCGTCAAGGCGCAGATCCACATCCTCGACGGCTTCGCCATCGGTACGCCGGAATCGGGCGTGCCTGTCCAGGCCGACATCAGGCTGAACGGGCACGCGCTGCAGTGCCGCATCACGACCGAGGATCCGGAGCAGAACTTCATTCCCGACTATGGCCGCATCACCGCCTATCGCGGTGCCACCGGCTTCGGCATTCGCCTCGACGGCGGCACGGCCTATTCTGGCGCGGTCATCACCCGCTTCTATGACCCGCTGCTGGAGAAAGTCACGGCCTGGGCACCGACACCGCACGAGACCATCGCGCGCATGCACCGGGCACTGCGCGAGTTCCGTATCCGCGGGGTGGCAACCAACCTGACCTTCCTCGAGGCGATCATCACGCACCCGGCCTTCCACGACAATTCCTATACGACGAGGTTCATCGACTCGACGCCGGAACTGTTCGCCCAGGTCAAGCGCCAGGACCGCGCCACCAAGCTGCTCAACTATCTCGCCGACGTCACCGTCAACGGTCACCCGGAAACGCGTGGGCGCGCGCTGCCCAACCCGGAAGCGGCTGCTCCGGTGGTGCCCTGGTTCACCGGCCCGATCCCGGACGGTACCAAGCAACGGCTCGACGATCTTGGCCCGGAAAAATTCGCCGCCTGGATGCGCGGCCAGAAGCAGGTGCTGATCACCGACACGACGATGCGCGATGGCCATCAGTCGCTGCTCGCCACCCGTGTCCGCACCCATGACATTGCCAGGATCGCAGGCACCTACGCACGGGCGCTGCCGCAGCTCCTGTCGCTCGAATGCTGGGGTGGGGCGACCTTCGACGTCGCCATGCGCTTCCTGACCGAAGACCCATGGGAGCGGCTGGACAAGGTGCGCCAGGCGGCACCGAACATCCTGCTGCAGATGCTGCTGCGCGGCGCCAACGGCGTCGGCTACACCAACTACCCCGACAATGTCGTCCAGCATTTCGTGCGCCAGGCGGCGGCCGGCGGCGTCGACCTGTTCCGCGTCTTCGATTGCCTGAACTGGGTCGACAACATGCGCGTGTCGATGGATGCCGTAGGCGCCGAGGGCAAGCTGTGCGAAGCGGCAATCTGCTACACCGGCGATATCCTCGACCCGAACCGCGCCAAGTACGATCTCAAATATTACGTCGGGCTGGCCAAGGAACTCGAGGCCGCCGGCGCTCACATCATTGCCGTCAAGGACATGGCCGGCCTGCTCAAGCCGGCGGCGGCGCGGGTGCTGTTCAAGGCGCTGCGCGAGGCGACCGACCTGCCGATCCATTTCCACACCCACGACACGTCGGGCCTTTCGGCCGCAACGGTGCTGGCTGCGGTGGAGAGCGGTGTCGATGCCATCGACGCGGCAATGGATGCCTTTTCGGGCAATACCTCGCAGCCTTGCCTGGGCTCGATCGTCGAGGCGCTGCGCGGCTCAGATCGCGATCCGGGCCTGGCGCCGGAATGGATCCGCCGCATCTCGTTTTATTGGGAAGCCGTGCGCAACCAGTATGCCGCCTTTGAGAGCGACCTGAAGGGGCCGGCCTCGGAAGTCTACCTGCATGAGATGCCGGGCGGCCAGTTCACCAACCTCAAGGAGCAGGCGCGCTCGCTCGGCCTCGAAACCCGCTGGCACGAGGTGGCTCAGGCCTATCACGACGTCAACCTGATGTTCGGCGACATCGTCAAGGTAACGCCGTCGTCCAAGGTCGTCGGCGACATGGCGCTGATGATGGTGAGCCAGGAACTCACCGTCGCCGATGTCGAGAGCCCGGCCAAGGACATTGCCTTCCCGGACTCGGTCGTGTCGATGCTGCGTGGCGATCTCGGCCAGTCGCCCGGCGGCTGGCCGGCAGCGCTGCAGAAGAAGGTGCTGAAGGGCGAGAAGCCGATCACCGCTCGCCCCGGTTCGCTGCTCAAGGCGGCCGATCTCAAGGCCAACCGCAGTGACGTCGAGACCAAGCTCGGCCGCAAGCTCTCGGAAAACGAGTTCGCTTCCTTCCTGATGTATCCGAAGGTGTTCTCGGATTTCGTCGGCGCGCAGGACAATTATGGCCCGGTCAGCGTGTTGCCGACGCCGGTCTATTTCTACGGCATGAAGCCCGAGGACGAGGTCTTCGTCGACATTGAGAAGGGCAAGACGCTGGTCATCCGCTGCCTCGCCGTCGGCGATGTCGACGAAAAGGGCATGGTGACGGTGTTCTTCGAACTCAACGGCCAGCCGCGCCGCGTCAAGGTGCCGGATCGGGCGCATGGCGCATCCGCGTCCAAGGCAAGGCGCAAGGCAGAGCCCGGCAATGATGCCCATATCGGCGCGCCGATGCCGGGTGTCGTCTCGACGCTGGCCGTCGCGGCCGGCCAGCCCATCAAGGCCGGCGACGTGCTGCTGTCGATCGAGGCGATGAAGATGGAAACCGCACTGCACGCCGAGCGCGACGGCACGATCGCCGAAGTGCTGGTGCGCGCCGGCGACCAGATCGACGCCAAGGATCTGCTCGTCGTCTACGGCTGACAAGTGCAGGCCGGGTACGTTCGACGGCGCCCGGCCTGTCCTCCCCAGTCTAGAACAAGCCCTGGCCGGCGGCGGCCTCTTCCTTGACGCTGCGGCGGATAAGGCTCTTGAACATGTAGCCGCGCTGGCCGTTATAGACGACCGTACACCAGTTGCAGCCGGTCTCGGCTTCTATGGCGGCATTTGCCGGCACCACCACGATCACCTTGGCTTCATCAGCGGGGCCGTCGCGCAGGTTGGCATATTTCGCGGCCTTGGCCGGGCTCATGTCGGGCAGGGGCCTTTCGATGGCTGCGGTCGCGTCGATCATTCCGGTCGATGCTTCGAGCATCGCTATTTCCGCCTCGGTTTCGGCGACCTGCACGTCCAGCGTTCCGCGCAGGCCGTCAGGGACAATCGACGCGGTGTCGGAGGTATCGGGAGCCTCGGCGGTTGCCGGCACGCTGGTATCGGCCAGGGCGACGGTGCCAGAACTGCGCTCGTCCGGTCCCGTCGCGCTGTCCGGCACGTTGGACGCGATGGGCGGTGAAGGGCTGAATTGAGCCTTCGGCGTCTCCCCTGAAATCAGCGGGGCTGCCGCCAGTTTCGACGATGCGGGTTGGCTGGGCTGGACTGTGGCGACCGGCTTCTCATCTTGCGCTACAGGCACGGGGCTGACCGGCTGTGGCTGCGTCATGCGGGGCGGCACGGCAGCCGTCTGGGTCGGGTCCGGCTCCGAAGTGCCGATGATCAGGAAACCGGCCAACGCGACCGCCACGGCGGCTGCGCCCACCACGAGCGCGATACCTGGTCTGGAGAGGTTCGGTCTGGACAGGCTGGCGCCCGACTGTCGCAATTGCTCGGCCAGGCGGCTTGGTATTCCGGCGCGCCGGAAAGCTAGGGTATTCATGGTACAACACTCCACAACGGTGCGACCCGGCGTCCAGCCGGCATCGACCCCCAACCCGCGCAAGCATGCATAGAGCGGAACCAAGCGCGCGAGCGGAGAGTGTTGCCTGTCCGCCGCCATTCCTCGAAAGTTCGCGTACAACGGCTATTGGACGGAATTCGGGCAAAAATTAACCTTGGTTAACCGTCTGGCCTAATGATTGCCTCCACTTACAGCTTGAGCCTATGCTAAATCGATTTAAATTCATGGTGACCCGACATCTGCGCACACCGCCCGGTGCAAGCGCGGTAACATTTTGAATCCGCCGCTCACGCTGATCTGAAATCGATTTCAGGTGTCGGACCCATGTGCTAGGAGACGCGGCGATGGACGCCACCGACACAACCGCCCCTGCCAGCCGGGCCCGCTGGGCCGTAGCTGCTGCTTTCTTCATCAACGGTTTCATCACCGGAAGCTGGGCGCCGCAGATACCGCTGCTGCTGACGCGGCTCGAGATCAGCGAGTTCGTGCTCGGCCTGCTGATCCTGGTGTTCGGTCTCGGTGCGCTGACGGCAATGCCCTTCTCCGGCTACCTGATGACCAAGCGGGGTTCGCGGCCGGTGGTGATCGGCTTTGCCTGGATCGTGGTCTTTGCCCTGCTCCTGGTGGTGCTCTCGCCAAATGTCTGGGTGGCGGCCGTCACGATGTTCATCTTCGGCGGGTCGATCGGCGCCATGGACGTGGCGATGAACGCCAATGCGGTGGCCGTCGAAAGGAAGCTGTCGCGCGCGATCATGTCGTCGTCGCATGGTTTCTGGAGCCTTGGCGGCTTTGCCGGCGGAGGGCTTGGCGGCATCTTCATCCTCAGTTTCGGTCATCTGCCGCATGCGATGTTTGTCACCGTCGCGGCCGCGGCGATGACGGCATTCGCCCTGCCTCACCTGATCGGCGAGGACAAGCCGGTGGCGCATGAGCACCATCACTTCCGCTTGCCGCGACTTCCCACCATCTACCTGGTCGGCATCATGGCGCTGTTTTCGATGATCCCGGAAGGCGCCGTGCTCGATTGGGCAGCGCTCTATCTCAAGCAGGAACTCGGCGCCGACATCGCCACCGCTGGCTTCGCGTTCGCCGCCTTCTCCGGCATCATGGCCCTGATGCGGTTTCTCGGCGACGGCGTGCGCAACCGCTTCGGCGCGGTGACGACGCTGCGCGTGTCGGCGCTCATCGCGGCGTGCGGCATGCTCGCGGCGGGTCTTGCGCCGAACCCATGGGTCGCGATCGCGGCATTCGCCTTCTGCGGGCTGGGCGTCGCCAACATGGTGCCGATTGCCTTTTCCGCCGCCGGCAACCAGCCGGGCGTGCCGTCGAACATCGGCATGAGCGTCGTCACGACCATGGGTTATTCCGGCATATTGGTTGCCCCGTCGGGAATCGGTTTCGTTGCCGGGCATGTCGGCTTCGCGCCTGTCTTCGTGACGTTGTCGGGGTTCCTGGTGGTCGTCTGCCTGATGGCGGGGCTGGCCCGTCACGCCGATTTCAGGGCCATGCCTCAGACTGCGCCGGCCGAATAGCAGGCCCTCTCACTTTAGCGTTACGGCCCGAGGAGGCTCGCTTTTCGGCCGCCCCCTGGTCCAGCATCAACGCGCGCAGCTTTGAGCCTGCGCCGCTTCGATCGCAGCAAGGCCGCCGGCCAGTGCGGTCAGATGCGGCCCATCAGCATCAGCACCAGAAGCACGACGAGCAACACGCCGACGATGCCGGAAGGGCCGTAGCCCCAGCCGCGGGAATGGGGCCATGCGGGCACTGCGCCGAGCAGGATCAGGATCAGGATGATCAAAAGCAGCGTCGAGATGGTCATTGTTGGTGCCTCGCAATTTCGTGTTGCATCAAGGCAGCAACGCAAAAGGCCGCCCGGTCGTTCCGGGCGGCCTTTTTCAACCTGATTGCAGAATGTTTATTCGGCGGCCTTTGGGAAGGCGACCTCAGGTTCGGCATCCTTGGTTTCCGCCGACTTGGCGGTTCCCTTGGAGACACGATCCTTGCCCCAGCTGAACAGCCTGCCGAACCAGCCGCGCTGGCCGGGCTTGCGTTTCTCGCGGGTGAACACCATCAGCATCGCCGGCGTCACCACCAGCGTCAGCACGGTGGCGAAGGACAGGCCGAAGACAATTGCCGACGACAGCGCGATCCACCACTGGGTCGATGGCGCATTGATCGTCGTCTCATGGTGGAAGATCTCGAGGCCAAGCCCGAACGCGATGGGCAGCACGCCGAGGATCGCAGACAACGCCGTCAGAACCACCGGACGGGCGCGCTCGCGGCACGTCTGGAGCACGGCGTCGAGCTTGTTCCAGCCTTCGTCGCGCAGCCTGTCGTAGGTGTCGATCAGCACGATGTTGTTGTTCACCACCACGCCCGCCAGCGCGATCATGCCGATGCCCGACATGACGATGACGAAGGACTGGCCGGTCAACAGCATGCCGAGCAGCGCACCCACCGTCGCCATGACAACGCAGGTCAGCACCAGGATGACGCTGGTGAACTTGTTGAACTGCGCCAGGAGCACGATGAAGATCAGGAAGATCGCCGCGCCGAAGGCGTTGCCGAGGAACGCACTGGCCTCGGCACTGTCCTCGTTGGAGCCGGCCAGCTTCCAGTCGATTCCCGGCCGGGCCATCTGCTCGACCACCTTGGTGACCTCGGCCTGCACCGCGGCAACCTGGTAACCGGAGGCGACGTTGCCCTGAATGGTGATCGTACGCTTGGCGTCGATGCGGTTCAGGACACCGACCGTCGGCTCGGGCTTGCGCGAGACGAAGTTCGAGATCGGCACCGAGCCTTGCGGGGTGACGATGCGCAACTGGTCGAGCGCGGCAAGCGTGCGGCGGTCCTCCGGCAGCCGCAGCCGGATGTCGACGGCATCGTCGGCGCCGGCCGGGCGATAGTCGGTGAGCTTGAGACCGGTGGTCACGAGCTGCACGACAGTACCGACCGCCGTCGGGCTGACGCCATACTGGGCCGCCTTGGAACGGTCGACTTCCAGCGCCCAGTCGATACCGGGCGGAGGCAGGCCGTCGGAGATGTCGATGACGCCGGGTACCTTGGCGACCGCCGCCGCGACGTCCTTGGCGTAGTCGTTGAGGCCCGTCGGGTCGACGGCCGCGAGCTGCACCTGGATCGCCTTGCCGGTCGGCGGTCCCGCGTCAGGAACGCGGACTTCAACGTCCACACCCGGGATGCCGGCCATCGTGGCGCGCAGTTCGTCGAGGATGACGTGCGCCGACTTGCGTTCGCGCCAGTCGACGAATTCGTACTGGATCACGCCGACGACGTCTTCGGGGATGTCCTGGCCGCCGCGGCTCTTGCCGGAGCGGGTGTACACCGACTTGATGCCTGGCCAGCCGAGGATCCGCTTTTCGGCCTCGAGCGTGGCTGCGTCCATCTCCGCGAGCGAGAGGTTGCCGCGTGCATGGACGTAGAGCAGGCCATAGTCTGGCTCGACCGTCGGGAAGAACTCTACACCGTTGCCGAACTTGACATAGGCATAGGTGCCGCCGGTGAGCAAGGCCACCGTCAGCACCAGCGCGGTGATCGGATAGGTGACTGCCTTCTTGACGACGCCCATGTAGACGCCGTCCTTGAGGTCGTCCTCATGATGCTTCGGTGCCTTGGCGAACAGGGCGCCGATGGTCGGCGCGAAGATAAGCGCATAGGCCATCGACGCTGCCAGCGTGACGATCAGCGTGATCGGCAGATACTTCATGAAGTCGCCGATGATGCCGGGCCAGAACAGCAGCGGCGAGAACGCTGCGATACGGGTCATGGTGGCGGCAATGACGGGACCTGCCATGCGCTTGGCGGCCAGTTCGAACGCCTCTTCCTTGGGCATGCCTTCCGACATGCGCCGTTCGGCGAATTCGGTGACGATGATCGCATCGTCGACCAGCATGCCGACTGCCAGGATCAGGCTGAAGAGCACGATCATGTTGATCGTGTAGCCCATCAGTGCCAGCGCCAGGATGCCCATCAGGAACGACGACGGGATGGCGAGGCCAATCAGCAGCGAAGCCCGGCCCGACAGCGCATAAAGGATGACGATGAAGACCAGGATGACGGCAATCAGCACGTGGTTCTGCAGGTCGTTCAGCAGCTGGTTGACGAAGACCGACTTGTCCTGGGTGTAGGTAACCTTCATGCCTTCCGGCGCAGTCTTGACGAACGCGTCGGCGACGGCCTTTGCACCGTCGATCGTCTCGACGATGTTGGCGCCGATGCGCTTCTTGACCTCGATGGCGATTGCCGGCTTGCCGTCGAGACGGGTGATCGTCTCGGCATCCTTGAAGGTCGAGCGGACCGTGGCCAGATCCTGGACGCGCACGACGGCATTCGGCGTCGCCACCACGGGCAGGCGCGCCACGTCCTCCGGCGTTTCGATCAGTGCTGGCACCTTGACGGCGTATTTGCCTTCCGAGCCTTCGATGGCACCGGCGGCGACAAGGCTGTTGGACTGGCCGATGCCCTGGATCATCTGGTCGAGCTGCAGGCCATATGACGACAGCTTGACCGGATCGATGATCGCCTCGACGAGTTCGTCGCGCGACCCCTGCAGCGTGCCTTCTAGCACGCCTGGCACTTCCTCGATCTGGTCGCGCAACACCTTGGCGGCAGCGGTCAGCGCCCGCTCGGGCACGTCGCCCGACAGGGTGACGACCAGGACCGGAAACTCCGACAGGTTCACTTCGTTGACCGTCGGCTCCTCGACGCCGGCCGGCAGGTCGCGCTTGGCATCCTGCACCTTGTTGCGAGTGTCGATCAGGGCGTCACCCAGATCCACCGACGGGTCGAACTCGACGATGACGTTGGCGCCGCCCTGATAGGCGTTCGACTTCATCTCCTTGAGCCCCTTGAGGTTCTTGAGCTGTGACTCGACCGGTCTCAGCAGCAGGCGCTCGGCGTCCTCAGGCGAGATACCCTGATAGACGAGGCTGACATACATAATCGGAATGGCGACGTCCGGCTCGGCTTCCTTCGGCACGGCACGGTACGCGAGCGTACCGGCGATAACGAGGAAAAGCAGGACCGAAAGGGTCAGTCGCGCATTGCGGATCGCAAGCTTGACGATATCCATTTTTTACTGCGTCCCGGTCGCGTCTTCGACGAGCTTCTTGAGCACGGCTTCGTTGGCCGGTTCGGCCTTCACCTCGTCGCCTTCCTTGACCAGGTCCTGGCCGGCGATGATGATCTGTGCGGTGGCGGGAATGCCGCCGAGCACCAGCCCGTTCTGCGTGTCGTCGACAAGGTCGATCGGGTAGAAGACCACCTTCGAGGCGCCATCGACGGCGCGGATGCCGAGGTCGCCGTTCTCGCCCAGCGTCACCACCGAGCGTGGAAGCATCACCGCATCCACCGGCTTGGCGCGCACGGTGATTTCGGCCGTCATGCCGGCCGGGATGGCGCCATCGCCGTTCGGGATGGCGATCTCCACCGGGAAGGTGCGGGTCTGGGACGTGGCGTCACGGCTGATGTAGCGTACCTTGCCTGTCACGACCTCGCCATTGACCAGCTTTACTTCCGCTTCGTCGCCGATCTTGACGTAGCGCAGGTCGCGTTCGCTGATCTCGCCTTTGCCCAGGATCGGATCGAGGTTCAGGATCGTGGCCACTTCGCCGCCCTGGATGACGGAGGAGCCAAGCTCGACCGCAACGCGGTCGACGACGCCGTCGAAAGGCGCCTTGACCTGGTTGCGCGACAGTTCGGACTCCGCCGCCTGCAGCTGCGACAGCGCGGTCTGGTAGTTGGACCATGCGCCATCGGCCTGCAATTTCGCGACCGAGCCGGCCTTCATCAGCTTTTCGGTGGCTTCCCACTCAGCCTTGCGCTGGACGAGCACGGCCTTGGCTGTGTCGACCGCGGCAGTCTTTTCCTCGGCGTCGAGCATCAGTACAAGGTCGCCTTGCTTGATGTGATCGCCCTGTTTGACCGGCAGTTCGGCAATTATGCCGGCGGCACGCGTTGCCAGTGTCGCACGCTTGTTGGCCTCGGTCTGGCCCGAGATACGTATCGCACGGGCATGGTCCAGTCGCGGTGGCGCCACGACCATCACGGTGCGCAGCGGCGCCTTGGGCTGTTCGGCCTGAACAGGCTTTTCATCAGGAGATGGCTGTGCACTGCCCACCGACGAGAATTTGCCGGTGCCCATCCAGGCGGCGAAACCGACGAGCACGACCAAGGCTGCAAGCTTATGGAACCTAATCTTCGACATTGTCGCTATATCCATTAAGGACGGTTGCGGCTCACCGCGATCTTGCCTGGCGCGTCGTCCCGATATGGTGGCGCGCAATGCCGCATTCAATCCGCCGCGGGGGCAAAGGGGCGGAAGGGCGTCTTCTACATCAAATGTGCATCGCAAAATAGTGATAAAAAGTAATGGAAATATCATCCTGACAAAACTGGCAGGAGCTGTCAGCACGCTGCGGTTGCTGCCGCGGAAAGCCCCGGTTTCCCGGCCTAGTTGTGTTGCCGCACGGCAGCCGGCCTCGTTCTGGTGGCCAGGAATTCACGTACGCGGCGGCCGACGGAAGGTCCGCGCAACGGCTTGAAACCGTCGTCGAGCTGCCCGGACAGGTCGAGCGTGGAACGCTTGCCGACCGAATCAAAGTTGTCTTCCAGCCAGTCGCTAGCCGATGTGCGGCCAAGGTCGCGCAAGTATTCGAGGAATGCCCATTCGGCATTGACCTTCGAGGACGCCGAAAGATCCTTGAAGGCCTCGTCGGCATCGATGCGATGCATGCGGATGTCGCGGAATTCACCTTCCGGCAAGCGCCCTGCAGCGATCAGTTCCTTGATGAAGGCAATGGCGCGGAATTCGCGCAGGAGTCCGGCGTTGAAGGTGATCTCGTCAATACGGTTCTGGATTTCGTTTGCCGTCTTCGGCGTCTGCTCGCGGATCACGGGGTTGATCTGGACAAGCAGCACGTCGTCGCTGTCGTTGGCCTTGAAGAACGGATAGATCGCCGGATTGCCGCCGTAGCCGCCATCCCAGTAGGGCACGCCCTTGATCTCGACGGCCTGGAAGATCTGCGGCAAGCAGGCCGAGGCCATGACGGTGTCGAGGTCGATCTCACCGTCGCTGAAGACGCGCAACTGACCGGTCTCGACATTGGTGGCCGAGATGAACAGGTCGATTTCCTTGCAGGCCCTCACATTGCGGAAGTCGATCTCCTCGGCAACGACGTCGCGCAGCGGGTTGAGGTTCATCGGGTTGGCGACATAGGGCGAGAACACCCGCGACATGGTGTCGAACCAGATGTAGCCGGGCGTGTTCTCGATCGACCAGTTGCCCCACAACATATCCCAAGGCGAGCGCTGCACCGGGCTGAAGCGGCCCTTGCGGGCGACCGCGCGCCAGAAGTCAGCGAGCTTGGCGCGGGCGCCGTCGGCACCGCCGCGGACCCAGCCATCGGCAAGCGCGACCGCGTTCATCGCGCCTGCGCTGGTGCCTGACACCGCCTTGATGTCGAGGCGCCCGTCTTCCAGCAAGCGATCGAGCACGCCCCAGGAGAAGGCGCCGTGCGAGCCGCCGCCCTGCAGCGCGATGTTGATCGGCTTTGTCTCCTCCGCCTTGCCGTTTCCAGTCATGGCGTGTTGTTCCTTTTGGGCGGTCACTGGGCGGTCCAGCCACCATCGACCGAGATGTGCGTGCCGTTTATCTGTGCGGCTGCCGGCGAGGCAAGGAAGACTGCGGTCGCCGCGATCTCCTCCACGGTGACGAATTCCTTGGTCGGCTGGCGGTCGAGCATGACCTCGCGGATCACCGTCTCGCGGTCCATGCCGTGCGCCTTCATCTGGTCCGGGATCTGCGCCTCGACCAGCGGGGTCAGCACATAGCCGGGGCAGATGGCGTTGCAAGTGATCTTGTCGAGTGCGACTTCGAGCGCCACGGTCTTGGTCAGGCCCATGATGCCGTGCTTGGCCGAAACGTAGGCCGACTTGTAGGCCGAGGCGACCAGGCCGTGGGCGGAGGCGATGTTGATGATGCGGCCGCCACCGGCCTTCTTCATCAGGGGAATCGCGGCTGCTGTCGTATGGAACGCCGAGGTCAGGTTGATGGCGATGATCGCATCCCACTTCTCGGTCGGGAATTCTTCGACCGGCGCGACATGCTGGATGCCGGCATTGTTGACCAGAACGTCGACCGAGCCGAATCGCGCGGCGGCCTTGGCGACGAGGTCGCGGCACTCCGCACCCTTGGACATGTCGGCCTTGATGTAGACGACCGCAGCCTTGTGTTCCTTGGCGAGCTTTTCCGCCAGGGCATGGTCGGCCGGCGTATCCGAGAAGGAATTGAGGACGACGTTCAAACCGTCTCTAGCGAATGCCTCGGCAATGGCGAGGCCGATGCCGGAGGTCGAGCCGGTGACGATGGCGGTTCTGGTCGTGGTCATGACGAGTGAGTCCTTCCGAAATGCCTATATTGCAATGCAACATATACGTGCTGTGCGGCGCAATAATAGCATCGCCGCAGCACGGTTTCGTGAAATTGCGGGGCGAGCAGCCCGTTGAACCCTACCAGTCGTCGTAGGCCGGGCACTTGGCTTGAGGCATTTTCGACAACAGGAAACGCTTGTCGTCCGCGCCCGGCGTCAGCTCGAACGCATTGGCTTCGTCCTCGCCGCAATCGAGCGTCATGCGCAGCCGCCCGAGCGCCTCGAGATCGACGAGCACCTTGTCGGCGCCGTTTCGTTTGACGATCACGCCGCCGCCGTCGCAGTCGACGCCGCAAAAGATAGACTTGCCGTCGTCCGCCACGCTGCACTCGCCCATGGCGGTCAGCGGCTTGCCTTGTTGAGCATCGCGCAGCCTGGCCAGGATCTGGAAATAGTAGTTGCGCTGGCCCTTGGGCGCGAACTCGTCCGGATCGTGGATGTAGTAGGCGATGCGGAACTGCATTTCCGTCACCTGCTGCTTCGGGTGGTTCTTCAGATGCGCGGCATCGTAGGCGCGGCCGAAGCAGGCGCGTGCCCCTGCCTGCGGCGGAATGAAATTGGCAAGTTCGCCTTCCTTGCCGGGCTCGATGGCCTGGGCAAAAGCCTGTCCGGCGACAAACAGGCCGAACGCAAGGGCGAGCGACAGTGCGGGTCCGCGAAGCATCATCGGCATGGCATCCCCCCATGGAATGACCCCATCATAGCCCAATCGCCGTTGCTGTTAAGCGGGTCGGCGAGGTGGAGCAGATCTCGTTCGTTGACAAGGACAGTGCGGTTGGCCACTCATCGCGCCATGACCGACCAGAGCTATAGCGACCTGCGCCTTGCCTCCGTCTATGACGCCCTCAATCCTGCCGGCAGGGACACGGATTTCTATCTCGATGTCGCTGGCGACAGTCCCAGGACGATCCTCGACATGGGCTGCGGCACCGGCCCGCTCGCTGTCGAATTTGCCCGCCGCGGCCACAGGGTAACAGGTGCCGATCCGGCCGCCGGCATGATGGCCATCGCCCGCGCAAGGCCTGGAGGCGATGTGGTTGCGTGGATCGAAAGCGACGCGGCCGGACTTGCGACGGACACACGCTTCGACCTGATCGTCATGACCGGCCACGTGTTTCAGGTGTTCCTCACCGATGAAGCCATCGCCGCGACGCTGGCCAATCTGCGCCGTCATCTCGCGCCGAACGGCCGACTGGTCTTCGAGACGCGCAATCCGGCAGTGCGCGAATGGGAAGAATGGACGGCTGCAGACACGTCCACGCGTGTGGAGGTGGATGGTGTCGGCCCGGTCGATGTCCACTACGACGTGACCTCGGTCGAAGGCCAGTTCGTTCGCTTCGAGACGCATTTCGGATTTGCCGATGGCGACAAGGTTGTGTCGCCGAGCGAGCTGCGCTTCATCGAGCATGACCAACTGGCAGAAGCGCTCGCCCGGGCCGGTTTCGCCGAGGTCGAATGGTATGGCGACTGGGATCGTTCGCCCGCAGGTCCTGACAGCCCTGAAATCATCGTGATTGCGGGCTAGTGACGGGCCGCCCTTGGCGGGCGCGACCTCCTGCGATATTGACATCGCAACCAGTGCGCGCCACCTCAGGCGCTGATGTCTCGAGCTTAAGAAGGCCGTCCGATGACTGGCTACTTTTCTTCTCCCTTTCCCCGCCGCCAATCGGTCGGCGTCAGCGTCGGCGGCGTGATCGTCGGTGGCGAGGCGCCGGTCGTCGTGCAGTCGATGACCAACACCGACACCGCCGACATCGACAAGACGGTGGCCCAGGTGGCGGCGCTGCATCGGGCCGGCTCGGAGATCGTGCGCATCACGGTCGACCGCGACGAGAGCGCTGCCGCCGTCCCGCATATCCGCGACCGGCTGGCCCGCCTCGGCATCGACGTGCCGCTGGTCGGCGACTTCCACTATATCGGCCACAAGCTGCTGGCCGACCATCCGGCCTGCGCAGAGGCGCTGGCGAAATACCGTATCAATCCGGGCAATGTCGGCTTCAAGGACAAGAAGGACAAGCAGTTCGCCGACATCGTCGAGATGGCGATCCGCCACGACAAGCCGGTCCGCATCGGCGTCAACTGGGGTTCGCTCGACCAGGACCTTTTGACCAGGCTGATGGACGAGAACCAGGAGAAGGGTTCGCCGCTCACCGCCAACCAGGTGATGCGCGAGGCGATCGTGCAGTCGGCGCTGATCTCGGCCGACCTTGCCGAGGAGATCGGACTTTCGCGCGACAAGATCATCCTGTCGGCCAAGGTCAGCCAGGTGCAGGATCTGATCGCCGTCTACACCATGCTTGCCGCCCGCTCCGACCACGCGCTGCATCTCGGCCTGACCGAGGCCGGCATGGGCTCCAAGGGCATCGTTGCCTCGTCGGCGGCCATGGGCATCCTTCTGCAGCAGGGCATCGGCGACACCATCCGCATCTCGCTGACACCGGAGCCGAATGGCGATCGCACCCGCGAGGTGCAGGTGTCGCAGGAACTGCTCCAGACCATGGGCTTCCGCCAGTTCGTGCCGATCGTCGCGGCCTGCCCGGGCTGCGGCCGCACCACCTCGACGGTGTTCCAGGAGCTGGCCCAGACCATCCAGGAAGACCTGCGCAAGAACATGCCGGTCTGGCGCGAGAAATATCCCGGCGTCGAGGAGCTCAAGGTCGCGGTGATGGGCTGCATCGTCAACGGGCCGGGCGAATCCAAGCACGCCGACATCGGCATCTCGCTGCCCGGTACCGGCGAAACGCCGTCCGCGCCCGTCTTCATCGACGGCAAGAAGGCCGCCACCCTGCGTGGCCCCGCCATCGCCGCCGATTTCGAGAAGATGGTTGCCGACTATATTGAGCGGCGCTTCGGCGGCGGCAGGGCGGCGGCCGAATAAAGATGCGCAGCCTGGCGGGGACAGCGCTGGCTTTCCTCGTCACCCTGGCCCTGTGTGTGCCATCGCTTGCCGATCCGCCGCGCCCGCGCAAGAAGGATCATGTCGCCCGCGTCTGCGACCTGATCGACACCCACGCCAGGCGCTATGGCCTGCCCAGCGAGTTCTTCGCCCGGCTGATCTGGAAGGAAAGCCGCTTCGACCCGAACGCGGTCAGCCCGGCGGGCGCCGAAGGCATAGCCCAGTTCATGCCCGGTACCGCTCGCATGCGCGGCCTCGCCAATCCCTTCGACATGGATCAGGCGATCCCCGCCTCGGCGCGCTATCTCGGCGAACTCAGATCGGGCTTCGGCAATCTCGGACTGGCGGCCGCGGCCTATAATGCCGGCGAAAACCGCGTCGCACGCTGGCTGTCGTCGGGTGGCTTCCTGCCGCTCGAAACAGAGGACTACGTGCTCGACATCATGGGCGAGCCGGCCGACAACTTTTCCGACAAGAGCTATGCCGGCACCAACCGGCCGCTCGATCCGAAGATGGCGTTCATCGTCGCCTGCCGCAATTTGCCGGTCATCATGTCGTCGACGGTCGCCATGGCGAGCGTGCATGTGAAGCCCTGGGGCATCCAGGTCGCGGGTAATTTCCGCCGCTCGGCGGCCATCAAGCAATGGCAGCGCCTCGAAAGGCGCTTCCCGGCGCTGCTTTCATCGCATGACCCGGTCGTCAGCCGGGTGCGGACGCCGATCGGCCGCCGCGGCATCTATGCCGTTCGCATCGGCGCCGACGATCGCGGCGAGGCTGCGGTCGTCTGCCAGAAGCTGCGCAGCGTCGGCGGTTCCTGCCTCGTCGTCAGGAACCGCTGAAGCCCCTTCAGGCGGCCGATGGCGTTCGCTCGGCGGCGAGCAGACGACGATAGACGATTGCGGCATCGTTTTCCTGGCGCAGTTTTGCCACCAGACCGGGCTCGCGCAGCGTCCGGGCGATCCTGGACAGCAGATTGAGATATTCACGCGGCGCGGCTTCCGGCAAAAGCAAGAGCACGACGATATCGACATCCTGGTCATCGATGGCCTCGAAAGAGCAGGGCGTTGCCAGCCGCACGAACGCGCCGAACGGTCTCTGCAGGCCGCTCAGCTTTGCGTGCGGGATGGCAATGCCTTGTCCCAGCCCGGTGGAGCCGAGCTTTTCGCGTGATCCCAGCGCCGCCGTGATTTCGGCGGCGCTGGCGCCGGTGCGCGCTGCGGCGTGCCGTGCCATTTCCTTGAGAAGCCTCGTCTTGCCTTCGGCCTGGAAGCCAAGGATGACGTCGTCGGGCTGCAGGACGTCGGAGATGTTCATGGCCGGTGCCGTCAGCTGGAAAGCATGGCGGCAAGCGCCAGGCTGCCGAGCAGCACGCCGGTGACGAAGAACAGGCGGGTGAACATGAAGGGTTCGGTCTGGCCGGTGACGGGCTTGGCCTGCTGCCCGACCTTGTCAGCGATTTCGGAGCTGACGAACCGGTCCGGAATGTGGGTGCGAAGCATCTCGGTCTTCCTTGTTGCTTGCCGGATCGGCAGGAATTGCTGCCGTCCGGCACGCTCAGGAAGCTAGAAGCAGCGACATCAGGATTCGAGAGAGGCGAACGCCCCAAGAAATAGGAAAGTCATAAGGCGCGGGATCCCGCGCCGATCGATCTCGCTCGTCAGGCCGACCGCACCAGCTCGGCGCTCTCGCTCAGCCAGGTGCCGATCTTGGCGCCGAGCTTGTCCGGCGACACCGGCTTGGGCAGGTAATCGTCCATGCCGGCGTCGAGGCATTTCTCGCGGTCGCCCTTCAGTGCATGGGCGGTCACGCCGATGATCGGCGTGCGGCTGCCATTGGCCGCTTCCTCGGCGCGGATGGCGCGTGTCGCCTCGTAGCCGTTCAACTCGGGCATCGAGACATCCATCAGGATCAGCTTCGGCTTGAAGGTGCGGTACATCTCGACTGCGGTGCGGCCGTTGCCGGCGATGCGGTGGCTGAGGCCCAGCCCGGAGAGGATCTGGCCGAAGACCAGCTGGTTGACCTCGTTGTCCTCGGCCACCAGCACGTCGAGCCCACCGCTTTGCAGCGGCGTCGGCTCGGGCTGGGCGAGCGGCGCCGGCGCCGGGCCACGGATGACGGTGAAAGCGGGCGGGGCCTGGCGGACCGGCTCGCGCACGAACTCGGTGCGGCCCGCCTGCGAACGCGCCTTCTGAACCGCCGCGATTACCGTGCCGAGCAACACGGCGGAGCGCGCCGGCTTGGTCAAATGCGCGGCGATGCCGAAATCGAGCACCATGCGGCCGAAATCGACCTGGTCGACCGAAGTCAGGAGCACCACGGGTATGGAGGCCGTGCGGCTGTCGGCGGCGATAGCCTTGGCGACGTCGGCGCCGTTCATGCCCGGCATCTGGTAATCGAGGATGACGCAGTCGACGCTGGCGCCGAGCTGGGCGGCGCGGTCGAGGAAGGCGAGGCCGATGGCACCGCTTTCGGCGGCGGCGCAGTCGAAGCCCCAGCTCTTCAGCTGTTCGAGCAGGATCTCGCGGTTGACCGGGTTGTCGTCGATAACCAGCACGCGCGCGCCGGTGACATCGACCGGCACCGCGCTGCTCGCCTGCTGCGCCTCGTACAGCGGCAGCAAGGCGGTGAACCAGAACACCGAGCCCTTGCCGAGCTCGCTTTCCACGCCGATATGGCCGCTCATCAGGTCAACGAGGCGGGCGGCGATGGCAAGGCCGAGGCCAGTGCCCTCGTGGCGGCGGGTCGAGCTGCCGTCGACCTGGGCGAACTTCTCGAACACGCTCTGCAGCTTGTCTGCGGGAATGCCGATGCCTGTGTCCTCGACGCGCACCTTCAGCGCCACCGTATCGCCGACCAGTTCGCCCGAGACGTCGACCAGGACATGACCGCGCTCGGTGAATTTCACGGCGTTGCCGACCATGTTGGTGATGATCTGGCGGAAACGTCCGACATCGCCCATCACATGGGTCGGCAGGCGCGGGTCGATGCGGACGATGAGTTCCAGGTTCTTTTCGGCGACACGCGCAGAGATCAGCGTGGCGACGTCCTCGACCGCCTCGCCGAGATGGAACGGGGCGGGGTCGAGCGTCAGCTGGCCGGCGTTGATCTTGGAGAAGTCGAGCACGTCGTTGATGATGGTGAGCAACGCATTGCCCGACTTGACGATGACATCGGTAAAGGTCTTCTGGCGCGGGGTCAGGTCGGTGCGGGCCAGCAGCTCCGCCATGCCGAGTACGCCGTTCATCGGCGTGCGGATCTCGTGGCTCATATTGGCGAGGAATTCCGACTTGGCGCGGTCGGCGGCCTCCGCCTTGGACAGCGACTCGGCACTCTCGGTAAACGCCTTGCGGATGGCGTGCTCCATCGGTCGGAAGACCCAAACCGCGACACCGCCGATGACCAGCACCAGCAGGGCTGCCGCCGCCATCAGCAGCCTGTCGCTACGGGCCTCGGCAAAGCGGCGCTCTTTTTCCATGGCCGCACTGGCGCGCAACAGCATGGGTTGGGCGAACAGGTCGTTTTGGTTGCGGATCTCGCGATAGCTCCATTCGTCCGGGCTCTGGGTCGTGGCCAGGGCACCGAGATTGCGGGCGATATCGCGCGCAGACCAGAACAGGTCGCCGTTGACCGAGGCGCTGTCTATCTCGCGCAACGAGCTTTGCGCCAGCTGGGGCCGTACCGAGTTGATGGCGCCGGTCAGGTTGTCGATGCCGGCTTCGAGCCGTGCCGCATGGTTGCGCCCGGCAGCCATCAAGGCATCGCGGGTTTCGGGGCGCCAGGCGGTGGTCGTCGTCTCGGCGAAGTTGGTGGCGTTGCGCAGGTCGCGGGTGAACGACAGGAGCTCGCTGGCGATGGCATCGACATCGCGGCGGTAGGCGTTGCCTTGGCTGAAGGCCATCATCACGGCCATCGAGGTAAGCGCGAAGATCAGCAGACCCGAAAGGTATCTGATCCGTATCGAACGGATGAACGACGAGTGCTCCGGCATGCGCAACCCCAACACATACGCACAATTTTACAGAGCCGGAATAGACACCATTAACATTAAGAGTTTCTGACCCGCTAAACTGGTCGCCAAAGTAGTGCCTGAAGATCCGCTCCCGGATCAGCTGTTGCGTTCGGCGATGAAACTTGCGGCCGCCTTGAGCATGATTGCGCGCTCGCCATAGGGTTCAAGCAGGGCATGGGCCTGGCTGACCAGTCCGGACAGCTGCGACCGGGCCCAGTCGGCACCGTGCAGCGAAACCAGCGTCGCCTTGCCGGCGGCGGCATCCTTGCCGGTTGCCTTGCCCATGGTTTCTGCATCGGCAGTGAGGTCGAGCAGATCGTCGGCGAGTTGGAAGGCAAGGCCGATCGCCGAGCCGAACTCGGCCAGCCTTTCGCGGTCCGCCGTGGAGGCGCCGCCAATAATGGCACCGGCCTCGCAGGCGAAGCGGATCAGCGCGCCGGTCTTCATTGCCTGCAGGCGAATGATGCCGGCCTCGTCGGGCTTGTTGCGTTCGGCGTCGAGGTCGAGGGCCTGGCCGCCGACCATGCCGCCGGGACCCGCAGCACGGGCCAGGGCCAGCACCAGCGCCGCCCGCCATTCCGCCGGCAGCGGCGTGGTCTCGTCGGCGATGATGTCGAAGGCGTGGGTCAAGAGGCCGTCACCGGCCAGGATCGCGGTCGCCTCGTCGAAGGCCTTGTGCACGGTGGGCTGGCCGCGACGCAGGTCGTCGTCGTCCATCGCCGGCAGGTCGTCATGGATCAGCGAATAGCAGTGCACGCATTCGAGCGCCGTGGCGACACGAAGGGCTGCGTCGCCGTCGGCGTCGAACAGCGCAGCACTTTCCAGCACCAGGAATGGCCGCAGCCGCTTGCCACCGTTGAGCGCGCCGTGGCGCATGGCGGCCATCAGGTGGGCGGGCCGTACAATCTCGCCGGGCAGGATGCGGTCGTCGAGCAAAAGCCGGAGCTCGGTCTCGACGGTGTCGGCGCGCATGCGAAGGGCGGTTTCGAACAGGATATGGCTGTCGTTCGTCATGGCGGCGAGCGGTAGCCGACAGTCAGACGTTGCGCAAGAAGCCAAGCGCCTTTATGCCGAGAGGTTGAGAGGCAAGGGCGGACGGGTTGGCGGAACCGATCATAGAGCCGGAAACCGAAAGGCTGGACATGGCAGCTGCACGACGCGGGATGTTCTCGCGTGGGGGTCTGCGCCGCTGGGTGCGGCTCGGCGTGCCGACTGTCGCCATCATGGCCGCGCTGCCGGTCGTGCTGACCGTCCTTTACATACCGCCCGTCGTTCGCCCGATCTCGACCTTGATGATCAAGGACCTCGTCACCCTGCAGGGCTATGACCGGCAATGGGTGGCGCTCGACGACATCGCGCCAGTGCTGGCGCATTCGGTCATCATGTCGGAGGACGGGCAGTTCTGCACCCATCGCGGCGTCGACCTGGGCGAACTCAAGGGCGTCATCAGCGATGCCCTGGACGGCGAGGCGACCCGCGGCGCTTCGACCATTCCGATGCAGACTGTTAAGAACCTGTTCCTCTGGAACGGCCGCTCCTTCCTGCGCAAGGTGGTCGAGCTGCCGCTGGCGATCTATTTCGATGCCCTGGTGCCGAAGCGCCGCATCATGGAAATCTATCTCAACATCGCCGAATGGGGCCCCAACATCTACGGCATCGAGGCCGCCTCGCAGCATTATTTCGGCAAGCCGGCGAGCCAGCTTTCCCGCCGCCAGGCGGCGCTGCTTGCCGTGACATTGCCCAATCCGGCGGCACGCAACCCGGCCAAGGCCGGCCCGGGCCTGAGGCGCCTTGCGACGGTCATCGAGCGCCGGGCCGGCAAGGCCGGTGCCTATGTCCAGTGCCTGAACTAGGAAGACGCTGGCCGCGACCGAAAAAAGAGTCGCTTCGGGCTGGTCAAGTTCCGTCTCGCCGTGTATAGGCTCGCCAACTTTCTCAGTTTCCGGCCCTTGCGCGGCCCTTTCACGAGGGCGGACAGGGTCATTTGACCGATTGGTGGAGTATATCCATGGCTGTTCCGAAACGAAAAACCTCCCCGTCCAAGCGCGGCATGCGCCGCTCGGCCGACGCGCTCAAGGCCCCGACCTATGTCGAGGACAAGAATTCCGGCGAGATGCGCCGTCCGCATCACATCGACCTGAAGACCGGCATGTATCGCGGTCGCCAGGTTCTGACGCCGAAGGAAAGCTGAGACAGCTTTTCCAAGGAAAGCTGATTGGCTTTTCCTTAGCACGCCTATCAAGAAAGGACCGGCTCAAGCCGGTCCTTTCTTTTTGCGTGTCCGGATGGTGCTGAAATCTCTTGACGCCAAGGCGGCTGGGGATTCTAGAAGGCGCCAGCGCAACGCGGAGACCGGTCCATGCTCGCGGGCATTCCCCTACTGATCATCCCCTTCATTCTCTACAATGCCGGCGTGGCCGGCCTGTTCGGCAGCGGCCCCGGCGGCAACCCCTGGGCGACCGAGATTCTCACGCTGGGAATGATGTCGGGCGGCAGTTTCGCGCTCACTCTCGGCGACCTGCTGATCGTGGTGGCGCTGCTGCTTTTCTTCGTCGAGATCGTCAAGGCGACCCGCACGGGCAGCGCCTCGGTCGTCGATCACCTGCTCTCGACCTTTGTCTTCGTTGCGTTCCTGGTCGAGTTCCTGCTGGTGCGCGGCGCCACCAGCTCGGTCTTCTTCATATTGATGGTGATCGCGCTGCTCGACGTGCTGGCCGGCTTCTCGGTGTCGATCCGCTCGGCTAACCGGGACGTTACGTTCGGACGCGAGTAGGAGCGCGTCCCCCAAGGGAACGCGCTCGCCGTTCAGACCTTGGCGACGAAGCCTGCCGATTCGATGCCGGCCATCGCGGCCAGTTCGTCATTGTCCGACGTGTCGCCGGAGATGCCGACTGCGCCGAGCACGGCGCCATCCTTGTTGCGGATGAGCACGCCGCCCGGAACCGGCACGATCTTGCCGCCGGAAACCGCTGAAAGCCCCTGGAAGAAATGCGGCCGTTCGACCGCGGCAACTCCGAGTGCACGCGAGCTTGAGCCTACGGCGAGCGCGCCATAGGCCTTGCCCGAAGCGACTTCGGCGCGGATGAACGGCGAGCCGTCCTGGCGCTGGAAGGCGAGCAGGTGGCCGCCGGCGTCGAGCACGGCGATGCCGAGCGGCTTGAAGTTGCTCTTGCCGCCCAGCTCGAGCGCGGTGGCGATGATGGCGTTGGCCTTGGCCAGCGTCAGTTCTGTCATGGTTGGTCCTCCGATTGATGGCTGCCTAGCAAACACGCTTGGGCGGCCGAGCAAAACCCTGCGTCAGGTTGAAAATCTCTCGCCCAAAGGGTAGGGACCCGCGCGTTGGCGATGCGATGCCGATGGCATTCGCTGCGGTCTTCAGAATTCAGCTTGGAGATTTTGTCGGCCCTTGGCCAAGAGTGCCCTTGCCGGACCTGACTGGCTGCAGCAGTCCCGCTGGTCGCACCTTCACATCGGCCCCGGTCTTCGCTATCGCTCCGGGCGCTCGACGCTCGGAAAGCCAAGCAATTGGCTTTCCGCAGCCTTTGGTCGACCGTGTCTCACCCCATCGAGTCGATCTTCCGCTGCATCGCAGCAAGCTGTTCCTTGAGTTCCTTCAACTCGTCCGGCTTTTCAGGCGCGTCTTTCCTGGCCGGTTCGGCGGGTGCTGTGCCTGTGCCGGGCGCCGGGAAGGGGGTGAACATGCGCATCGCGTTCTGGAACAGTTCCATGTTGCGGCGCGTCTGTTCCTCGAGCGCCTTCATCGGCGTCGCGCCCTTGATCATGTCGGTCGGCGCCTTGCCGAAGGCCGACTTCATCTGCTCGCGGAAACGCTCCTGCTCCTTGGAGAAGGCAAGCATCGACTGTTCGAGGAAGCTCGGCACCACCATCTGCATCTGGTCGCCGTAGAAGGAGATCAACTGCCGCAGGAACGGGATCGGCAGCATGTTCTGGCCGTCCTTGTTCTCCAGTTCGAAGATGATCTGCGTCAGCACCGGATGGGTGATGTCTTCGCCGGTCTTGGCATCCTGTACGGTGAATTCTTCACCTTTCTTGACCATCTCGGCCAAGTCTTCGAGCGTCACATAAGTACTCGTGCCGGTATTGTAGAGCCGACGGTTGGCGTATTTCTTGATGACGATCGGCGTGTCTTTAGCAGGCATCAGCATCCTCCCCCGGAAGACCGGTATGCCATGTAAGCAGCCGGTAACATTTCGCCGGAAAGCAGGATAAGCGCAAAGCAACCGCAAATCCAAGCGGTTTGTGCACTGCAAGAAGGCAAGGCGGGTCAACGCCGGCAAAAAAATGCTGCGCAGCATTTGCTGCAGTGCGGCCGCAGCATCGGCATTCCAGCGATTTTCCGGTTTGACTCGGGTCCTGGAACGGGCAAGAAAAGTCATGAGCGCCAACGTCCTCGACGCGCAACAAACCATTCGTCTCACGAAGTCTGGAGAGAAACATGTCCGCCTCGTCCTCCATCGTCGTCGCCAGCGCCGCCCGCACGCCGGTAGGCTCGTTCAACGGCGCCTTCGCCAACACGCCGGCACACGAACTGGGCGCCATCGCCGTCAGGGAAGTACTGGCCCGCGCCGGTGTCGATCCCAAGGAAGTCGACGAGGTCATCCTTGGCCAGATCCTCGCCGCTGGCGCCGGCCAGAACCCGGCCCGCCAGGCCGCGATGGCCGCGGGCGTGCCGCAGGAAGCGACAGCCTGGGGTCTCAATCAGCTTTGCGGCTCGGGCCTGCGCACCATCGCCATCGGCATGCAGCAGATCGCCACGGGCGACGCCAAGATCATCGTCGCCGGCGGCCAGGAATCGATGTCCATGGCGCCGCACTGCCAGCATCTGCGCGGCGGGGTGAAGATGGGTGACTTCAAGATGATCGACACGATGATCAAGGATGGCCTGACCGACGCCTTCTACGGCTACCACATGGGCAACACCGCCGAGAACGTTGCCCACCAGTGGCAGTTGACGCGCGACGAGCAGGACCAGTTCGCCGTCGCCTCGCAGAACAAGGCCGAGGCCGCGCAGAAGGCCGGCCGTTTTGCCGACGAGATCGTTCCCGTCACGATCAAGGGCAAGAAGGGCGACACCATCGTCGACCAGGACGAATATATCCGCCATGGCGCGACGCTCGATTCACTGGCCAAGCTGCGGCCGGCCTTCGACAAGGAAGGCACCGTCACAGCCGGAAACGCTTCGGGAATCAATGACGGGGCTGCGGCGGTCGTGTTGATGACCGAAGCCGAAGCCGTGCGCCGCGGCCTCACCCCGCTGGTCCGCATCGTCTCCTGGGCAACCGCCGGCGTCGATCCGCAGATCATGGGCACCGGCCCGATCCCGGCATCGCGCAAGGCGCTCGAAAAGGCCGGCTGGTCGGTCGGCGACCTCGACCTCGTCGAGGCCAACGAGGCGTTCGCGGCGCAGGCCTGCGCGGTCAACAAGGACATGGGCTGGGATCCGGCGATCGTCAACGTCAATGGCGGCGCCATCGCCATCGGCCATCCGGTTGGCGCTTCCGGTGCCCGCGTCTTCAACACGCTGGTCTACGAGATGCGGCGACGCAGCGCCAAGAAGGGTCTCGCGACCCTGTGCATCGGCGGCGGCATGGGCGTCGCGATGTGTGTCGAGGCGATGTAACTCGGAAACAAGAAAAGGGCGGCCAATGTGCCGCCCTTTTTGCCTCTAAAGGTCTGTCGCGAAGGCAGGCCATAAAGCAGCAGAAAAGGGGAAGCGCATGAGCAAGGTTGCACTCGTCACTGGCGGAACCCGCGGCATTGGCGCCGCGATTTCGGTCGCGCTGAAGAACGCAGGCTACAAGGTCGCCGCCAACTATGCCGGCAACGACGAGGCTGCGCAGAAATTCAAGGCCGAGACGGGCATCCCGGTCTACAAATGGTCGGTTGCCGACTACGACGCCTGCGAGGCCGGCATCAAGCAGGTCGAGGCCGATCTCGGTCCGGTCTCGGTGCTGGTCAACAACGCCGGCATCACGCGCGACTCGATGTTCCACAAGATGACGCGCGAGCAGTGGAAAGAGGTCATCGACACCAACCTGAACGGCGCCTTCAACATGACCCATCCGCTGTGGAGTGGTATGCGCGACCGCAAGTTCGGCCGCGTCATCACCATTTCCTCAATCAACGGCCAGAAGGGCCAGGCCGGACAGGCCAACTACTCGGCGTCGAAGGCCGGCGACATCGGCTTCACCAAGGCGCTGGCCCAAGAAGGGGCACGCGCGGGCATCACCGTCAACGTCATCTGTCCGGGCTACATCGCCACCGAAATGGTGATGGCGGTGCCGGAAAAGGTCCGCGAATCGATCATCGCCCAGATCCCGGTCGGCCGGCTTGGCGAACCGGGAGAGATTGCTCGCTGCGTGGTGTTCCTGGCCTCCGAAGAGTCAGGCTTCGTTACCGGCGCGACCCTTTCGGCCAATGGCGGGCAATATTTCGTCTGATAACAGGCAGTCATCTCCATAAAGAAAACGGCGCCGTAAGGCGCCGTTTCCGTTTGGTGCGGTGGTTCGGCTACTTGTCGCCGAACAGCGACTTGTGGGCGATGCCGGCAAGCGCTGCCCCGACGATCGGGGCGACCCAGAACAGCCAGAGCTGTTGCAGGGCGACACCGCCGACGAACAGCGCCGGGCCGGTCGAGCGCGCAGGGTTGACCGAAGTGTTGGTCACCGGAATCGAGATCAGGTGGATGAGCGTCAAGGCGAGGCCGATGGCGATCGGCGCAAAGCCGGCCGGAACGCGTTCGCTGGTCGAGCCGAGGATGATCATCAGGAACATGAAGGTCAGCACGACCTCGATGATCAGCGCCGAGGACAGGCCAAATTTGCCCGGCGAGGCGTCGCCATAGCCGTTGGTGGCAAAGCCGCCGATACCGGCGAAATCGGCCTTGCCGCTGACGATGAGGTACAGCACCGTGGAAGCGGCGACCGCGCCGATCAACTGGGCGATGACGTAGGGGACCAGATCCTTGGCCTCGAAACGCCCGGCCATCATCAGGCCGACCGAGACGGCGGGATTGAAGTGCCCGCCGGAAATGCCGCCGACCGCATAGGCCATGGTCAGCACCGTAAGGCCGAACGCCAACGCAACGCCGGAAAAACCGATACCCAGTTCGGGGAACGCAGCGGCCAGGACAGCGCTGCCGCAGCCGCCGAAGACGAGCCAGAATGTGCCGAGGAATTCGGCGAATAGACGTTTGGACATGATATTCCCTCCAATATCGTGCGCCTGCGTGGTGCGCCGCATTTTCCGGAGGCCCCGCCTGGGCATCCCCCGCCGCGCAGACTCAACGTCGCAATGGAGACATGCTCCGATCCCGGGCACAACGGGTGTGGTTCCCTTAACGTAATGCAATCACAGGTATTTTTGCTGAAGCGCGGGTGTGCCGCCATGGCACGCAAAGGTTAATGCGGCGAACGAGCCGCTGTGGACAGTGCGGTGCATAGGCTGTGGATAATAGGTGGAGAACCCGGCCTGGTACTACATCTAGTGGTGAACAAATCGGGAAAATTGCCTGAACAGTGATTCGTCGCCTGTTCGTTCCGCATTTGGTTCAAATCTTAACTAAATGTCGCAGCAGGCAGCTCCGACCGTTAACTCGCCGGTAGGAAACGTCAACAAATTCATTATTTTGCACGCGGTTGACGCGCAGGTTTCTTCGCTTGGCCGGCAAAGGTTAACGGCGGGCGTGCAGAAGCACGAAACGGGCCACTTTAGAGATTCTGCATGTGGTGCGGCTTGCAAGGGTGTCATCTATATGTTGGGGTGAACAAAACCTGAATCTGCCGGAGTCAGTGATTCGTCGCTGATTCGTTCCAGACTCGTTCCAACTCTTAAATCTGGAACATTCCGCTTTCGCTTCGGCTTGCAAATCCCTATGTGTCCACTCGTCGCGACAGGCGGCGCAACGCCGGGCTGTCCCCGGCGCCGAGGGCGGTTCTCTAGTATGAATGTTCACTCCAGGCCGAACGACCCGCTGATCCTGTCAGGCCGCGATGTGACCGCGGTTCTGGGGCCCACCAATACCGGCAAGACCCATCTCGCCATCGAGCGCATGGTCGCGCACGAAAGCGGCATCATCGGCCTGCCGCTCAGGCTGCTCGCACGCGAAGTTTATGGGCGACTTTGCGAAAAGGTCGGGGCTCACAAGGTGGCGCTGGTCACCGGCGAAGAGAAGATCCTGCCTGCCGGCGCCAGATATTCGGTCTGCACCGTCGAGGCGATGCCGCGACAGACGGATGCCGCCTTCGTCGCCATCGACGAGGTCCAGCTTGCCGGCGACCTCGAGCGCGGCCACATCTTCACCGACCGCATCCTGCATCTGCGCGGCAAGCAAGAGACGCTGCTGCTCGGCGCCGCCACCATGCACGGCATCCTGCAGAAGCTGTTGAAGGGCGTGTCGGTGGTCACCCGTCCGCGGCTGTCGCATCTTGCCTATGCCGGTTCCAAGAAGCTGACGCGGCTGCCGCGCCGTTCGGCCATCGTCGCCTTCTCCGCCGACGAGGTTTACGGCATCGCCGAGCTGATCCGCCGCCAGCAGGGCGGTGCGGCGGTGGTGCTCGGCGCACTCAGCCCGCGCACCCGCAATGCCCAGGTCGAGCTCTACCAGTCCGGCGACGTCGACTACCTGATCGCCACCGATGCCATCGGCATGGGCCTCAATCTCGACGTCGACCATGTTGCCTTCGCCCAGAACCGCAAGTTCGACGGCTACCAGTATCGCCAGTTGACCGCAGCAGAGCTTGGCCAGATCGCCGGCCGTGCCGGCCGTCACCTGCGCGACGGCACCTTCGGCGTCACCGGCCAGGTCGACCCGTTCGAGGAGGACGTAATCGAAAAGATCGAGGGCCATGATTTCGAGCCGGTGAAGGTGCTGCAGTGGCGCACCGCCAACTTCGATTTCACCAGCCTCGACACGCTCAAGCGCTCGATCGACACCGTCGCGCCGGTCGAGGGCCTGACACGTGCGTTGCCGGCAGTCGACGCCCAGGCGCTCGAACATCTCTCGCGCGACGAAAACATCCGATCGCTCGCCACCAACCACGAGCGAGTCGCCCTTTTGTGGGAAACCTGCGCGCTGCCCGACTATCGCAGGATCGCGCCGGCGCAACACGCCGACCTTATCGCCTCGATGTATGACGATCTCGCCCGGCGCGGCCATGTCGACGAAACCTACATGGCCGAGCAGGTGCGTCGCGCCGATTCCATCGAAGGCGACATCGATACGCTTTCGCACCGGATCGCACAGATCCGGACCTGGACATTTGTCTCAAACCGCCCCGGCTGGCTTGCCGATCCGGCACACTGGCAAGAAAAAACGCGCGACATCGAAGACAGATTGTCGGATGCGCTGCATGAGCGGTTGACGAAACGCTTTGTAGACCGCAGGACTTCCGTCCTCATGCGCCGCCTTAGAGAAAACACTATGCTTGAAGCCGAAATCAGCCCGTCCGGAACCGTCCTCGTCGAGGGCCACCATGTCGGCGAACTGCAAGGGTTCCGTTTCACCGCCGACCAGAGCGCGGGCGGAGAAGACGCCAAGGCGGTGCGCACGGCGGCCCAGAAGGCGCTTGCAACCGAATTCGACACACGCGCCGAACGGTTCTCGGCGTCGCCCAATGGCGACATCGCGCTCGGCTCCGATGGTGTGCTGCGCTGGATCGGCGCGCCCATCGGCACGTTGGTCGAAGGCGAGGATGCGCTCAAGCCGCGCATCGTCCTTTTGGCCGATGAGCAACTGACCGGCCCGTCACGCGACAAGGTCGCAGCGCGCGCCGAACGCTTCGTCAATTTCCAGATCGAGTCGCTGCTCAAGCCGCTGGTCGATCTCAAAGCCGCCGAGCAGCTGTCCGGCATCGGTCGTGGCATCGCTTTCCAGCTGGTCGAGAATTTCGGCCTGATCAATCGCCGCGACATCGCCGAGGACGTGAAGTCGCTCGACCAGGAAGGCCGCGCAGCGCTTCGCCGTCTCGGCGTGCGCTTCGGTGCCTATCACGTCTTTGTCCCGGCCTTGATCAAACCGGCGCCTGCCGGTCTGGTGACGCTGCTGTGGGCGCTCAAGAATGACGGCAAGGACAAGCCGGGTTTCGGCGATGTCGTCCATGCGCTCGCCGCTGGCCGTACCTCCGTGGTCATCGACCCGGCCTTCGACAAGACGTTCTACAAGCTCGCCGGCTTCCGAAATCTCGGCCGCCGCGCCGTGCGTGTCGACATCCTCGAGCGTCTCGCCGACCTCATTCGCCCCGCACTCGCCTGGAAGCAGGGCGCCGGCGCCCGTCCGGAAGGCGCCTATGACGGCAGCTCGTTCATCGTCACGCCGCAGATGATGTCGATCCTCGGCGCCACCGGCGACGACATGGAAGAGATCCTCAAGGGCCTCGGCTATCGCGCCGAGCCCAAGCCGGCCGCCGAGGTCAAGGGAAAGCTCGAAACGATCGACACCGCGGCACGTGAAGCAGTGGCCAAGGCGCAGGCAGACAGGGCCGCAGCCGCAGAGGCTGTGGCCAAAAGCGACGAAGTCTCCGTCGAACCCTTCATCGAGACGGCCGAAACCACTGCGCAAGCGGCTTCCGACGGCGCCGAACAGGCGCCCGAGAGCGAGCAGGCCGAACAGGTGCCCGAGGTGGCTGTCGAGCAAGTCGAAGCCATTGCTGAACCTGCGGCCGAGGTTGCCGTTGAGCCGGTGGTCGAAGCCGAGCCTGAAGCAGCGTCCGAGCCGGAAGTGGTAATTGCCGCCGCTGACGCTCCTGTTGACGAAGCACCTCCGGTGGAAGCCGTCGCCGCAGACGCCTCCGAAATCGCGGAAGAGCCCAAGCCGATCCTTCTGTGGCGCCAGGGCCGCTTCGAGCAGCGTCCGCGCCATCGCCAGGATAACCGTCCGCGCGGCGGCCAGCGCGAGCCGCGCGCAGCCGGTGCGCCCGCAGCCCGGCAGGGCGAGGGCAACCGCAATGGTGGGCGCGAGGGTGGCGAAGGCCGCGATGGCGGTCGTCCGCGCTTCGATCGCAAGCCCGGCGGCAAGCCGCAGGGCGAGGGCGGACGTCCGGATAACCGTGGCCGTGGCGAGCGCCCACAGGGCGAAAAGCATGGCGGCGACCGCAGCGGCTTCAAGGGCAAGCCGGCGTTCCAGCAGAAGCCGCGCGAAGAGCGTCCGGTGCGCATCGATCCCGATTCGCCCTTTGCCAAGCTCGCCGCGCTGCGCGACCAGCTCAAGAAGTAGCAGCCTTGGCCGGCGAGGGAAGACAGCGCATCGACAAGTGGCTGTTCTTCTCGCGCGCGGTCAAATCGCGTTCGCTTGGCGCCAAGCTGGCGCAATCAGGCGGCGTCAGGTGCAACGGCCAGAAGCTTGGCCAAGCCTCCGACATGGTCAAGTCGGGCGATGTGCTGACGATCACGCTCGACCGACGCATCCTGGTCTATAAGGTTCTGCTTCCTGGCGAGCGGCGCGGGCCCGCCGAAGAGGCTCGCAAGCTCTATGAGGACATTTCGCCGGTTCCGACACCGAAGGACCAGGCGCCGCCCGATGCCCGGCCGCCATTGCGCGAAGCCGGAAGCGGACGTCCGACCAAGAAGGAACGGCGAGCCACAGACCGGCTGCGCAGCGAGTGACGCAAGGCCGTTGAAGGCTCTGCCGTCAAGATGAGAATTGCGTTCCGCCAAGCGGCTTCTGCGCGGAATGACCGCCCTTGCAAGACCCCTTTAAAGGGGATACCTCACCGAAAGATACGAAATACGGGAAGTCCCGGAGCCTGCCTCATGACCTACGTCGTCACCGACAATTGCATCAAGTGCAAGTACACCGACTGCGTCGAGGTGTGTCCGGTCGACTGTTTCTATGAAGGCGAGAACATGCTCGTCATCCATCCCGACGAGTGCATCGACTGCGGCGTCTGCGAGCCCGAGTGCCCGGCGGATGCGATCAAGCCCGACACCGAGCCAGGGCTCGATAAATGGCTCAAGATCAACACCGAATACGCCAGTAAGTGGCCGAACCTGACCGTCAAGAAGGACGAACTGCCCGAAGCCAAGGAATTCGACGGCGTCGAAGGCAAGTTCGAACAGTATTTCTCCGAGGCGCCCGGCGAAGGCAACTGAAAGCCGCCATACTAGCTCATTGCATCAAGGCTTTGCGCGTCGCCGGTTGCTCTTGACGCCGTGCGCTCTTCGCGCCTGCAGCAAAACCTTGATTCTTCCGACTTTTTGTGTTAGAGCTAGATCAACATGCCGATGACACAACGTCGATCTATGGCGCGAAGCCTAAATCACTGAAAGGTGACAGCCCCAATTCGGACCAGAGTGATCTGGCCCGGAGGCCGCTGCTTTAGCGGTTTACCGGTCCAAGCTCTTCCCGGTTGGGGGTCGATTGTCGTGCGGCACAAGGTCGCGTTAGCCGACCATCCTCGTTCAGCCGGCCTCGGCGGGCCGGTGTTACAAGAAGGAGTTCAGGGCGTATGGCAACTTCCATCCCGCAGAAGAAATCCGCAGCGCGTCACGGTTTCAAGACCGGCGAGTACATTGTCTACCCGGCGCATGGCGTCGGCCAGATCGTATCCATCGACGAGCAGGAAGTGGCGGGACACAAGCTTGAGCTGTTTGTGATCGATTTCCAGAAGGACAAGATGCGCCTGAAGGTGCCGGTCGCCAAGGCGACCTCGATCGGTATGCGCAAGCTGTCCGAGACCGACTATGTCGAACGTGCTCTGAAGGTCGTGCAGGGCCGTGCCCGCGTCAAGCGCACCATGTGGTCGCGCCGGGCCCAGGAATACGATGCGAAGATCAATTCGGGCGACCTGATCTCGATCTCGGAAGTCGTGCGCGATCTCTACCGTGCCGACAACCAGCCGGAGCAGTCGTATTCTGAGCGCCAGCTCTATGAAGCCGCGCTCGACCGCATGGCGCGCGAACTGGCAGCCGTCAATCGCCTGTCGGAGACCGAAGCCGTTCGCCTGATCGAGGCCAACCTCAACAAGGGTCCGAAGCGTGGCGCCAAGGCCGACAACGAGGAAGCCGACGCCGAGCAGGAAGAAGCAGCCTGATCTGGCATGCTTCTATAGATTACGAAAAACCCGGCCAATGGCCGGGTTTTTTGTTTCAGGCAGGTGTGGCGACGTCAGCCTTCGCCACCCTTGCCGTGGTCGTGCTGATGCGTGATCGTCGCGATGAAGCGCTTGGTACGCTGATGCGTCGGATTGCCGAACACCTCGCTCGCAGGACCCTTCTCGACGACCGTTCCTGCTTCGAGGAACACCACCTCGTGGGCGATCTTCGAGGCCAGGCGCAGGTCGTGGGTCGCGATCACCATGGTCGTACCCTCGCGCGCCAGCTGGCCGAGCACGTCGACCACCTCCTGGGCGAGTTCCGGGTCCAGTGCCGACGTCGGTTCGTCGCTCAGCAGCACCTTCGGTGACGGCGCCAGTGCCCGGGCTATTGCCACGCGCTGCTGCTGGCCGCCGGACAGCGTTGCCGGCCAGGCGTCGACCTTGTGCGCCATGCCGACCTTTTCGAGCAGGGCCAAAGCGCGTTCGCGGGCCTTGGCCTCCGGCCATCTCAACACGGTCACCAGCCCTTCCATCACGTTCTCGATCGCGGTGCGATGCGGGAACAGCTGGAAGTTCTGGAACACCATGCCGGTCTGGCGGCGCAGTTGCTGGATCGCCCTGGTCGGCACCCTGACATCCGGGCGAAACTCGAGCGTGTCGTCGCCGATGCGTACCGTGCCGGAGGTCGGGATCTCCAGCAGGTTGATGCAGCGCAGAAGCGTGCTCTTGCCGCCGCCGGACGGGCCGACGAGGGCGGTGACGCTGCCTTCCCGGATCTCGACCGAGACGCCCTTGAGCACGGTATTGTCGCCGAAGCTCTTGACGATGTTGGAAAGCCCGATCATGTCCGCGCCTCCAGGAAGCCGCCGTAACGGTTGAGCCGCTTCTCCAGCCTGACCTGCAGGGCCGACAGCACCGAACTCATGGCGAGATAGAGCAGGGCTGCCTCGACATAGAGGATCAGCGGCTCGTAGGTGGTGGCGACGATGCGCTGTGCTGCCTGGAACATCTCCGGTACGGTGATGGCGGCTGCCAGCGAGGTGTCCTTGACCAGCGAGATGAAGGTATTGGACAGCGGCGGCACCGCTACGCGCGCCGCCTGCGGCAGGATGGTCCGGCGCATCGCCTGCGACCATGTCATGCCGATCGAATAGGCCGCTTCCCATTGTCCCTTGGCGACCGAACTGATGGCGGCGCGGATGATCTCGGAGGAGTAGGCGCCGACATTGAGCGTGAAACCGATCAGCGCGGCCGGGAAGGCGTCGAGCACGACGCCGATGCTCGGCAGGCCGTAGAAGATCAGGAACAGCTGCACCAGAAGCGGCGTACCGCGGATAATCCAGACATAGAAGCGTACGATCGCCGATAGCCAGGCCGGCCCGAACAGCCGGGCAAGCGCTGCGCCCAGCCCAACCGTCAGGCCGAAAGCGAAAGAGAGAAGCGTCAGCGGTGCGGTGAAAACGAGGGCGGCCCACAACAGGGGGCCGAGCGATTCCAGCATCAATTGCAGCCAGTGTGGCAAGATGAATGCTCCCTCCCCACAACAAACGAGCCCGGAAAATCGCAGATTTTCCGGGCAAGTTTATGGGAAAAATGAGAGGTGGAAAAATCAATGCCCATCGGCTGCCGGCTAGTGCAGCCCGATGGGCAATGCGGTTACTGCGAGACGTCCGTGCCGAAGTAGGTCTCGGAGATCTTCTTGTAGGTGCCGTCGGCCTTGATCTCGGCCAGCGCCTTGTTGATCGCCTCGACCAGCTCCGGTTCGCCCTTGCGCACGATGACGCCGGAGGAGTCGGCCTTTTCTTCCTCGGCGACGATCTTCACGTCTGCGTCGGGCTTGTGCTTCTTGAAGTCGTAGAAGGACAGGCTGTCGTTGATGGTGGCGTCGGCGCGGCCGTTGAGCACCAGCTGGATCGACTGGTCGAAGCCGTCGGTGCCGACGAGTTCGGCGCCGTTGGCTTCGGCAATCTTGCCGAAATTGCTGGTCAGCGACTGGGCCGACTTCTTGCCCTTGAGATCGGCGAAGCCCTTGATGTCCTCGTTCTTGCCGCTGACGATGAGAACGGCCTTGGACGTGATGTAGGGCTCGGAGAAGTCGTACTTGGCCTGGCGCGCCTCGGTGATGCCGACCTGGTTGATGACGGCGTCGTAGCGCTTGGCGTCGATGCCGGCGATCAGGCCGTCCCACTTGCCTTCGAGGAATTCCGCCTTGACGCCGAGGCGCTTGGCGATCTCGCGGCCGATCTCGACGTCGAAACCGACCAGGGCGCCCGAGGCGTCATGATAGGTGAATGGCGCATAGGTGCCTTCGGTGCCGATCTTGAACACGCCGGCAGCCTTGATCTCATTGAGGTTCTCGCCTGCGTGGCTTGCGCCAACGGCTACAATCTGGAGCGTTGCGGCAACGGCCAGCGATTTCAACCAGTTCATTTCATGCGATCCCGATTTTGGGCCGACAACGATGGCCGGCGAAGTTGTGATTGGGTGCAATCTCGCAGATGCCGGTGGTCAAGATAAGGAATGAAATTTCAATTATGTATCATTGTTGGAATCTGAATCTACGCACATGCGCTGTGCCCGGCCCTTGTGGAACATTGTCCGGCATCTTGCGTTAATAGACTTGCGGGGCAGCGTCCGCATTCAAGGTGCGCCCAGCTTGCTCACGCAACAAGGGGCGAAGCATGTATATGGACCGGGCAGGCCTTGCTGGCGAACAGATGATGCTGCGGGCCGCGTCGCGCGCGCCCTATCTGGAACGTGGCGAAGAGCTGGAACTGGCGATCCGCTGGAAAGAACAGCACGACCAGGACGCGCTGAACCGCATCACCACCGCCCATATGCGCCTCGTCATCGCCATGGCGGTCAAGTTCCGGCGCTATGGACTGCCGATTGGCGATCTCATCCAGGAAGGCCATGTCGGGCTGCTCGAGGCTGCCGCGCGCTTCGACCCGCAGCGGGAAGTGCGCTTTTCGACCTATGCCAGCTGGTGGATACGGGCTTCCATGCAGGACTACATCCTGCGCAACTGGTCGATCGTCAGGGGCGGCACGAGTTCGGCCCAGAAATCGCTGTTCTTCAACCTGCGCCGCATGCGCGCGCGCCTTGCACAGGGTGGCGGTCCGCTCGGCAACAGTTCGGCCTATCAGGAGATATCCTTGGCACTCGGGGTGTCGGAAGCGGACGTCGCCATGATGGACATGCGCCTGTCGGTGCCTGATACCTCGCTCAACGCGCCGCTAAGCGACGATGGCGATGCCGGCGAGCGCATGGATCTTTTGGTCTCCGACGATCCGTTGCCGGATGAACTCGTCGGCGATGCGATCGACATCGAACGGCGGTCGGGCTGGCTGCACGACGCGCTCGGCGTGCTCAACGCGCGCGAATTGCAGATCATCGAGGAGCGCCGGCTGAGCGAGGAGGGTGCGACGCTGGAAGAGCTGGGCACTACGCTCGGCATCTCCAAGGAGCGGGTTCGACAGATCGAAACCCGTGCCATGGAAAAGCTGAAGTCGGCCCTGGTGCGGCAGAACTCGGCATTCCTGGCCGCGTAGCTGACTACCTGTCGGTGACGACCTTGACCTTGTCGCCGGCCGAAACGGTGGCTCCGGGGGCGAGCGCGTTCAACACCCTGAACAGATCGAGCTTGCGATCGACGCCGACCATGCTGGCGGCGAGCGACCCCATATTCTGGCCCGGCTGCACGGTGACGACGCGGATGCGCAGCGGCTTGAGCGCAGCCTTTTCCGCAGCTGTCATGACCTGGAAGCTGGAACTCACCGAGCGGGCGACCGCGTCGAGATTGGGACTGGCGGTCGGAGCCGCCGTCAGCAGACGGTAGACCTGTGCGCCGGCGCGGATCACCATGATGTCGAATTGCCAGCCTTCGGCGCTGGCGCGGGCAAACGCTGCCTCGTTGCCGTTGATCGTTTCCGAGCGGACGCTTGCCGGATCGAGCCCGGCGACCCAGCCGCTCTTGACGTAGTCGGGCAGCGACAGCTTGCTGTCGATGGTCACGCCGTCGAAGCGGATGGCCATGTTGCCCGGCCCCGTCGCGGTGACGGCAGCGGCGGTGTTGTCGATGATGAAGCCCTGCGGCACCGAGAACGAGATGCCGAGCTTGGGATGCAGGAAGGTAGTTCCACGTACATAACCCTCGTCGGGCGTGTCGCCGAACAGCAGCCCGTCGATGCCGGCGAGGAAGGAATCGCGGTCGCGCTTGCCGATGCCCGGAGCGCCGAACTGGCGGGCATGGCGCTGGGCCAGGTCGATGCGCTGTGGCGCATTGGGATGGCTGGCCAGGAAGTCGAGGCTGGCGTCGGTGGCGCCGCTGACGGCGCGCAGGTCGCTATAGGCGGCCATCGACTGCAGGAAGCGACCCGCGGCGAACGGATCGTAGCCGGACTGGCCGCTCATCTTGATGCCGATGCCGTCGGCCTCGAGCTCCTGGTTGCGCGAGAACTGGGCAAGCCTCAGCTTGCCGCGGATCAGCGCTGCCTTGGCTGTCGGGCTTTCACCCAGCACGTCGGTGACGACCTTGGTCGCCAGCACTTCCTCGGCTTCCTTCTGCTGGCGCTGGATACCGTGGTTGGCGGTGACGTGGCCCATCTCGTGCGAGATGACGGCGGCCAGTTCGGCCGAATCGTTGGCCAGCGCGAGAAGTCCGCGCGTCACGTAGAGATAGCCGCCCGGCAGCGCGAAGGCGTTGACGTTGGGCGAGTTGAGGATGGTGATGCGATAGGTCTGGTTCGGGTTGCCCGAAACCGTGGTCAGGCTGCCGACGACCTTGGCGACCATGCGCTCCAGCTTGGGGTCGGAGTATTCTCCGGCATAAGTGGCCAGGATGCGCGGGTGCTGGGCCTTGGCGATCTCGGCCAGCTTGTCGTTGCGCGAGACATTGTCGACCGTCACCGGATTGTTGGACGGCTGGAAGCCGGATTCGCGAACGTCCGACGAGTTGAGCACCTGGCAACCGGCGACAAGCGCCGACAGCGCCACGGCGACGGCAAGTCGCGCGCAGCGTGTCGTTATCGTCCTGGTCAGTCCGTCGCGGCAGATGGGCAGAGCTCGTCCTTTCAAATTCAACACATGCGGGCGAAGCAGGCCCGCATGGTGTGGACGTAGCCACACTCGCCTTGCCGACACAATAAGGCCGCCGCCGCGAACATGGCGATTTGGCTGTAAATTATGTCCGCTTCCGGGCAACTTGGCGTGATCGTGTCACTGCCGTTCATTGCCGATATAGTGTCTGAAGGCTTCAGGTCCAGAACTTGTAAAGAAATCCGCAGTCTTTCCTGCCGCGGCAACCCTTCCAGCTTCGACGAAAACCATGTTTTCGGCGAGTTTTCGCGCATCTTCGGGTTGGTGTGTCACGAAAAGCACGGTCATCCTGCGTTCTGCTTGGACGCTTGCCAAAAGGTCCAGCATGTCGTCGCGCAAGGCTGGTCCAAGCGAGGCAAAGGGTTCATCCAGCAGGAGAATCGGGCGGTCGCGCACAAGAACGCGTGCCAAGGCCACACGCTGGCGCTCGCCGCCAGAGAGTTCGCGCGGCAGGCGGTGCTCCATGCCAGCCAGCCCGACGCGCGCAAGGGCGCTGGCTACATCCTGCTTGTCCGTCGCGCCCAGGCGCAAGCCAGGCGAGCGCCCCAGCCCGACATTGCTGGCGACATCGAGATGGGCGAAGAGGTTGTTTTCCTGAAACACCATCGACACCGGCCGGTCGGCAGGAGGCGCCGAGGTCACATCCGTTTCGCCGATCAGCACGCGGCCTTCGCGGGGCGTCTCGAAGCCGGCAACGAGATTGAGCAGGGTCGACTTGCCGGCCCCGCTCGGTCCCATGATGGCGGTGATCTCGCCGGGCGCGAAAGTCACGTCGAAACGCACCATGGTGTCGGCATAGCTGAACACCACCTGGTCGAAGCGCACGGCCGCACTGGTCGCGGTCATCTGGAAGTCTCCTTGCCGAGGCGGTCGGCCAACATCATCAAAGCCAGGCACAACAGTCCGAGCATCAGTGCCAGGCCCGCCGCGTCGTCGGTGCGATAGCTGCCCATGCGGGCGAGCAGTAGATAGGGCAGCGTCTGCACGGCGTCGCTGCCGAAGAGGGCGATGACACCAAGGTCGCCAAGTGACAGCGCCATGGCAAAGGCGAAGGCGGTGGCCAGCGGGCGCCTGAGTACCGGCCAGTCGATCAGCCGCAACCGGCTCCAGCCGGAAATGCCAAGCTGGGCACAAAGCCGCTCGTGGCGCTCGCTCCCCGCATCGTAAGCGGGCCGAATGGCGCGAACCGCAAAGGGCATCGCCATGACGGCATTGACGGTGACCACCATGACTGGCGCCAGCGCAAACACGTCGACCGACTGCCGCACCAGCACGAACCAGCCGGCGCCGATGACGATCGGCGGCACCACCAGCACGAAGCCGGCGCCGGTGTCGGTGAACCGTTCGAGGAGTGTTTTTTTGTCACCCTGCCGGCTGCCGGCCAGCGCTCGGCGCGCCATGACCAGCGCCAGCGCGATCATTGCCGCGAGCGTCGCCGATATTGTGGCCAGCACGATGCTGGTCAGCGTTGCGCGCTGGACGGAGGCTTCGCCGGCCAGCCGACCGAGATCAGCCTTGAGCCCGGAGGCGACGGTCGCCAGCATCGGCCCACCGACGAAGACGAGGGCAAGAAGGATGGCTGCGACGTTGAATGCGGTCTCGCCGGCCTTAGCCTGGATGAAGCTACGTCGTGCCACTGGCAGGTTGGCGTCGCCTGTCGTGTTGGCGCCGAGCCGCATCAGCGCCAGGACCACGACGGCAGTCAGTGCGATTTGCAGCACGGTGAGGGCGACCGCCCGGGCAGGGTCGAAATCGAAGCGCAGCGCCTGGTAGATCGCCACTTCCAGCGTCGTTGCAGCGGGGCCGCCGCCAAGCGTCAGGACGATGGTGAAGGAGGTGATGCAGAGCATGAACACCAGTCCGGCGATGCCGGGCAGGGCTGCGCGCATTGCCGGCCATTCAATGAACCGGAAGCTCGCCCGCGCGCCCATGCCCAGTTGGCTCGCCAGTCGCCACTGGTCGGTCGGCACGGTCTGCAGCGCCTCGAGCATCAGCCGCGTCGCCAGCGGCAGGTTGAAGAAGACATGGGCAACCAGAATGCCGGACAGGCCGTAGATGCCGGGCCATGTGCCACCGGTCAGCGCCGTCAGCGGTTCAGCGAAATAGCCGGCGCGGCCATAGAGCGAGAGGATACCGAGGGCTGCGACGATTGCCGGCAAGGCGAGAGGAACGGCAAACAGGCGCAGGATCAGCCCGCGGCCGGGGAACTGCGGGTGCCGCGACAGGGCGCGGGCGACGAAGATCGCCGGCACCACCGATAGCAGCGTCGACAGGAGCGCCTGCCACAGCGTGAAGCGCGCGACGCGGAAGAGATAACCGTCGAAAGCCGCTGCGGCTCCTTGCGGGTTACGCGCGGCCTCGATGCCAAGCCCGGCAAACGCGCCGCCGATCAGAATGCCGATGGCCACCAGCGCAATGATGCCAGCGGCGATGCGGGGATCGGAGGTGCGAATGCTCATGCCGACCTAGAAGCAGTTGGAGCGGGGCAGGTGCCGAACGGCCACGTTCTGCTCTACGTCGCCCCCTTCTGTCCTGCCGGACATCGCCCCCACAAGGGGGGAGATTGGCAGTGGCTTGGCCCCCGCCAAGCTGGGATTGCAAAGTAAGAGCGGACGCAGCGACGCAGATGATCTCCCCCCTTGTGGGGGCGATGTCCGGCAGGACAGAAGGGGGCGACGCAGGGCGTTCACGCTGGAGCCTTTCGTGCCTACTTGCTCATCACGCCAAGCCACTCGTCGACCCAGGCCTTGCGGTTGGCGGCGACTTCGTCGGCGCTGAAGATCAGCGTCTTGGCCGGCTTCACAAGCTTGTCGAAGGCCGGGTTGAGCGGCTTGTCGGTCTTGCCAGCGGGCAGCATCCAGTTGGTCTCGGGGATGACGTCCTGGAAGCCGGGACCGGTCATGAAGGCCATGAACTTCTCGGCCAGCGGGTTCTTGGCGCCCGTCGTGGTGATGCCGGCAACCTCGATCTGCAGATAGTGGCCTTCCTCGAAGGACGCGGCCTGGTAGCGTTCGGATTTGTCCGCGACCATGTGGTAGGCGGGCGAGGTGGTGTAGGACAGCACCATCGGCGCTTCGCCCTTGGTGAACAGGCCATAGGCCTCGCTCCAACCCGGCGTGACCGTCAGCACGCGGCTCTTGAGCTTGGCCCAGGCTTCCGGTGCCTTGTCGCCATAGACCGACTTGACCCACAAGAGCAGGCCGAGGCCGGGCGTCGAGGTGCGGGGGTCCTGGATGGCGATCTTCTGCTCAGGGTCGCCTTCGACCAGTTCCTTGAGGCTCTTCGGCGGGGTCTTCAGCTTTTCGGTGTCATAGACGACGGCGAAATAGCTGTAGTCGTAAGGCACAAAGGTATCGTCCTTCCAGTCGCCCGGCACCTTGACGTTTTCGTCCACCGAACCGTGCGGCGCAAACAGACCGGTCGCCTTGGCCTCGGCGGTCAAATTGGTGTCGAGGCCGAGCACGATGTCGGCCTTGGTGGCCGCACCCTCGAGCTTGACGCGGTTGAGCAGGGCCACGCCGTCGGCCACCGAAACGAAATCGACCTCGCAGGTGCATTCGGCCTCGAACGCCTTCTTGACCTGCGGGCCGGGGCCCCACTCGGCGGTAAAGCTTTCATAGGTGTAGACCGTGAGCTTGCCTTCGGCAGCGGCCGGAAAGGCAATAGCGGCGAGCGCCAGGGCGGAAGTCAGGGACAGAACGGGCGAGCGCATCGGCGCCTCCTTCATTGGTGTTGAAAGGGAATTTGAAGCGCCGGGCGTCCGAAGCATCTAATCCCTCCGCCGGTACAAACCGGATCAGGTTCAGCGGGTTGGCCGGAACTCTCCATGCCTCTCAGCCTGCCCGCTTGCGCGTGACAGGCACCCCGTTAGAGCGGTCCCACAAATAGAGCCGCGCGGAAGGCCGCGCAAGCAGTAGTTTGCCGGCCACGCGCCGCCTCGCGGCCTTCCGTTTCGGCTGCCGGGCTGGTAATGCGCTTGCCATGACCCGGTTCACCCTACTTCTCGGCGGCGAGCTCTTCCGCACGCCGCGCCTCGACCGTCAGGTCGCGGGCAGCCGCGTCATCGCGGCCGATTCCGGCATCCGTCATGCCGCAACGCTCGGCCTGCTGCCGGAACTCTGGCTCGGAGACTTCGACTCGGCGCCCGCCGAGATCGACCCGAGCTTCGCGTCCGTGCCGCGCGAGATATTTCCCGCCGACAAGGACAAGACCGACGGCGAACTGGCGATCGCGGCTGCGCTCGCCCGGGGGGCGACCTCTCTGGTGCTGGTCGGTGCCTTTGGCGGGGCGCGGGCCGATCACGCCTTTCTTCATCTCGCGCTGGCGCTGCGCCTTGCCGAAGAAGGCACGGAGGTTCTGCTGACCAGCGGCCGCCAGGAGGCGCATCCGCTTTTGCCCGGCACTTCCGGCTTCGACTATGAAGACGGTACGCTGTTTTCGGTGCTCGCCTTCTCCGAGCTTTCCGGGCTAACCGAAGAGGGCGCCAAATGGCCGCTCGACAGCGTCCAGGTGCCTTTCGGCTCGTCGCTGACGCTTTCCAACGAAGTGCGCGGCAGTTTGCGCGTCTCGCTAGGCAGTGGCCGCGCGCTGCTCCTTGCCCATCCCTTTCCTGCCTCGGATTTCTGAAACATGGCCCCTCCGCTTCTCAATCTCGATGGCATTCGCCTGACCTTTGGCGGCGTGCCGCTGCTCGACGGCGCGGCGCTGTCGGCCTCGACCGGCGACAAGATCGCGCTTGTCGGCCGCAACGGTTCCGGCAAGTCGACACTGCTCAAGATCGCTGCCGGCATGGTGGAGCCGACGGACGGCGAGGTGTTCCGCCAGCCCTCGGCGACGATCCGCTATCTGCCGCAGGCGCCCGACATGGACGGCTTTGCCAGCGTGCGCGCCTATGTCGAATCTGGCCTCGGGCCGGCCGACGACGCGCATCGCGCCACCTATCTGCTCGACCATCTCGGCCTCACCGGCGAGGAGCGGCCTGGCGACCTGTCTGGCGGCGAGGCACGCCGTGCCGCACTTGCCCGCGTCATGGCGCCCGAGCCCGACATCCTTTTGCTCGACGAGCCGACCAACCATCTCGACCTCTCCGTCATCGAGTGGCTGGAAGAGGAGCTTATCCGGACCTCCTCGGCGCTGATCCTGATTTCGCATGATCGCCGCTTCCTCGAACGCGTCAGCCGCAACACCGTCTGGCTCGACCGCGGCCAGACGCGCCGGCTCGACCGTGGCTTTGCCCACTTCGAGGAATGGCGCGACCAGATCCTCGAGGAAGAGGAGCGCGACCAGCACAAGCTCGGCCGCCAGATCGTGCGCGAAGAGCATTGGCTGCGCTACGGCGTGACGGCGCGGCGCAAGCGCAACATGCGCCGCCTGGGCGAACTGCAGACAATGCGCCAGAAATTCCGTGGCCATCGCGGAGCCGAAGGGGTGGCGACGATGGTCGCCAGCGATGCCGCAGAATCCGGCAAGCTGGTCATCGAGGCCAAGAACATCGAAAAGAGCTTCGGCGACCTGACGGTGGTGAAGGGCTTCTCGACCCGCATCCAGCGTGGTGACCGCATCGGCCTCGTCGGTCCCAACGGTGCCGGCAAGACGACGCTGCTCAAGATGTTGACCGGCGAGATGGAGCCCGATGCGGGCAACGTGCGGCTCGGCGTCAACCTGGAGATCGCCACGCTCGACCAGAAGCGCGAGGCGGTCGACCCGAACGAAACCCTGACCAGTTACCTGACCGACGGTCGCGGCGAGAACCTCGTCATCAACGGCGAGCAGCGCCACGTCGTGTCCTACATGAAGGACTTCCTGTTCAAGCCCGAGCAGGCACGCACGCCGGTGCGTGAACTCTCGGGCGGCGAGCGCGCTCGGCTGATCCTGGCACGCGTTCTGGCGCGCCCGGCCAATTTGCTGGTGCTCGACGAACCGACCAACGATCTCGACATGGAGACGCTGGAACTGCTGCAGGAACTGGTCGCCGGTTTCGCCGGCACCGTCATCCTGGTCAGCCACGACCGTGACTTCCTCGACCGCACGGTAACCAGCATCATTGCACCCGACAACGATGGCAAATGGGTCGAATATGCCGGCGGCTATTCCGACATGCTGGCCCAGCGCGGCGGCACCAAGCTCGATGACCGCAAGTCGCGCAAGGCGAATGCCGAGACGTCGAGCGCGTCGCGCAGCGAACCCGACGCACCCAAGGCTGCGGCCAAGAAGCTGTCCTTCAAGCAGAAATTCGCGCTCGAAAGCCTGCCCAAGAAGATGGAAGCAGTGACCGCTTCGATCTCGCGGCTGGAAAACCAGATTGCCGATCCGGCCTTCTACGAGCGCGATCCCCATGGCTTCCAGAAGACCATCGCCGCCCTCGACAAGGAACGGGTGACGCTGACAGGGCTTGAGGAAGAATGGCTGGAGCTGGAGATGCTGCGCGAGGAACTCGAAGGTTAGTCCGATTCTTGCTCTCCGTCGGTCATGCGCATATTGTATGTGCATGACCGACGGAGAGTCTCATGCTTCAAAAGGCAGCCAAACCTACGCGCAAACCAACGAATGTGTCCCTCGATTCTAAACTGGTCGAGGAGGCCAAGGCGCTTGGTATCAATATGTCCCAAGCCGCCGAAGCTGGACTGGCGAAAGCGATTTCCGAGGAGAAATCGCGCCAGTGGCTGGAGGAAAACAGGGAAGCCATCGAAAGCTCGAACGAGTATGTGGAACGTAACGGATTGCCGTTAGCCAAGTACCGGATGTTCTGATGGCGCGCTTCGATCTGTATCGCAATGCAGACGCCGACGCTTATTTTCTCGATGTTCAGGCCGATCTACTCCGGCACTTAAACACCCGCGTGGTGGTTCCAATCTTGCCGCCGAACATGGCGCCCAAGCCGGCGCACAGATTGAATCCGATATTCGCGATTGGCGGCAAGGACTACGTCATGGTGACGCAATTCATATCGGCCGTGATGGCTTCCGAGTTGCCTGCGGCAGTTGAAAATCTATCGAAACAACACGACAAAATTACCGAAGCCCTCGATATGCTGTTCCAGGGCTTCTGACGCGGGACGGCCCGCGTCAGAATTATGCGCACGCTACGGTGCGCCGGCCTTATCCCGCAGCCTTGGCCTGCCAGGCCTTCATCGCGTCTTCGAACACCTTGTCGCCGGGGATGCCCTTTTCCAGCGTGAACAAGGCGCGGCGACCGGACTTGTAGACGACGGGCACGTCGATCCAGCTCTGGCGACGCAGAAGGTTCAGGTTGGCGTCGACTTCGGCCTTGGTGTCGTTGAGCGCGACGAGGAAGAAGCCGTCGGCAATCTTGGCCGGAATGCCGAGCAAGGAGTTGCCGGCGTCCTGTTCGGAACTCTTCATCGCCACACGCAGGATATTCTCGATGCCGCCGCCTTCGAAACCGTCAGGCGTCAGGAAGATCATTTCGAGGATATGGCTCGCCGGCAGCGTCTTGTCGGCGTTACGGCGGATGGTCATGCGAAGCTGGATGTCCTTGCCCGGGATCGTCGCCTCGGCACGGATCGCCGGTTCGGGCGGCAGGTCGCCGCCGGGCGATTCCTGCACCACCGTCCAGACGACTGCACCGGGCTCGGCCGACCCCTGCGCCACGTTGGTACGTTCTTCGTAGAAGATCGCCTTCTGTCCGACGGCGACGGGTGCGTTTTCGCTCGCCGCAGGCGGCGTCGGAGCCGTGCCCTGGGCGGGCGTCGTCGCCGGTGTCTCTGGCGCGGGCTGGTCCGGTTCGGGCGTGGTCGCCGGTGCTGCTGGCGGCTGCTGGGTCAAGGCGGCGACGGAGGTTCCTTCGCCAACGCCGTTGCTGCCGCTTGCCGGACCCGGGTCGACTTCGTTGCCGTCCGCCGTCATGCGCTGGGTGAACTTGCCCGGTTCGCCACCGGCCGGGGCCTGGGCGTTCTGGCCGCCATTGGCTGGCGGGGGTGTCGCCGCTTCCTTCGCGGGCGCGGTCGCCGCCGGCTTGTCGTCGCTGGAGCCGACGAACGCGTCGCCGTTCGACCACAGTGCATAGCCGCCACCGCCAATCACCACGACTGCAAGGGCAGCGGCAATCAGGCCGCCGCTGACGCGCTTGCGTGGTCTTTGCCGGGTGTTCTGGAATGGATCGACGTCCTCAGGCGCCTCATCGCCGAAACGGTTGTCGCCCTCCGCTTCTGGCGCCCCGTTGCCGAAATCGTGGCTGGCCGAGAAGTCGGGCAGTGGCTCACGTGCCTGCGGTGCATAGGTCGGCGCAGGGACGGCTGCGGGCGACGGCGGCACGGGCGCAACGGGAGTCGCAGGGCGCCGAATCTCCGGCTCGGGCGCGGGCCGGCTGTAGGCCGGCTGGTCCTTGTTGCGGGCGATAGAAGTAAAGACGTTTTCGAGCTCGGCCAGCGGGTCGTCTTCGACCGGCTTTGCGGTGAACGACGCCTCGACGGTGGCGATGGCGTCCTCGAGCGACTTCGTCTGCCGTTCGGCGACGGCGGCAGGCGGCTGCGGGTCGAGGGCGGCAAGCTTGGCAGCGATCGTGCTGCGGGCCTTGTCATATACCCGCGCGCGCATTGCCGGCGTGGTGTCGCCCATGCCATCCAGCGTCTTCTTCAGGACCGCTACGAAGTCTGCCATTCTCTCGTCGACCTATCTTTTCTTCTGGGCCGCGCCGCGTCCGGCAGCTGGCGCCGCCGGAAAGCTGCCAAAACTAGTCTTCAAACGGGTCGGTCACAAGTATCGTGTCCTCCCGCTCCGGGCTGGTGGAAAGCATCGCCACGGGTGCGCCGATCAGCTCTTCGATATAACGCACGTACTTCACCGCCTGGGCCGGCAGGGCGTTCCAGCTGCGGGCGCCGGCGGTGGTACCCTTCCAGCCTTCGAGCGTCTCGTAGATCGGCTCGACGCGTGCCTGCGCGCCCTGGCTCGCGGGCAAGTAGTCGATCAACTCGCCGTCGAGCATATAGCCGGTGCAGACCTTGATCTCGTCGAGGCCGTCGAGCACGTCGAGCTTGGTCAGCGCGATGCCCTTGATGCCGTTGACGGCAACCGCCTGGCGCACGAGCACGGCGTCGAACCAGCCGCAGCGGCGCTTGCGCCCGGTGACAACGCCGAACTCGTGGCCACGGGTGCCGAGGAACTCGCCGATCTCGTTTTGCTGCTCGGTCGGGAACGGGCCTTCGCCGACGCGCGTCGTATAGGCCTTGGTGATGCCGAGGACATAGTTGATCGCGCCCGGGCCGACGCCCGATCCGGCGGCTGCCTGGCCGGCAACCGTGTTCGACGAGGTGACGAACGGATAGGTGCCGTGGTCGATGTCGAGCAGGGTACCCTGCGCGCCCTCGAACAGGATGCGTTCGCCGGCACGGCGCTTGTCGTCGAGCACCTTCCAGACGCGGTCCATGTAGGGCAGGATCTGGTCGGCGATCGAGGTCAGCTCGGCCATGATGGCGTCATGCGTCACTTCCGCATGGCCGAGGCCGCGGCGCAGCGCATTATGGTGCGTGAGCAACCTGTCGACCTTGTGGGGCAGTGTGTCCAAATCCGCCAAGTCCATCACCCTGACAGCACGGCGTCCCACCTTGTCCTCGTAGGCGGGGCCGATGCCGCGACGGGTCGTGCCAATCTTCGTGCCCGAATTGGAGGCGGCATCCTCGCGGAAGCCGTCCAATTCGCGATGCAAGGACAGGATAAGCGCAGTGTTTTCGGCTATTTTCAGGCGGTCGGGGCCGATCTCGACGCCTTGGGCGCGGATCTTGTCCAATTCCGCGACGAAGGCGTGCGGATCGAAGACCACGCCGTTGCCGATGATCGACAGCTTGCCCTCGCGGACGACGCCGGAGGGCAGGAGCGACAGCTTGTAGACAACGCCGTCGACCACCAGCGTGTGACCGGCGTTATGCCCGCCCTGGAACCGCACCACCACATCGGCGCGCTCGGACAGCCAGTCCACGATCTTGCCCTTGCCTTCGTCGCCCCACTGGGAACCGACGACCACCACATTGGCCATGATATTTTCCTTCCGACATCGCGGGCCGGGCCGCGAACAGTGCAAAATGACAGGCCTCTATAACGCCAAGCAATTGCAAGCGCGACCTTTCTTTGCCGCCTCAGGCACAACAAATTCTGCCTTTGGAGGCATTTACTTGCCGGGATCGGCCACTTAGGCCCGGGGCATAGCCTGTCGCCCGCGAAAGTTCGTCCGGATGTTCCGAAATGCCTATGTCCTGCTGTTGCTGACAACCCTGTTCTGGGGCGGCAACTCGGTGGCGGGCAAGCTCGCGGTCGGCCACGTGTCGCCGATGCTGTTCACCACCATGCGCTGGGCCTTCGCTGCCGCCTTGCTCGTCGCCATCGGCTGGCCGCGGCTGCGTGCCGACTGGCCCGTGGTTCGCAAGCATATCTGGGTGCTCGCCAGCCTGGGCGCGCTCGGCTTCACCGTGTTCAACGCAGCGCTCTACACCGCGCTGAATTTCACCACCGCAATCAACACCAGCATCGAGCAGGCGGGCATGCCGATGCTGATCTTCGCCGCCAACTTCCTGCTGTTCCGGATGCGCGTCGCTCCCGGCCAGATCCTCGGCTTCCTGCTTTCGCTGCTTGGTGTCGCGCTGACGGCGAGCCATGGCAACCTCTCGAACCTGGTGGTGCTGGACCTGAATTTCGGCGACGCGCTGATGCTGGTCGCTGTGCTCGTCTACAGCGCCTATACAGTGGCGCTTCGCTTCAAGCCCGACATCCACTGGCAAAGCCTGATGATCATGCTGGCGGCGTCGGCCTTCGTCACCTCGATCCCGTTCACGGCGTGGGAGATCGCCACCGATCGGGTCATTGCGCCCGATCTCTATGGCTGGGCGCTCACCGCCTATGTCGTGGTATTCCCGTCGATCATGGCGCAGATGTTCTACATCCGCGGTGTCGAACTCATCGGCGCCAATCGGGCCGGCTTGTTCATCAATATGGTCCCCATCTTCGGGACGCTGCTCTCGGTTCTGATCCTCGGCGAGGATTTCCAGCTCTACCATGCGCTGGCCATCGCCCTGGTGTTCGGCGGCATCTGGCTGGCCGAGCACAGCGGACGCAAGATGGCGAGCGCCGAGGAGCTGATGGCTCGCAGCACCGTCGATCGCGGTTCCTGAAAGAAAAAGGCGCGGACCAAGCCGCGCCCTCTTCAGCCTTGGGAGGCAATGCTGTCCAGCCGGCCGATCAGAAGCCGTTGACGTCGAACTGCAGGCGCTTGGCCGAGTCGATCGACTTGTGGTCGCGCACCTTGGCAAGCACGTCCTCCGGGAAGGGCGCGTCGAGATACAGCAGCGCGATGGCGTCCCCGCCCGGGCGGTCGCGGCCAAGCTGGAAGTTGGCGATGTTGACGCCGTTCTCGCCGCAGACGGTGCCGAGCAGGCCGATGATGCCGGGCGCATCGGCATTGGTGGTGTAGAGCATGTGCTGGCCGACCTCGGCATCGAGATTGATGCCCTTGATCTGGATGAACCGCGGCTTGCCGTCGGAGAAGCAGGTGCCGGCGATCGAACGGGTCATGTGCTCGGTCTTGACCGTCAGCTTGATGTAGCCGTCGAAGACGCCCGACTTGTCGCGCTTGACCTCGGCGACGATGATGCCGCGCTCCTTCACCATGATCGGCGCCGACACCATGTTGACGTCGGAGAGCTGCGGACGGATCAGGCCGGCAAGGGCAGCGCTGATCAGCGCCTTGGTGTTCATCTGCGCGGTCTGGCCGTCGAACAGGATCTCGACCTCGGTTATCGGGTCTTCCGTCACCTGTCCGACAAAGGCGCCTAGAACTTCGGCGAGCTTGACGAAGGGCTTCAACCGCGGGGCTTCTTCCGCCGTGATCGAGGGCATGTTGATGGCGTTGGTGACCGCACCCTTGACCAGATAGTCGGCCATCTGCTCGGCGACTTGCAGTGCCACGTTCTCCTGCGCTTCCGATGTCGAGGCGCCGAGATGTGGCGTGCAGACCACGTTGTCCATGCCGAACAGCTCGTTCTGCTCGGCCGGCTCGACCTCGAACACGTCGATGCCGGCACCCGCCACCTTGCCGCTCTTCAGCCCGGCGATCAGGTCCTTCTCGACGATCAGGCCGCCGCGGGCGCAGTTGATGATGCGCACGCCGGTCTTCATCCTGGCGATGGAATCGGCATTGATGATGTTGCGCGTCTTGTCGGTCAGCGGCGTGTGCAGGGTGATGAAGTCGGCGCGGGCAAGCAACTCGTCGAGCTCCACCTTCTCGACGCCCAGTTCCTCGGCGCGATGCTCGGAGAGGAACGGGTCGAAGGCGACGACATGCATCTTGAGACCAACGGCGCGGGTGGCGACGATCGAGCCGATATTGCCGCAGCCGATCAGGCCGAGCGTCTTGCCGGTGATCTCGACGCCCATGAAGCGGTTCTTCTCCCACTTGCCGGCATGCGTCGACACGCTGGCTTCGGGGATCTGGCGCGCAACCGCGAACATCAGCGCGATGGCGTGCTCGGCGGTGGTGATCGAATTGCCGAAGGGCGTGTTCATGACGATGATGCCGCGCCGCGAGGCGGCGGGAATGTCGACATTGTCGACGCCGATGCCGGCGCGGCCGATGACCTTGAGATTGGTCGCGGCCGCGATCAGCTTTTCGGTGACCTTGGTCGCCGAGCGGATGGCGAGGCCGTCATACTGGCCGATGACTTCGAGCAGCTTTTCCTTGTCCTTGCCGAGATCGGGGAGATAGTCGACCTCGACGCCACGATCCCTGAAGATCTGGACGGCGGTGGGGGAGAGTTTGTCGGAAACGAGAACGCGGGGCATGGGCAAATCCTCTTGCGATTGGCCTACCTCCCCCTTGTGGGGAGGTCGGTCGCGCAGCGACCGGGTTGGGGGCAAATGGGTGAACGCAGGGATGGGAGCAAAGTCTAACGGATGCACCCCCACCCCGATCCGCTTTGCGGATCGACCCTCCCCACGAGGGGGAGGGTAAAGACCGTCAGGCCGCGGCCTTGAGTGCGGCCTTCTGATTGGCGAAGGCCCAGTCGAGCCACGGCATCAGCGCCACGAGATCTGACGTCTCGACCGTGGCGCCGGCCCAGATGCGCAGGCCGGGAGGGGCGTCGCGATAGGCGCCGATGTCGAAGGCGACGCCTTCCTTTTCGAGCGCCGAGACCATGCCCTTGGCGAATGCCGCCTGGCCGTCCTTGTCGAGGTTTGCCACCTCAGGATCGACGATAGACAAGCAGACCGAGGTGTTCGAGCGCGTTTTCGGCACGACGGCGAGATGGCCGAGCCAGCCGGCTTCGTTCACGAAGGCGTCGATGGCGGCGAAATTGGCATCAGCGCGGGCGACGAGCCCGTCAAGGCCGCCGACCGACTTGGCCCAGTTCAGTGCATCGACATAGTCCTCGACGCACAGCATCGACGGTGTGTTGATGGTCTCACCCTTGAAGATGCCCTCGATCAGCTTGCCGCCCGAAGTCAGGCGGAAAATCTTGGGCAGCGGCCAGGCCGGCTTGTAGGTTTCGAGCCGCTCGACGGCGCGGGGGCTGAGGATCAGCATGCCATGCGCGCCCTCGCCACCGAGCACCTTCTGCCAGGAGAAGGTGACGACATCGAGCTTGGCGTAGTCGAGGCGCTGCGCGAATGCTGCCGAGGTGGCATCGCAGATCGTAAGGCCCTTGCGGTCGGCCGGGATGAAGTCGCCGTTGGCGACGCGCACGCCCGAGGTCGTGCCGTTCCAGGTGAAGACCACGTCGCGGTCGAAATCGACCTTGGTCAGGTCCGGCAGCTCGCCGTAGGGCGCCTCGAACTTGCGCACGTCCTCAAGCTTCAACTGCTTGACTACGTCGGTAATCCAGCCGGCGCCGAACGACTCCCAGGCGACCATGTCGACGCCGCGCTCGCCGAGCAGCGACCACAGCACCATCTCGACAGCGCCCGTGTCGGAGGCTGGAACGATGCCGATGCGATAGCCGGCGGGAACCTTGAGGATTTCGCGCGTCAGCTCGATCGCCTGTTCGAGCTTGGTCTTGCCGATCTTGGCGCGGTGCGAACGGCCGAGCGGTGCGTCGGCGAGGGCCTGGAGCGACCAGCCGGGACGTTTTGCGCAGGGACCTGAGGAGAAATTGGGATTTGCCGGACGGAGTCCGGGCTTGGCGACGATCGTCATCGTGGTTCTATCCTTCCAGATAGTTGGCCCCTCGTTGGGGAGGGGTGGCCCACGGACGGCGATATTAGGAGCGGCCTCCGGCGTCAAGAGGAAATTGCGCGTCGCATCTGGAACAGTTTTCCAAACGCAAAGGCGGCGGGCCAAAACCCGCCGCCTTTTGAATGGCTTGGTCGAAAAGGCCGGCTACCAGAGATCGTAGCGCAGGCCGACCTTGACCTGATGATAGTCGACGCCTTTCTTGACCGTCAGCGTGTCGATGTCGACATATTCGAGGTCGGGGGCGGTGAGGTACTGGTAGCCGACGTCGACCGAGGTGTTCTGCGCCACCTGGTAATTGATGCCGGCGCCGACCGAATAGGCGACCTTGTACTGGGTGTCGTCGAGGTTGAACGTCGCGGGAATCGAGGGCGCGTTGTAGTTGACCGTCGTGCTCGAATAGATCAGGCCGACGCCGGCGCCGACATAGGGCGTGAAGCCGGCGATGGTGCCAAGGTCGGCATAGACATTGGCCATGCCGTTCCAGACGTTGTTCTCAAACTGCATCGTGTCGGGCCCGAGCGATGCATCCAGCTTGTCATAGGAAACGAAGCCGAAATTCAGTTCGCCGCGCAGGAAGTCGTTGAAGTGGTAGCCGGCGCCGATGCTGCCGTTGACGTGGATGTTGCGCGTTTCCTCGCCCAGCAGCGTGAACTGGTAGGGCGTGTCGCTGAAATTGTAGCCGAGATCGCCGCGCAGGTACCAGCCCGAGCCGACCTCGACGGGGACATATTCCGGTGCCTCTTCGATGACGACAGGCGGATCGTAGTCGGCAGCGCTTGCCGCCAGCGGCCACAGCATGGTCGCCGTCAGCGCCAGCGCTATGCGAGACTTCAATGTCATGATCGCATTCTCCCGAAATGGCGCCAGGGTGTTGCCCGAGAATCCAGCAGCCGTTCGAGTCATTGTTAACCATAGAGGTTAAGTCGCGGTTAAGGATAACAGTTGGTTAGCGGGTGGCTCCGTCGGCAACCGGACAACGAAAAACCGCCCGGCTTACCGGGCGGTTTTGCAGATTGGCGCTCCATGCGTCGCGATGACGCCAGGGCGATCAGTTCAACGAATAGCGGACGCCAAGCTTGAAGTCGTGCGAGGTGATGTCCTTGAAGCGGATGCCGCTGTTTCCGGCTGGCGGGAACGGCTCGGCCGGATCGTCGTTCTTGAGTTCCCCTGTCTGGCCATCGCCAAGCGAGAGGAAGCTGTAGCCGAGGTCGATAGTCATGCGCTCGGTTGCCTTGATGCCGACACCGGCGTGCAGTGCCCAGGCGAGATCCCAGCGCGACTTGTCGTCGGCATAGGCGCCGCCATTGTTGATGATGTTGATGTCGCGGAAGCTGGAGATCGTGTTCCGCGATGCGCCGATACCGGCGCCGAGATAGGGCGTTACGCCGTAGAAGTCGCCGAGGTCGGCATAGGCGTTGGCCAGGAACAGCCACTCCGACTTCTTGCCGCGGTAGTCATTGGTGGTGATGACACCGCCATTGTCCTGCCAGTCCAGGGCGTTGAACTCGGAATTGCCGCGGTATTCGACCGTCAGGTCGCCGCGGAGGAAATCGTTGAACTGGTAGCCGACGCCGGCACCGAATGTCGGGGCGGAGCCGAAGCTGCCCTCGTCGTACCAGCCATGAGCATCGGGGAATGCGAACAGCTCCGACTCCAGCCGCTTGATACGCTGGTTGCTCATGCCGATGTGGCCACGCAGGTACCAGCCGCCGTAAGATGGCTGTTCTACCTCGATGATCGGCTCGGGCATGTCCGCGGCGAATGCCGGGGCAGTGACGCTGGCAAGCAGCGCGGCGGCGAACGCCTTCTTTCCAAAATTGCGCATGATAAAAACCCCATACCTGCGGACCCGCTACGCGCCCGACCATGACTAACCGCCATGGATAATGCTTGGTATAGGTTAAGGGCTGCTTAACCCTGACGATTAACCACGTTTTCTTGCGCTTCATGGTTGCCGGACTGTGCGAGCGGCTTCTGCGGCAAGCAAAAAAGCCCGCGCGAGGCGGGCTTTGCTTGATCGGCTAAGTTCTTGAAAGGATCAGGCGGCCGAGCGGCTCTCGGAAATGACGCCGACGATGTCGTTGACTACGGTTTCGACCAACTGCGGGTCGTCGCCCTCGGCCATGACGCGGATCAGCGGTTCGGTGCCCGAAGGGCGGATCACCAGGCGGCCGGTCTTGCCGAGCCGGCTGCGGCCGTCCTCGATCGCCGCCTTGACGAGTGCCTCCTCGAGCGGCTTGCCGCCGGAGAAGCGCACGTTCTTGAGCAGCTGCGGCACCGGCTCGAAGGTCCGGCTCAACTCGCTCATCGGCTTGTTGGAGCGCTTGATGCATGCCAGCACCTGGAGGGCTGCCACCAGCCCGTCGCCGGTGGTCGAGAAATCCGACAGCACGATGTGGCCGGACTGTTCGCCGCCGATGTTAAGGCCGTGCGCGCGCATGTGCTCGACGACATAGCGGTCGCCGACCTTGGTGCGGTGCAGTTCGAGGTTGAGGTCGCCGAGATAGCGCTCGAGCCCGAGGTTCGACATCACGGTCGCGACCACGCCGCCGCCGGCAAGGCGGCCGCTCTGCTGCCAGGACTGCGCGATCAGCGCCATGATCTGGTCGCCGTCGACGATGGTGCCGTTCTCGTCGACGATGACGACGCGGTCGGCGTCGCCGTCGAGGGCGATGCCGATGTCGGCGCGCACCTCGTGGATTTTCTTCTGCAGGCCGGCCGGATGGGTCGAGCCGCACTCCTGGTTGATGTTGAAGCCGTTGGGCTCGACATTGATCGCGATCACTTCCGCGCCGAGTTCCCACAGTGCTGCCGGCGCCACCTTGTAGGCCGCGCCGTTGGCGCAGTCGACGACGATGCGCAGGCCCGACAGCGACATCGAGCGGGGCAGGGTGCGCTTGGCGAATTCGATGTAGCGGTCATGCACGCCGTCGACGCGCTTGGCCCGGCCGAGGCCGTCGGAATCGGCCAGCAGCGCCTCGACGTCCTGGTCGAGCATCGCCTCGATGCGTTCCTCGATCTCGTCGGACAGCTTGTAGCTGTCGGGGCCAAACAGCTTGATGCCGTTGTCGTAATAGGGATTGTGCGAGGCCGAGATCATCACGCCGATGTCGGCGCGCAGCGAACGCACCAGCATGGCGACGGCCGGCGTCGGGATCGGGCCGAGCAGGAACACGTCCATGCCGGCGGCGCAAAGCCCGGCGACAAGGGCGTTCTCGATCATGTAGCCCGACAGCCTGGTATCCTTGCCCAGCACCACGCGGTGGCGGTGGTTGCCGCGCTGGAACGACAGGCCGGCAGCCATGCCGACCTTCATTGCGATCTCTGCCGTCATCGGAAATTTGTTGGCCCGTCCGCGAATGCCGTCGGTGCCGAAATAGCGTCCAGCCATGATTAGCCTGTCCCCGTGAAGTCCACCCGCGATTGCTTTGCCACAACCTGGGGCGACCAACGCATCACATTTGGTGATTTTATGTCACAAAACCTTAGAAAAGGGTTGGGGTTTTTGAGGGAGGGGATCCCTAGCTTGAAGGCGGGAGGATTTGGTCGGCATTCTCTCTGCCAGACTGTAAACATGGCGCGGCAAAGGGGATGAAACAGGAGCTGCAAATGGCGGTCTTGGTTCGGCGCATCTCACCGGAATATGCAAGTTTCTACATAGCGGGTTCAAGAAGGGTCGAGGTGCCCATAGGTGGCGAGCTCAGGACTGTCCGTGCCTCACGAGACTGTATCAATATGGGCTGCCTCCATGCGCAGGAGGGAGATACCTTGGTTTTCTTGGGATGGGCTACGGACCTCGCAAGGTCGGGCAAGCCGACATACGATGGGCTCTTGAATACTCCGAGCGGCCTGGTGCTACTTTTTGACGCCAACATGCCGGAAATTTTGAGCATGGCGGTGCCCACTCCGGAAACGCGTGTACGAATTTGGGCAAATCGTTGGTTGGAGCCAGACAGGGTTCACATAGGGCTGGGGTAGTCCTCTACAAGAAAGTGCCGCTGTCCGATGGAGTTGAGCAGGGTCCGTTCGACTGCGGTGTGCCTTGTCGCCGGTCTTCACGCGTTCGCCATCGGGCCGGTGCGGTACCAAAAGAAGCGAGCAAAACGAAGTCAACAGGATTGGCCGCCTTTGGGGCCGCCATCGATGCGGGCGCACGGAGCTAGGCACTCGAAGCAGCGATTTGTGGGGGATCCTCAGTTTCCTAACGCGTGATTTATCCTCACTGCCTGGGCTGTAGTCATTCACAGGGCGGGTTGGTTACCGCGTCAAAGCGTAGGAACGGCAAATGACTATTTTTAAGCGAACTATCGCATGTGAGTATGCTCCGAGCATTGGCGGCAGCGTGCCGATGACTTCGGCCGCCGCTTGCAGCCGGCCCGGAATGCAAAAACGCCGCTGAGTTTCCTCAGCGGCGTTTTGCATTCTATCCAGTCTCCAGTCCTCAATTCGAAGGCTGAGGCTCCATGCCGCCTTCGGGCTCGGAGCCCTTCTTCTTGCCGCGGGTCGAGCCGGCCTTGGGCACGGCCGAGCCGCGCGAGGTCGGGGTGTCGTCGCCCATGTCGCGGGCGGGCTTGTTGCCGGCGATCAGCTGCTTGATCTCCTCGCCCGACAGCGTCTCGTATTCGAGCAGGCCTTCGGCGAGGGCGATCCAGTCCTTCTTCTTCTTGGTCAGGATCTTGCGGGCTTCGTTGTAGGCCTCGTCGATCAGGCGGCGCACTTCGGCGTCGATGATCTGTGCGGTCTCTTCCGAGACGTTCTGGGTGCGGGCCACCGAATGACCGAGGAAGACCTCTTCCTGGTTGTCGCCATAAGCGACATGGCCAAGCTTGTCGGAGAAGCCCCAGCGCGTCACCATGGCGCGCGCCAGCTTGGTCGCCTGCTCGATGTCGGAGGACGCACCCGAGGTGATGTTTTCCTTGCCGAACTTGAACTCCTCGGCGACGCGGCCGCCCATCATGATCGCCAGGCGCGAGATCATGTACTTGTAGCTCATCGAGTAGCGGTCGCCTTCCGGCAGCTGCATGACCATGCCGAGCGCGCGGCCGCGCGGGATGATGGTCGCCTTGTGCAGAGGGTCGGCGGCCGGCACGTTGAGCGCCAGGATGGCGTGGCCGGATTCGTGATAGGCGGTCAGCTCCTTCTCGGCCTGGGTCATGGCCGAGGAGCGGCGCTCGGCGCCCATCATGATCTTGTCCTTGGCGTCCTCGAATTCCTGCATGGTGACGAGGCGCTTGTTGCGGCGCGCTGCCATCAGGGCGGATTCGTTGACGAGGTTCATCAAGTCGGCACCCGAGAAGCCGGGCGTGCCGCGTGCAACGACCTTGAGGTCGACATTGGGCGCCAGCGGAACGTTGCGGACATGGACCTTGAGGATCTTCTCGCGGCCGACGATGTCGGGGTTCGGCACCACGACCTGGCGGTCGAAGCGGCCCGGACGCAGCAGCGCGGGGTCGAGGACGTCGGGACGGTTGGTCGCGGCGATCAGGATGATCGACTCGTTGGCCTCGAAGCCGTCCATCTCGACCAGCAGCTGGTTCAGCGTCTGCTCGCGTTCGTCGTTGCCGCCGCCGAGGCCGGCGCCACGATGGCGGCCGACGGCGTCGATTTCGTCGATGAAGATGATGCAGGGCGCGTTCTTCTTGGCCTGCTCGAACATGTCGCGGACACGGCTTGCGCCGACGCCGACGAACATTTCGACGAAGTCCGAGCCAGAGATGGTGAAGAACGGCACATTGGCTTCACCGGCGACCGAACGGGCAAGCAGGGTCTTGCCTGTGCCGGGAGGGCCAACGAGCAGCACGCCGCGCGGGATCTTGCCGCCGAGGCGCTGGAACTTCTGCGGGTCGCGCAGGAATTCGACGATCTCCTCGAGGTCTTCCTTGGCTTCGTCGACACCGGCGACGTCGCCAAAGGTGACGCGGCCATGCGCTTCGGTCAGAAGCTTGGCCTTGGACTTGCCAAAACCCATGGCGCGGCCGGAGCCCGACTGCATCTGGCGCATGAAGAAGATCCACACGCCGAGGATCAGGATCATCGGCAGCCAGGACAACAGCACGGAGAAGATCGAGCCGGAGCCGTCATTCTCGGGGCGGGCGTTGATGGTGACGCTCTTTTCCTCAAGCCGCGACACCAGCGTGGGGTCGCCAGGCGAGTAGGTCTGGAAGCCGGTCGAGTTGTCGATATAGGTGCCGCTGATGCGGTCGCCGGCAATCGTCACCGTCTTGACGCGGCCCGAATTCAGGTCCTGGAGGAACTGCGAATAGGCCACTTCGCTCGACGCGCCGCGGGTCTGCGGGGTCTGGAACAGGTTGAACAAGGCGATGAGTAGAACGGCTATGATCGCCCACAGCGCGAAGTTGCGATAGTTCGGATTCATCGAGTGTCCCGTTGGCGTTCGCGGGGAACGCGCATGGTGTGAGTAAGCTTGCCCCTAACATAGGCACGGGCTGCCACATTGCCAAGCGCGTCCCTAAGTCTCGGTTAAGCTCCAACGCCAATGTGGCCACGGCATGGCGGGTCCGGCACATGTGCCGTGCCGATCAATTTTTGGAGAGCCCGTGCAGGGGCGAGATCGAAGGCCGGCAGGAACCGTGCCCAGGGCGCCGCAACCGGGGCGGCACCCGCCTCCGACAGCAAGCCGGCGAATTTTCCCCCGCGCCACGACCCAGGCTCGGCCGCAAGTGCGTTCCTGACAAGACTTTCCGGCGCCGTTGTTTCGATCGATATCGTCCTCGCCGTGAGCGGACCGACTGGTGCGACGGCCGATCCTGTTCCTTGCCCCGCCGGCATGAGCCTGTAGCGGCCGTCCCAGATACCGCCAGCCAGCGTTGCCGGAGCCGGCAGGCCGCGGCCTTCGCGCAGGACAAAGATCCCGGTTCGGCGTGCGTCGACCAGGGCGCGCGACAATGTGGCGCGGGCCGGTTTTTCGTCTGCAATACCGTTCGCCAGCCGCGCCAGTAGGTCCTGGGTACGGGCCTCATCGGGCAGGTGGGGCACGCCGCCGGCGACCGCTACCAGGATGCGCAGGGCGTAACATGCTGCGTCATTGTCGGGCGCTTGCAGGAATGAAGCATCGAGGCAGAGCAGTCCGGGGGCAACCTTGCTTGCCAGCTCGGTCAACAAGGTGGCTGCGCGCCGGCCGAGTTCTGTCCGCGTTTCACCGGCCTGCCGGGCTTCGGCGAGCGCCGTCGGGATACGCGTTTCGCTCTGGTCGCCGAGCGACAGCCGCATGCGCGGGCGCTCATAGGCGACATCGGTGTTGGTCGGATCGTCGATCCAGCCGATGCCGCGTGCGCTCAGTGCCGCGCGCAGCCTGTCGCGGCGCTGGCCCAGCAGCGGGCGGACGATCCAGATGTCGCCATCGAACAGCGTTGCCGGCGCCATGCCGGCGCTGCCGCGGCCGGTGCCGCGCATGCCGCGCATCAGCACCGTCTCGGCTTGGTCGTTGGCGGTGTGCCCGGTGGCTACGATCGTTGCGCCAGCATCGCGCGCGGCCTCGGCCAGGAGATCGTAGCGCGCGTCCCGCGCTGCGGCCGGGATGCCTGCCTGTGGCTTGTCGCCGAGCCACCGCATCGTGCGATGGGCGATGCCATGAGAAGCGCAAAGCTTTGCCACCTGTTCGGCCTCCGCGCCCGAGCCGGGCCGGAGCCCGTGGTCGACGGTGACGGCCAGCAGCCGCGTCAAGGGCGCGTGCCGGGCGAGATGGGCTTTGAGAAGGAGAAGCAGGGCAGTCGAATCGCTGCCGCCGGAAACCGCTGCGACGATGGTCTTATGCGCGGCGAAGTCGAAACCGGAAAAGTCTGGAAAAAAGTCAGCGTCGGTCGGCTGCGTCAGCACGCGGCGAGGGCCCGTTCCTGCTTGACCCGCTCCTTGATCGCGCCGGAAACGTTGGGGTAGCGCTTGCCGATTTCGCCGAAAGTGGCGCAGGCAACTTCGCGCTGCTTCAGGCCGACCAGCGAAACGCCGAGCTTCAGCATCATTTCGGGGGCCTTTTTGGATTTCGGGTATTCCTTACTGGCGCTGAGGAAGATTTCGGCAGCGTCGCGGTATTTCTTCTGGCCGAGCAGCGACTCGCCAAGCCAGAAACGTGCGTCCGCCGTCTTGGGGTCGGCCGGGAAGCGCTGGATGTGGTCGCGGAAGCCTTCTTCGGCGGTGGTGTAGTCGCCGGAAAGCACGAACTGGTAGGAGTTGCGGTAGAGCTCGTCCGGGTCGTCCGTCGACGGCAGTGCCGCAACCGCCGTGCCATTGGCCTTGGGCTGGGCCGGCTGCGCTGTGGCAGGCGTCTGCGGCTGCACTGGCGTTGCCGCTTGCTGGTCGATCGAGTCGGAGACGACATTGCCGTTCTTGTCGACAGTGATGGTGCCGAAGGTCCGCGGCGGTGTACCCGTACCGCCCTCGATCGTGGTGCCGGGTTCGCCGGTGCCGGAATCGACGATGACGTCCTCGACGCTCTGGCCGTTGGTGGCGGGCGCGGTGGCCTGCGCCTGACCCGATTGAGGCGCCGTGGGCGCCTCAACGATCGAGCTGTTATTGTTGGTGGTGCCGGAGGCGTCGGACTTCTTTTGTCCGCCGCCCTCGAGTTCCTGGAAGCGGAACTCGTTGTCTTCCTGCATTTTCCGCATCTGCTCTTGCATCTGCAGGATCTGGAAGTTCAGTTCCTCGATGCTGCCGTTGAGCTTGCGGATTTCCTCTTCGAGTGCGGTCACGCGGGGATCGCCTGCCTGGGCAAGCTGGATCGGCGCTTCGTGGCTCTCAGTCTTGCTGCCGAAGACGCCCGGCAGGCCGAATTTCGGAAGGTCGATGCCGATGCCGTCGCGCGCATGCGCCGCGGCCCCGGATAATAGGAAGATGGCAAGCGTGCCACTCAGGATTGATCGAAAATGCATTAGCCTCTCGCCGTGGAACGGAAATGGTTGCTTCGCGCCGATGCGCTCTCGTCGTTTATCAGGACCGGAGACTTCGGCCAAATTTTGTTTCAGTCGTCCAGATAAGCAAAAGGCGGCCCGAAGGACCGCCTTTCGTTCAACTGTGTCGCTTTTCGACCGCTCAGCTGCCGGCGCCGGAGAGCGTCGTGACAGCACGACGGTTCTGCGACCAGCAGGAGATGTCGTCGCAAACCGCGACCGGACGTTCCTTGCCGTAGGAGATCGTCTTCAGGCGGTTCGAGGCAACGCCCTGCGAGATCAGGTAGTCGCGGGTGGCTGCGGCGCGACGGGCGCCGAGGGCCAGGTTGTACTCGCGGGTGCCGCGCTCGTCGGCATGGCCTTCGACCACGATCGCATACTGGCGATACTGGTTCAGCCACTGGGCCTGACGGCTCAGGATGCCCTGCGCATCGGCACGAACCGACGACGAGTCGGTGTCGAAGAAGATGCGGTCGCCGACATTGACGGTGAAGTCCTGGGACGAACCCGGGGTCGCTGCACCGGCGCTGCCGCCGAGGCCGAGATCGGCCGCGTTGTTAGGGGTTTTCTTCGAGGCACAGCCGGCAATCGCCAGCGAGGCGATGAGCGCCACGACCACGGGGTTGGTTGCAAATTTTGCGATACGGCGCATCCCGCCTCTCCTTCGCATTCAAGTGATTTCGTTGAACATCCAGTAACCACGTTGGGGTTAACCGGCATTCAAGAAACATGGTTAAAATTTCGTTGCCGCTCGTTGTAGCGTCCCCGCATACGGCAGTCGTCGAACATGCACTTCGCCGCGCACCGTAGGCGAAAATACGGCAGAAAGGCGGCGTCATTGGGCAAATGACGCCGCCTGGTCCTTTCGTCGCGCCTGGGGCGCTAGGTTAACTATCAGGCTGCTCAGTCGAGCAGCGGCGACCAGGCCGGGTCGGAGGCGAAGCCCGAGGTCGGGATCGCCTGTTCGTTGCGGCCGGTGAGGTCGACTGAATAGAGCTTGGGACCGCCGCCGCCGGGCTGGTCGCGGAAGAACATCACGACGCGGCCGTTTGGCGCCCAGGTCGGGCCTTCCTGCTGGAAGCCGGTCGATAGGATGCGTTCGCCCGAGCCGTCGGTCTTCATCACGCCGATCTGGAACTGGCCGCCCGACTGCTTGGTGAAGGCGATCAGGTCGCCGCGCGGCGACCACACCGGCGTCGAATAGCTGCCGCCACCGAAGGAGACGCGGGTCTGGCCAGAGCCGTCGGCGCCCATGACGTAGATCTGCGGCTGGCCGCCACGGTCGGAGGTGAAGACGACCTTGGAACCGTCAGGCGAATAGGAAGGCGAGGTGTCGATGGCGCTGGAATTGGTCAGGCGCGTCGTGGTGCGGCTGCGCAGGTCCATCGAGAACACGTTGGAATTGCCGTCGTCGCGCAGCAGGCTCATGATCACCTTCTGGCCGTCGGGCGAAAAGCGCGGCGCAAACGTCATGCCGGGGAAGTTGCCGACGAGTTCGCGCTGGCCGGTCTCGATCTGCAGGAGATAGACCTGCGGCTGGCCGCTCTCGTAGGACATGTAGGTGATTTCCTGACGCGTCGGCGAGAAGCGCGGCGTCATGGCCATCGAACGGCCGTCCGAGAGATAGCGCACATTGGCGCCGTCCTGGTCCATGATGGCGAGGCGCTTCTTGCGCGCGGTCTTGGCGCCCGATTCGTCGATGAACACGACGCGGGTGTCGAAATAGCCCTTTTCGCCGGTCAGGCGCTCATAGATGGCGTCGGCGATGATGTGGGCGATGCGGCGCGAATTGGTCTTGTTGGCGAAGAACTGCTCGCCGGCAAGCTGCTGGCCGGCAAAGGTGTCCCACAGCCGGAACTCGGCCTTGAGCCGGCCGTCGGCCTCCTGGCTGACGCGGCCGGTAACCAGCGCCTGGGCGTTGATGACCTTCCAGTCGTCGAAGCGCGGCGCGACGTCGGGGTTGGAGATCTTTTCGATGAAGGCGCCCTTGTCGATCGGTGCGAACAGGCCCGAACGCTGCAGGTCGGCGGCGACGATGCCGGCGATCTCGGCGCCCATCGCATCGCCCGACAGGAAGTCGGTGATGGCGATCGGCAGCGGCTCGACATTGCCCTTGTTGACGTCGATCTCGACCAGCGCGCGAGCGGGCAGGGTGGCGAACGCGGTCATGCCGCTCGCCATGGCGCCGATCAGAAGGATCGCTTTGATTACATGCTTCATAAGACAGGCCTCTTAGTTCCGGGTGAGCGCCAGGCGCTCAGAACATCTCGCTTGGGTCGAAGTTGACGATGACATCCGCCCAGGCTTCGTATTTGTCGGCGGGAAGATTGTAGGGCGCGCATTGCAGCACGGCGCGACGCGCCGATTCCGCTGCCGCACGTTCGATGCCGGCGGCGCCACCGCCGGAGATGATCTCGGGCCGTCCTTCGATCTCGCCGGTCTGGCTCAGCTTGAACTGGACGGAAACCTTCAGCGCGCCGCCATCCATGGCGCCCGCCGGCACGTTCCAGCACCGCTGGATCTGGCCGCGCAGCGCATCCATCTCGCTCTGGCTGAGCTTGCTGCCGCCGGTGTCCTTCTTTCCGCCCAGCGATGCCTGTTCGGTCGAGCGCTTGGCGCCGCCACCCGAGGGCTTCTGCTTGTTGAGCAGGGCAGCGACCTCGTCGGCGTTGAATTCCTTCTCTTCCGACTTCGGCTTCGACGCGGCCTCCTGGGCCTGCTTGTCGTCCTGCTTGCGGTCGGGCGTCTTGGCCGTCTGGGCCTGCGGGGGCTTGGGCTTGGCCTCGGGCGCAGGCGCGTTTTCCGGCAGCTTCACGGCTTCCGCTTCGGCCTGGTCGTTGACGATCGTCTCGGCAACCGGGTCCGGCTTCACGTCCTGCTTGGGCTGCGGTTCGGGCGTCACTTCCGTCGCCGGCACGGGCGTCGGCTTGGGCTCGGCCTGCTTGGCCGGCTCGGGCTTGGGTTTTTCGGCCGGTTTTGGCTCGGGCTTGGGCGAGGGCGGCGGAGCAGCCGCGACGTCGACCTCCTTCTGGGTCGGCTCGGGCGTCGGCGGCTTGTCGCTGTCGATCTTGTTGTCGCCGACATTTTGGGCGTCGGGCACGATGTCGGGTCGGCTTGTCGGCTTGGGCGCCGGCTTTTCATTGACCGGGGCTTTCTTGTCGCCCTTCTGGATCTGGGTGATCGATTCCACTGGCACGATGTCGACCGGGAACGCCTCGACGTCGGCGACTTCGAGGGCGCTGGGTGCCGACAGCGTGAACAGGCCGAAGCCCAGCATCGCTGCATGCAGAACCACAGATGTCGTGAGGCCGGTCTTCATTTTGCGGGCTACTGGTCCTGTTCCTGCAGCGTGACGAGGCCGATCTTGTTGTAACCGGCGGCCTGGATTCGAGCCATGACTTTCATCACCGTGCCGTAGTCGGCGGTCTTGTCGCCGCGCACATAGATGCGCTCCTCGTAGCCGGCCTTGGCGATGGCGCCGAGCTTGGCGACGACCTCGTCGATCGGGATCTCGGTTTCCTGGATGTGGATCTGGCCGGCTTCGTTGATCGAGATGGTGATCGGCTGCGTTTCCGAGTTCAGCGCCTTGGCTGCGGTCTCGGGCAGATCGATCGGCACGCCGACGGTCATCAGCGGTGCGGCCACCATGAAGATGATGAGCAGCACCAGCATGACGTCGACGAACGGCGTGACGTTGATTTCGGACATCAGTCCGTGATGGCGGCCACGCCGCCGGTGGCCGCGCCCGCCGCGGCCCGAACCGCCCGCGCTAACTGACATACCCATGGTCTACTCCTCAGGCCCGCGGCGCGACTTTTTCATCGATTTGGCGCGAGAGTATGGCGGAGAACTCGTCGGCGAAGCCCTCCATCCGCAGAGCGATCTTGCCGGCGTCGGATGACAGCTTGTTGTAGGCGATGACGGCGGGAATGGCAGCGAGCAGGCCGATGGCGGTGGCCAGCAGCGCTTCGGCGATACCAGGTGCGACGACCGCGAGGTTGGTCGACTTCGAGCCGGCGATGGCCTGGAACGAGGTCATGATGCCGACAACGGTGCCGAACAGGCCGATGAAGGGGGCGGCCGAACCGATGGTGGCGAGGAAGCCGAGTCGGCCTTCCAGCCGCTCCATCTCGCGCGTCAGCGCCAGGTCCATTGCCTTGTCGATACGGGTCTGCAGCGCCAGCGGCGACTTTGCGCCCTTCTCGAAGCTCTTCTTCCACTCGCGCATGGCAGAGACGAAGATCGCGCTCATGCCCGTGGTCTTGCGGTCGGAAAGGTTGCGGTAGAGCTCTTCGAGCGACTGGCCGGACCAGAAGATCTGCTCAAAGCGGTTCAGCGCCGCGCGCATGCGGTTATAGGCGACCAGCTTGTCGACGATGATGGCCCAGGTCCACACCGACGCGCCGAGCAGGCCCAGCATCACCAGCTTGACCACCCAGCCGGCCTGCCAGAACAGCGCCCAGATCGACAATTCCGCGCCGGTCTGGGCGAGAGGTAGGTTTTCCATCTTGTAACAGTCCTTAAGATTTCCGGGGCCCGCTTTCGGCTAGCCCTTGCGCATCATCCCGTCGTGGCCCGTTCGCGCGAAGCTTCCGGAAGTCCCCAAAATGCGCCTTTTGGGCCTTTTCGGGACGAAATTTGGTGAAAGGAAGGCCGCTCGGAATCCTTACGACTTTCACCGCTCCCTTAATGGACCGTTATGGTTAAAGATGGGTTAGGAACTTAAGGCCTGGCTGATGCGATAGCCCGAGGCGACTGGGTTTGGCGAGGCGGACGGGCAGCCATCCGGCTTTTGTGTCACACAATCTTGTGATCGGCTGGGCTTGTGATCGGCTGGGACCGTGCGGGCGATCATTGCCCCGGCATGAAGGCTTCGACCCAGTCCTTGGGGAAACGCCTGGGGCGCCCGTTTTCGCCGACGATCGCCGCCTCCACCCGGGCTTCGACCAGCACCTCGTCGCCGCGCTTCAATTGCTGGGCCATGGTGATGCGGGCACCCGAGATATCCACGGTGCGGGTGTCGACGGTCAGCACGTCGTCGATCCGGGCCGACGCACGGAAGTCGATCTCCATGCGGCGCACTATCCAGACGATCTTTTCGCCATGCTTGCCGTCGGCGAGCTCGGTGTGGTGAACGCCGGCAAGGCGCAGGAAGTCCGAACGTCCGCGCTCGAAGAATTCGAGATAGCGCGCATGGTAGACCACGCCGGAGAAGTCGGTGTCGGCATAATAGACCCGCGCCATCAGCCGATGGCCGAACGGCGTCAGCGCGCCGGAAAGGCCGGCAGCCAGCGCGTCTTCTTCACCATGAACGGCCATGGGGCTTTCCTTTTTCGGGACTTTTCGGCACCAGTCTTGTCTGCAGCGAACCGGATGGCAGCAATAGTGGCGATGATCAAGACCTCACTTGTGGCGTTGCTGGCGCTGGCGCTGTCGGTCTGTGCGGCCGCTGCCGCGACGTTTTCGATGAAGCGCGGCATCAATCTCGACATCTGGGACACCTGGCCCGACGAGGCCCGCTGGGGCGACGCCGAGGTCATGCTGCCCTTTCCGGAATGGCGCAAGCGGCTCGGCGCGGCCGACCTCGAGGCACTCAAGGCCGACGGTTTCGATGTCGTGCGCATTCCCGTCGATCCCTCGGTCTTCCTGTCGGAAAAGACTGCGGCGCTGCGCGAGCGATTGTTCGAAAGCGTTCTGGAATCCGCTCGCCAGATCAACGCTGCCGGGCTCAAGGCGGTCGTCGATCTCCATCTCATTCCCGCCGGCGGCAACCGCAAGATCGGCATGGCCGAGGTGATGGATCACCCTGCCTTGTTCGACGGCTATGTCGAACTGGTCCGCCAGATGGGGCTCACCTTGTCGAAGGAAGATCCGGCCCAGGTCGCGTTCGAATTGATGAACGAGCCGGTCGTCGATTGCGAGCCTGGGCAAACCAAAGTCTGGCCCGAGCGCCTCAAGCGCCTCCATGCTGCTGCCCGTGCCGCGGCGACACGGCTGACGCTGGTGCTTTCGGGCGGCTGCTGGGCCAGCGCCGAAGGGCTCGCGGCCATCGATCCCAAGGAGATCCCGGACGACAACATCATCTGGACCTTCCACAGCTATGCACCGTTCCTGCTCACCCACCAGGGCGCGACCTGGGCCGGCGACTTCATTCCCTACGTCACCGGACTGCCTTATCCGCCCCATTCCGTGCCGCGCGCAGAGCTCGACGCCGCGCTCGACAAGGTCAGGGAAAAGATCAGGGCCGAGGCACCCTTGTTGCGCCGTTCCGGCCTGTTGTCCTATCTCGACGAGCAGGTGGCGACCGTGGACACCAAGGCCAAGCTCGACGCGCTGCTCGACACGCCGTTTCGCATGGTTGCCGAGTGGGCCGGGAAACATGGCGTTGCGCGCGAAAACATCTACCTCGGCGAATTCGGCATGATCCGCCAGGAATACGGCAATCCCTTCGTCATGCCCGGCGCCTGGCGGGCTGGCTATGTCAAAGACATGATCGCCCGCGCCGAGACGCATGGTTTTGCCTGGTCGATCTGGGGCTATGGCGGCGCCTTCGGCATCGTCGACGAGTTTGAAGGACGCAAAGCCGAACCGGATGTGCTGGAGGTGGTGAGGGGCTTGGAGTAATGTCTGCCGAACTCAATCATTGATTGTAGGAATATTTTCTTGTACTATCGCTTTGACTTGGCGATGGGACGAGCATGACGAACACAAACGATGAAGAGACGGCTCTCAGGAAATTCCGCACGAGGCATGTCGGCCTCGACCTCGACGTCAAACTGCTGCGGCTGCGGCTGAAGGCAGGCTTCAACCCCGCCCAACCGAGAGTGCCATCGGGCAATCATGATGGCGGCCAGTGGACCGATGCTGGTGGAGGTGCCGGGCGCTCGCGACCGAACCGAAATCTGTCTGGCGCCCGAGCGTCGCCAAGCGTTACACCCGGCCAGAGAGGCGGGGCGGCTTCCTCAAGCAAACCTGCCGCGCGCGGATCGTGACGCGTGTTGGACTATCCAACCGACCGGGAAGTCCGCATGTACGGCACACGGTAAGCCTTCCAGGTGGACGGCGTTTCGTCTTCCAGACCGAGGGCACGAGCCAAACCGTGCTTGACGGTGCCGGTACTCCGGTCAGCAAGATGCTATGGACCCCTCAAGGGCCGATGTCGCTACCAGTGATCCAGCGCGCAAATGCGCCGGTTGCTCGGCAAGCCTTCGAGGCCGGGCGACAGCTCTACAACAGTTTATCGGCTGGCAACACGCGGGACCAAAGGGCCTGCTTGGCCTTCACGGCGAAGGAGCGTCGGCCGAACGGGTCGTTGCTGACATCGTTGAGCTTCGTCGGCATGCTCTCGCGCGCCGAGACGGAGAAGGTCTGCACCAAGCTCGAACTCGTGCAAAGGTTGTCGGACGAAGCGATGCAGGAAGCCAAACTCGCTGGCCCATACTCGAGTGCGACAGTCTTCGGGTGCACACGCGACTGCATAAGAAGATATTAACGCTCAAAGACCCAACCCTGACTTCAGAGCAGTCATTGCTGAAACGAATGGAGGAAACTCTGATCGATTTCAGTGCGGTGCGCGTCGATGTGCTGGAAGATCGAAATGTTGGTCCGATCTGTGTCTATGATCTAAAGACGGGGCGCAGGGGTCTCAGCCGCAGCCGGGCGATCGAGTTTGCGAGGAGGCTTGCTTTTCATGGTCGCCCGATCATCATAATCGAAGTGAGGCCTTACGAATGACGGCTTCGCAACTCATCAAGCGTCATATCAAGCCGCTTCTGACCGGCCACACGGATCTCGAGATTATCGGTCGCTGGCTTGTCATGAAGCCAATACGGCATGTGCTGCGAGGCGTCGTTATCCTGACTCGCAATCACGATGAGTATTTTGTTCCGAAATGGGCTGTGACCCATTTTTGTGAACCTGTCGGCAATTTCCCCCTTAACTGGGGCGATCGAATCGACCGGGAAACGCCCGGGCTTTTCACTTGGGATCCCGAAGGAGTTCTCCAACTCGTCACGCAGTTGGAGCGAGATATCCTGCCCATCTTCCGCAGCATCGAGACGCTCGACGATCTGGTCGCTTATGTCGAAACCAAGCCGCTCCCGTATCGCCGTTTCGAGATCGACGAACTGCGCGGAGTTTGTCTGCACGCGGCGCGCGGGGACCTGGAGACGGCGCGAGTCAGGCTGGACGATCTCAGGAACGGCCGCTCCTTGTGGGGCATTCCAGGCTTTGCCGAAGCGGAGGTGGCGTCTGTGGTCGATGGCCTCGGGCCGGCACTCGACAAGGGCGACCGGCTTGCCATTGCCCGGCAGCTGGCGGTCTGGGAAGCGATGCGCATTGCGAAACTGCCGAAGGGGTTTGCTCGGATCTGGGAATCGACACCGTTCCCGGTGGAAAAGGAATAGGTTCTCTCCCCGGCAGGCGGGCCACTTCTCGGATGTTCGGGAGGGAGAACTGAGCGTGGCTACCGCGTCCTCGGGCGCTCGAAGCGCTGCTCGCGCACGCCGCCGGACCACTGGTCGCGTTCTTCTTCCGCCACAAGCGCAAAGCCGAAGGACTCGTAGAGGTGGCGCGCGGGACTGAGCCCGGCGAAGGTCGTGAGATAGACCCTGGGAAAGCCCTTCATGTCAGCATGCTCGATCGCTGCGCCCATCAGCCGGCGCCCCAGTCCGGTGCCACGCGCATTGTCGCTGGTGATGAACCAGCGCAGATGCGCCAACGGCTCGACTGCGGTCGGCGCCTCGATGCTGATCGTGCCCAGCAGGGCGCCATCGTCGTCGTATTCGGCTGCGAAGAAATCCTGGCCCGGCCGGAAATCGCGCATGAAGGTGGAAAGCTCGCCTGCCACCTTGGCTTCGAAGGGCAGGCCGAAACCCCAGTCGCGGGCGTAATATTCGGCGTGCAGCCGAACGATGTCGGCGATCAGCCCAGGACGATAGCCAGCCGGGCTCATTCCTCTTCCTGGAACAGGTTGATCTGCTGCACGGCGAGGTCGCGCGGGATTTCGAGGCCAAGGTGCTTCCAGGCGTTGGCGGTCAGCATGCGGCCGCGCGGCGTGCGCTGGATGAAGCCCTGCTGGATCAGATAGGGCTCGATGATGTCTTCGATGGCATCGCGCGGCTCGGACAGGCCGGCCGCGATGGTCTCGATGCCGACAGGACCGCCGCCGAAATTCATCGCGATCATCGAGAGATAGCGCCGGTCGAGCGAATCGAGGCCGAGTGCGTCGACTTCAAGTCGCGACAGCGCCTCGTCGGCAATGCGGCGGTCGACGGGGCCGGAACCGGCGACGGAGGCGAAATCGCGGACGCGGCGCAGCAGGCGGCCGGCGATGCGCGGCGTGCCGCGGGCGCGCCGCGCAATCTCGATGGCGCCGTCGTCGGCGAGCGGCATGCCGAGGATGCGCGCGCCGCGGCGCACGATCAGCTCCAACTCCTCGACGGTGTAGAAATTGAGCCGGGTCGGGATGCCGAAGCGGTCGCGCAGCGGGTTGGTGAGCAGGCCGAGGCGCGTCGTTGCGGCCACCAGCGTGAACTTGGCGAGGTCGATCTTCACCGAGCGAGCCGCCGGGCCTTCGCCGATGATCAGGTCGAGCTGGTAGTCCTCCATCGCCGGGTAGAGGATTTCCTCGACCGCCGGGTTGAGCCGGTGGATCTCGTCGATGAACAGCACGTCGTGCTCTTCGAGATTGGTCAGAAGGGCTGCGAGGTCGCCGGCCTTGGCGATCACCGGGCCTGAGGTCGAGCGGAAATTGACGCCGAGCTCGCGCGCCATGATCTGGGCGAGCGTCGTCTTGCCGAGGCCGGGCGGGCCGACGAACAGTACGTGGTCGAGCGCCTCGCCACGGCCCTTGGCCGCCTCGATAAAGATCTTCAGGTTGGCGCGCGCAGCCGCCTGGCCGACGAAATCGTCGAGCGTCTGCGGGCGCAGGCTGTTGTCGGCGTCCTCGCCGCGCTTTTCAGGTGTAATGAGGCGGGTGGGCGTGTTCACGAAAGCAGTTCCATGGATGGGATGGACTTTGCGGCAGACAAGTCGAACGTCACCGTGTGCGAGCAGCCGAGTTGCAGATTGTGCTCGGCGATCAACGCATCGGCAAAGTCCACTTGCGGGGCGGCCGCGCGCTCCAGCGCGCGGACGACCGCATCGAAGTCCTCGAAGGCGAGCGTCCTCACCTTCAGCAGCCTGTGAATGGTGGTCAAGGTCTGGTCCTTCGTCTGCCGGTAACGCGATGCAAGAGCCCAACTGAATTCAACCAGCACAATCAGGCTGATGAACCCGGGGGTCTCCTCGCTCAGGCCGCTCCCGAATGCGAGTGCTTTCGCCTGCTGATCGGGGTCGTCGTTCAGCACCATGCGCAGCAGAATGTTGGTGTCGATGCCGACCTGCGTCACGGGGCA